>JAAFJQ010000056.1 GCA_013298185.1 Deinococcales bacterium
GGCAAAAAATGCTACGAAGCGTGCAACTTGTAAAGGTTCAGTGCATATCCATCAGGGTCTTTGGCTTCAAAGCTCTGCCCAAAACCAAAATGCTGAATCGCACTTGGCTCGAGACCAAAAGCCTGAATAGATTCTCGAGCTGCCTTGAGGTCATCGCATTCAAACGCCAATTCAACACTGCCAGCCCTGACTTCACGCCCGCCTTGCGTACCTGTTTGATGCAAACTGAGCGTCGTGCTGTTTCCATCCGAAGCCAGAATCATCATGTGTGGTGGGGCAGATTCGGGTGTGTTGCTCATCTGCAAAACCCGCCATCAACGCCAGAATACCATAATACAAGACCATCAACTTTTTCATGGCTCACCTCGAGTTGTAGTGTAAATAGACTTGCGTTAGTTGATCGTTATTCGGGGTTTGCCCTGCTCGAGAATCCATGTAACATACCCAAGTGAGCCAACCTTTTTTACTCAATGTCAGTGTCTTTATTCTGGTTCGCCAAGGCTCTTCTTTGTTATTACTGCATCGCAAAAATACAGGCTGGCAGGACAACAAATGGAGTTTACCCGCAGGGCGACACGATGGCGGTGAGCCTTTAACCTTAGCAGCCGCTCGAGAACTGCTTGAGGAAACAAGTTTAATTGTGCAACCTGAACACCTCGAGTTGGTTCATGTGCAACACCATAAAGTTGGACGCGATGGCAAGGAATGGCTTGGGGTGTTCTTTCAGGCATCGGCTTGGACAGGTACACCAACCTTGCTCGAGCCAGATAAGCACGATGCACTGGCATGGCATGAAACCTTGCCTGAAACGATGGTGGATTATGTGCGTTTAGCAATTGAAAAAATTGCTTTAGGTCAACGATTCTCGAGCATTGGTTGGTGAGTTGTGTAGCCCCGTCTGAACTTCTTTTTGGCTTGACTCGAGCTTCACACTCTTTTTAGGTCAAACCACGCGGCAATTGCAATTGGAGTGTAGCAAGCCAAGGCAAACAAGCGTTGAAGTAAACCATTGAAAGCTGCCCGATCAACGGGAATCGCTCCAGCAATCAAGGGCATTGAAACAAGAAATAGTGCAATTGGCAGCACCAACCAGATTCGAGCCACTTGCTGCTGCCAAAACGCAATTGCCACCAAAAACGGAATGGACAACAAACCAAGCAAAGCAAAAGGATTCTGACTATGCTTGAGCGATGGTAACGGATAGATTCCTGCCCAAATGCTGCCCAGCCCAGCGAAGACAACCGCCACACACAGCAACACTCGAGCCAAACGCCAGCCCTGCCAAAAGCCGTATGCACCAAGCACCGTCACCATGCCACCAAGCATTGCCCCAAGATTAAACACCCAAGGTTGACTCGAGTCTGGCGAACCAAGATCGCTGGCGGCATGGCGTAAAAAGTTGTAATTGGGGTAGAACAGCGCAGCAAGAAGTTGAACGCCAAAGTAACAAAACGGTGCAGCAAATGCCATGTACAGCCAAACTCGAGAATGAATCATCGTATGTTTTCCTTTGACAGGCATTCTTGCTTTTTTGGAGATGGGTTGTCATTGGGCTAAAGGATGATTTAACAATGATTTCATCATCTCTGGAAATTCGGTAAATACTCCGTTCACACCCAGATTGTTTAAACGAAGCATTTCATTTGGCGTGTTGACCACCCAAACCCAAGTTGGAATCAAACGGCGTTTGGTTTCTCTCAGGAGCGACCCGTCAAGCACTCGAAGTCCGTTGTGCTGTTCGGGAATCATGAGATAATCGGCTTTGGTGGAAGCCAATCGTCCCAACCTCAATTTGTTCAGCAACACCAAGGCTCGAGTTTCGTTGGTCGAAGCGGCATATTTCCAAGCAGGTCGTTGAATACGACAGTGTTTGATGATGGTATCCGATTCACTGACCATGATGATTCGATCACTGGCTCGAACCGCTTCGATGCTTTTGATGGCACAGTCAACTTGGATGGTTTCGTGTGTGCGAATGTCCACAAGCACTGTTGCAGAATAGCGCTCTAAAACTTCCTCGAGCAGAGGAATGTACAACCCTTGTCCACGAAAAGCATAGTGTCCTTGTTGGTTTTGAAAGTGAAACCCAGCATCCAAGGTGCGAACTTGTGCATAATTCATGTCAGCCACACGCCCTGTGCCATTGGTGGTGCGCTCGAGGGTATCGTCATGCAGCACCACGACTTGCTTATCTTTGGTCAGTTGAACATCCAAATCCAGCACAATCTGCCCTGACAATTCAACAGCGTGGTCAAAAGCTGCCAGTGTATTCTCGGGGCGCTCGCCTGCGCCGCCTCGGTAAGCAATCAGTTTAAAATCTTTAGGTATAGTCATATACACGGTATCCTTTCGGTGATTGAAAAAAAGCACTTAAACCCCGACCCAAAAAAGTGCGTGAGGCTCGAGCCAAATGTGCTGAATCGGCAAAACCAGCTTCGTGGGCTGCCTCAGTGATGTTTTTACCAGCCCAAATCAGTTGCACGGCTTCGCCAAAACGCAACCACAGCAATGCGCCGCGTAGGGTCGAACCAACTTGATTCTTGAACAAATGCGTGAAACGGCTGCTGGACATGCCAATTTTCGCAGCCATTTTGGCAGTGCTGATCTGCTTGTAGTCGAGTTCTTGCAGTTCAGTCACCGCTTGTCGAATTCGGCTGTCATGTTTGACCATTTGTGGTTGTACTCCAGCTTGTTCCAGTATCGCCTTGAGCAAAGTCAGAATTTGTTCTTTGGGCAGTTGACTCATGGTGTTGAGTGCATGCAACTCGAGGTCAAAGTCAAAACACAAATGCGAATTGTTGGCTAAACGCTGCTGTAATCCAAACCCGATTGGGGTTTGTGGATCAAACAAGAAATTCAGGATCACCGCATTGGTGGCAGGGGTGTGATGCGGCACATCACTTTGAATCAGCACCGCTTGCGCCTGAACTTGTTTTTTCTGCACTTGGCACACAAATTCCCCTTGACTGATGATGCTCAGTTGAATCAAACGATGCCGATGGGTTTGCATCTCGAGGTGCTGCATTTGAGTCAACAAAAAATCTGAGAAGGTGTAAATCGCAAGGGCGGACATAAAACCCATTCTACTGAAGGCTTTGCACCATGTCACGGATGGTGTTGCTGACCAATGTTGCCTGCTCGAGCGGAATCATGTGACTGCTCTCAGTGTTGACCCACTGGCTGCGTGGCGACAATGCCAGATACGAACGGGTCAGACTCTCCCACAGGGTTTCGACCTCGCCTGCTTCTTCTGGGCTAAGTCCGCCATACTCCACAATTTCCTTAATCACTTTTGCGGGGTTGTGATACATCACCACCACAGGTACATTGGGAAAAGGTTGCTCGAGCAGTTCTTGTTTGTTGTTCAGGCTGTACGCCATTTGGTATTCGTTGCTAACGACTTGATAACTGTCTGGACGCAAATGATGCCGCCAAATCATTTCGACATGAGCTGGTGGGATGTCCTTGTAATAAAAAAATGGTGGTGAAGTCATCAACAGTCTTTTCAGCATTGGCAACACACCCAATTGCGCCAAGATGGACAGCGTTTTGATACCACCAGATTTATCCACACCACTGCCTTTATAAACTCGAGCGGGCAAATCGTTTTGGAAACGCCAATTGTCAATGCTAATCGGGTCAAGAAAAACCGCTCCTGCCACGCGATTCGGGTATAAACGTGCAAAATGCTGCATGTTCAAACCGCCTTGCGAATGCCCAACCAAAATCAAAGGTGTTTGAACATCAAGCGTCTCGAGTAGAGCGTTCAGCTCTACTGCGATTTGTTTAGTGCTGCGCGGTTTGGTTGGGGCTTTACTCCACCCATAACCCGCTCGGTCATACGTAATCACTCGAGCCGAGCTTGCAAGTTGATCCTGAATGCCCCACCATTCGGGCGAAAACCCACCAAGTCTCGAGTCAATCACCACCGTGAAAACGCCCTGACCCGTGTCACGCACATAAAATCCACCAACCTTGGTTAGCACCATTTGCCCTGGAGGTTGTGGTTTTGCCAGCCATTGCTGTGTCACCACACGATTGCCTAAAAGCAGCAGCACCACAGCCACCACACTTATTCCGAGTATCCATCCAACAATTTCCATTTGTGTACTCCTACTTCTAAGACCAGTGAGTCATTGATTGTACCGCTTCCCAAAGACTTTTCTCTTTAACCTTTAACCTTTTCTCTTTTCCCTAAGCTCCCAAACAATCCAAAATCCGTTGTTGATGCCTGAGCAGCAACGACACATGACCTTCATTTGGCAAAAAGTGCGCTTGGCAATCTGGAATGCTGCTGGCTAATCGTCTGGCGGCAAGCGGCGAGACATTGGTGTCCTCGAGTCCCTGCCAAATATGCACGGGTACACGAATTTGCGCTGGGTCAAAACCCCAAGGTTTGGTCAGTAAGTTTCGCTCAAACACTGCCGCTCGAGTGCCTTGCATCAAACCCCGCAGTACCGTCTGACGCAAAACCAAACGCGCTTGGCGGTGTTCCTCGAGCGCGGCGCTGTCGGCTGCGGGTAGCGGGGTTTTTGGTGGCGCTCCAGACTGCATGGCTTGCTGCATTTTTCGTAGGAAAAACCCAAGCAACCAAGGTGCATGGCGTGCCAGCAGCATTGCAGCGCGGTGCTGAGAACTGATGCCTTGCATATTTTGCGGATAATCAGCAGGGGCTAATCCGTTGATGCAGATGGCGGTTGTCACCCGCTCAGGCAATTTGGCAGCGCAAGCCAAGGCAAAAGGAACACCACCCGAGTAACCCATCACCGCAAACTGCTCGAGTCGCAAATGATTTCCTAAAAGTGCTGCGTCATCCGCCCAAGACAGTACGGTGCGCTTCGCCGTAAATTCGGATTGCCCAAAACCAGAACGCTCAAAAACAATTAAACGCACAGCCGCACCGGCAAACAATTCCCCCTCGAGTAGCGAACTGGGAAAACCATGTGCATACAGAACAGGTGTGCCAGTTGGCGTGCCGTACTCCGCAAAAGCCAATTGGGTGTTGTGTGAACCAGAAAAAAAAGAGAGACCCTGCGACATCGGTGGTTAGTGTATCTGGAGAATTTTTGGTTGGCTTGAACAAACTGGTCACACAAACGCTGATCATTTTTTCTCGAATAACCACTTGATCGCTGTTGGCAGTTCTTCACGCCACGCTATTGAATCATGTCCAGAAGCCCGTTCGTGATACGTAACGCGCATACCAGCAGCTTCGGCTGCGCTTTTCATGGCTCGAGCTGTCTTAAAATTTTTGTCTTCGTACAAGCCTGCTTGAAGGTAAAGTGACAATGCTGTTGCTTGGGATTGAGCTGCAAACGTTGTTGCATTGGAAGGCGACAATGCCACGCCACCAGCAAAAGCAGTCGGATGACGAGCAAGCATTCTTAACACCCAATCTGCGCCATTGGAACAGCCAAATAACCAACGACTTTTTGGTTTCAGCGCGTACTTTCGCTCGAGTTGTGGTATGGCTTCTTGAAGGACAAAACGTTCGTGTTGAACAAAGTATATGGAATCGGTCGCTACGTATTCATCGTAACGACGTTGACTGTTGTGAATACCCACCAAAACAACTTGAGGTAAAGACTTTGCCAGTATAAATGGTTCGAGTATTTGTGCAAAAGATTCGACCGATTGACCATCAGTCATGTAAATCACGACATGCTCGAGTTGCGGATTGAAACTTGGTGGGAAATACAAGTTGATGGGGCGGGTTGCAGCTAACTCCTGAGAGACTACATTTTCTGTCAAAAGTTGATTGCGAAAAATGACTCGAGTAGGAAGGGCTTGGACTGCTTTTTTACCCCGCCAAACCTGCATGTCCGTTAAATTCTTAATAGCCGCATCAGGACTTTGGAATTGCCAAGACAACACAGCTTGCTCAAGGTTTTGAAATTTAACTGTAAGCGCGTATACATCTGATGCGACACGTTCAGCCAAGGTTTCAATACCACAACAAAGCACAACGTTTCCTTTGGCTTTGCCTGAATACGCAAACGTGAGGGTGTCACTTCCTGTTTGCCAAACAACACTGGTTTCTTTGGCTAATTTTTGACGTAAAATCACAACACTGGGATTTTTTACAATTTCCCAATATTGTCCTCGAGTGGGCATTTGTGCCAATACAATTGACATAAAAATAAGCACCAATGTTGCACACAGACTTTTGAGTCTAAATCCGATCATCAAATACTCCAAATCAATTGAGTTTATCGTTTCTCAAGCGCGGCAGTTTGACCGTTCTTTGGTCAAACGAGAGCGATTAGCTTAACTCGGTATGAGGTCTATCGCAGCCATTTTAGCATCGCGTCAAAGGTTTTTGCGGCGACAGTAGCGCCAAACTCGGTTGGAGAATTGGTCAAGACCACCATTGCTAAGTTGGTACGCGCATTGACAATCACTTCGGCGTAGTTCAAAGTATTCGAGCCGTTATGCCACAGTGCGCCGTTGGGAAACACAAACCAGCCAAGCGCCGTGCGAAGGTCCTGCCCTGCATCCATGCGTGGGCGTTGCAAAAATGCAAAGCTCTGACTCGAGACAATGCTGTTTGTGCCTCGCGCTCCGTTCAGGTGTGCCAAGACGTACTTGGCGTAGTCCTCGACTGAGCAGCGCAAACCATCCGCGCCGTATAACAACGCCGAGTTGCCATTGGGTTGCTCAGGTGAAACAGCTTTTAAGCCTTGACGGGTTTCTTCATGTCCATGAGGGGCGCTGAGGTTAGCAAACCGTGTTCCAAAGCGGCAGGACTGCATTTTCAGTGGCTCGAGAACAAAGGTTTGAACCAGTTCTTCCCAACGCTTTCCTGTGGCTTTTTCGGCTGCTAAGGCTGCCAGCACATAACCAACATTTGAATAAGCAACTTGCTGACCGGGCGTGTACTCAGGAGCGGCTTTGAGGGCTTGCTCGAGGTACATTTGACGTGCCGCACTCGGCTCGAGCGCCCAATCGTAAAGCCGTTCATCGGGCAGATTTGCCACAAAACCTGCGCTGTGCATCAAAAGCTGTTCTAAGGTGACTTTGCGTAATTCTGGGTGAATCGTGGCTTGAGGGAAAAGTTTTTCCAAGCTCGAGTCAAAACTAAGAACCCTATTCTCGACGAGTTTTGCCAGCATGGTAGCAGTGATGCTTTTAGACAGGCTACCAAGGTGAAACGCATCGTTGGGTTGGACCATCACTCCAGAACCAAGGGCGCGTTGTCCGACAGTAGCCGTCTCGAGAATCGCTCCATTTTGAATGATCGCAACTGCCAATGCAGGTGTGCCTGTTTCGCGGAGAATAGGCTCGATGACCGAAGCCAGTGAACCTCGGTTCGAGAAGCCAAGACTACCAAAAAGCAGTGATGCCACAACCCCGTATTTCATGGCATTGATGTAGGGTTGAATCATTAAAGCCTGCCGAGAGAAAAAGTGCATAATTGATGTGTACTCCTTTGTTGAACTCGGTATTTTTTTGATTGTAAGTCAAAACCGTGGTTTTTAGATTGAATAAACTGGTCATCTAAAACCCTGCTTCCTGCTTTGACTAACTGTATTGAGCATAATTGTTGGTTGAAATTTTTGCCTCATACCAATGGACGAACCACTGCCTAGATCTAGGCATACTCCACCCACAATCTAGGCATCCGGATCAACCAAAGACACATGTTGACAGCGAAACTTTTATGTGTCTTTAGCGTTTCTCGAGCGCATTCAGCACAGGGTCTTGAAGTGCAAAAAACTGCTCGGGGGTTGGCACAATCACTTCGCTTGGTTCAATCGCTGCCACATCTGCACTGTCAAGCGCCGTGATTTGCGTGCTGTACTGCACTTCGAGCTTAGAGTTCGGCAAGAAGAACTGGCGCACATTGCCTGTGTAGTACGGGCGTTGTCTCGAGGCTTCGCCAACATGCACTGCACCAATTGCTTTTAATTCCATGACATTGCGAAAACCACTCGAGGCGGTGTCACGGTCAGAGACCACAAACAATTTTTTAGCAGTGGTGATTGGATTATTGCCCAAAGCCGAAATCAGTGGGCGCAACAAAGCGCTGTTACCCCCGCCGTTGCCGCGCAAATCAAGCACAATTCGTTCGGTTGGGTTGCTCGAGATGCTTTGTAAAAACGCATTGATGCTGCTGCTCAGTGTGCCATCTGGGTCGTTGCAGTTATTGTACTTAAAATAGGCGGTGTTGCTTTTTAAGTACGTGTGCCAGAAGCGTTTATCGGTGTTTTGCAGGTAAAGCGGTGCATTGCTGGCGCTGGTGATTGGGTTGATAAAACCAAGTTCAGTATTTTTCACAGCAGGCAATTCAGCCATCTGCTTCACACCATTTTTGCTAGCCTCGAGTTTGATTGGTTGGTTAGGGCTAACCACACCGGCTGCGCCTAAAAAACCAAGTTGAAACATGCGATTCGGGCTTTCGGACAGAAAACCATAGCGATTCTCGAAGAACGTGTATGGCTCGAGGGCTTGCCCAAGGGCTTGGGCTGAAAAGCCGTTCAGACTCTCGAGTTTTGCACCAACCAACCCTGATAAGTCTTTGTTGGTGTTGACCACATACAAATCATTGCCAAACCAACGCATTTGCACGGGTGTAAACATAAACTGCTCGGGTTGGGTGAACAAGCGCACATGCAAATCCCTGAATTCTGCCATGATTTTCACCAAGCGCACCTGAATTTGTGCGTCGGATAACTGCCCAAGTTCTACCTCGAGGGCGGCGAGGTTCTGCTCGAAACGTTCTTTGGGAACACGCACCCACGGGTTGGTGTGCAGCGTCGAAAAATTGGTCTTCAGGTACTCGAGGTCTTGTTGCCAACGCCCAAGTGCGGTCTCGGCAGGGGTTGGATAAGGTGTAGGTTGGGCTTGTGGGGCGCACGCCATCAGCGTGAGCAGCAACGAGAATCCAACGAAAATTCGTTTCATTTAAGCATTCCAATCAAGGTTTTACCGTAACGTTCAATTTGTGCAGTATCAAGGATGCCAAACATCGCAGCCACATTTTCAGGACTGAGCCGAGCCAATTTCTCGAGTTGTTCGGTGCGAAGAATTTCTGCTTCTGGTAGCCCATTGATGGCAGCCACATCGCTTCGCCATTGTGTCAAGCGCTCGAGTTTCGTGGGTTGTGGATCAATCATTGCCGTGGTTGTTTGCATCATGTTTTCGCGGTTCAAAAAATAAATACTGATCCCAAAAAGCAGCAACGCCACCATCCAAGGGTAATTGGATAAATGATGTGTGATGGACACTTGTTGTGAGATGATCAAAAACGCAATTATCGTGAGCAGCAAAGCAGGGTAAAGCGCCCACCGATGACGTTTCGGCTCAAGCCATTGAATCAGCCAAAATCCCAAGGCAAGTCCTGCTGCCACAAGGTTGACGGATAATAAACCCACGCGCCAGAACCCCTCGAGAAAAATGCTCGTAGCAATGCCTGCCAGAATACCAAAAGGCACCACAAAGCCATGAAAACCAGAGTGTTTATAAGCAAACAAAAATCCCAAAGCCGCCAAGCCAACCAACAGCACACCTTGCAATAAAAAATAATCGCGTGAAGTCAGGAAGATGACAATAGCAACTCCAAACACTGCCCATCCGATTTGTTGATCACGATTTGGTATGGTTTTCATAAATACCCTCCGATTACTTGATAAAGCGCTGCAAACTCGAGATTAAATCAGGGGTGATGGGCAAATTGGGATCTGTGTAGGCACGATTTTGCGAAGCTGAATCAAAACTTGCGGTTTTCAGGACATGATTCATTCCCTCGAGAATAACAGCTTTTAGCCCTATGGCGTTGGCGAGAAGATTGGCTTCATTGACACTGACTTGAATATCGGTACTGCCTTGGAGAATTTGGATACGGGTGTTGAGCTTCTTGATTTCTAGACTTGAGTCGTAGCGAATCCACGAGATAAAATATGGTTGCACACTGTCGCGGAATAATCCTCTGACTAAAGATGGAGGTAAGGCAATGTCTTTAGCGGGAATCGTCTGACCGTTTTTGAGGCTACGAAGCACGCGCTTGACCTCTTCGAGTTGGCTGGGTGTGACTTGACGGGTGAGTTGTTCAATCAGAATTTCGTCTGAAGGTCGTCCTGCTCCTGCAAGGCTGATGTATCCCGCGACTGGGGTTTGTTGGGCTGCCAGCATTCCAAGTAAACTGCCTTCGCTGTGTCCAATAATATAAACGCTCGAGAAACGCGAGTCTTTTTTCAGCCGCTCGAGCAGCACACTGGCATCGGCGGAAAAATCTTCAAAACGCAATTGAATTTCGCTTAAATCGCTGCGGCTTTTGCCAATACCGCGCTTATCATAACGCAGTGTGGCAATACCTTTGGCTGCCAATTCCTGAGACAGATAAAGGTAACTGTTGGGCTGAACAACACTCCCTAAGCTGTTGCCGTTTTGGTCAGTTGCGCCGCTGCCAGCAATGATTAAGGCAACGGGTATTTTTGAATCGCTTTGTGGAATGGTCAGCGTGCCACTTATCTTGCCTGCACGAACTTCTTGTTCGATGGTTTCAAGACGAAATTGGTCTTGGGCAATGGCAAAATAGCACAGTCCGAAAGCAAGCAGACTCGAGAAAATGACGGTAATTGATTTCATCTTATCTCAGATCACTTTGCTGGAATTGTGAAAATCGTAAATGTTACAGGAATTCGCTTGGTGATGTTTTGGTATTGAATCACCAGAAAAAACGGTTGTGCGTTGCCAAGTTGTGCATTGGCTGCCACATTCAATTTCACTTGATTCGTTGGAGCTGGACAAACCCCATAAATATACAATTTGCCATTGCTTGGCGAACTTAGGCTCACACCTACAGGCGCATTCTCGAGTGAAATTTGAGCTTCGCCTTCCCAAGCAGCACCGCTGCACAATTCCATCATGGCTAAGTCAAAGCCGCCGACAGCACTGCTAAAATCCGTGCTGCTACGCATCAGCACCGAAAAATCTTTTTCTTGAGCAGGAATCGTAAAGATGGTAAAAGTCGCAGCAATTCGCTTGGTGATATTTTGGCTCTTCAGTACCAGAAAAAATGGTTGGGCATTGCCTAATTTGGCATTTTCGGCAACACTGAGCTTGACATTTCCACCACTGGTCACATTGGGTGCGGTTGGACAAATCTCAAACACATCCAGTTTGCCGTTGCTTGGCAAACTTAAACTCACACCCGCAGGGGCATTCTCGAGCGAGAGGGTCACAGCACCTTGACCAGAAAATCCATTCAAGCCGCACAGGTCAATTTGTGTGAAATCAAAACCGCCTACAGCACTGCTAAAATCGATTCCGCGTTGGCTGCGAATCATCACCGAAAAATCCTGTGGGGTATCCTCTAGTGGTGATGGAGCTGTTCCTCGAGGTGTGGTCAAATGACAACCCACAAAGACAAATGCGAACGCCATCAAAACCAACTTGTTCATACCAAAACCTCCTCTAGCGGTTCGGCGGATACCCCGTCAATTCCATGTACCCTTGTCCTCGCACTGTTCCAGAAACATCAACTGCTCCTTCGTAATAATTAAAATTAGCAGTGGCTCGAGATTCGACTTCTTGGGCGTTGGTCACGGGTTTGATGTTCAGCACCGTGCCATCGCCAAGGCGGATGTGCCAGCGCACGGGGTAACGGCGGTTGGTTGCCGAAGTCCACCAATCCCACGGCTGCACCGTGACTTTGCGGTCCTCAACCACGCGCCCATCAGGGTAGACAATGCTGGCGAATAAATCGGCGGTGACTTCTTTGGCGTTCCTTAACTGGTAAACCATCACATCACGTCCATCCTCGAGTTGCAGACCAAACCAATTCCAACGCGGGGCAAAACTGGCGCTTCCATCACCATCGCCACCACCCCATTGACGATCCAGCCATGCCGAACCAGTGACAGCTTGCCCATTGTACAGCCCGCGCACCTCGAGCCGCGTCGCTCCGAAGTAATACATCCGACCTATCTCTGGCGTACCACTCCAGCCAGGTCCATGAATCACTTCAGGGCGGGTCAGGCGCATGGTCAGGTCAATTTTCTCGCGCCCATTTAAGGAAAACACGGCTTGGAATTCGTTTTGATTCAGGCGTTGGATGCGCCAATCGCCGAGGCGCACATCCAAACGGTCTTTGGCAGCCGAGCCTTCAGCCACGCGCACATTGGCTCGAGTTCCAACACGGGTGCTGCGTTCAGCGCTTTGGTACTCGCCCGTTTGTTTGTTGACAATGCTGTAATGCCCAAAATAAAAAGCATCAGGGTATTGAGCAGCTAAACCAAACGGAGCATCGTCTGGAATAAACGCCTGAAAAATCGCTCCAGCAAAACCGCGTTTACCCGAAGGCGTATCCAAATGCCCGTTCAAATACCACCACTCGAGCGGCGCACGATGCGCTCCTTGGTCTCTCACCAAATCGGGTTTGCGTTCAACAAATACCTCGAGTGGCGCACGATTGAGGCTTGGAAAACACGAGACAAGTGCGACAGACAAAAGCAAACAAACTCTTTTCACAGCAATCATGTTTCCATTAAGCTGTGTGCAATGAAAGCCAAAACCGCACACAGCTTAGAGCGCCAGATTGTTGACCCAAACGCGATTGCTTTTTTAACCAACCCCGAGCAGCAAAAACACCTGCAACCATTTTTACAAGCAGACTGCCTGATTAAAGACGCAGCTCGAGAACTGAAGATCAGTCCAAACCTGATGTACCGCCGTGTGCAGAAATTATTGGCACTTGGTTTGATTTACCCAAGCCGCACCCAAACCAGAGCGGGTAAAACCTTGCAGTATTACCGTGCTACAGGCAATGCTTTTGTTATTTTGCTACAAGATGTTTCGCTCGAGCAGATGCTTGGTGTTGCCCAGCAGCATTACTCACAACAGTTTTTAACCACCATGATGCAGCAACTTTTTCATCATCCCGAGGTGTTCAAAGAAGGTTCAGTGCGTGTGGGATTGGATGCTCGAGGAAACATCGAATTGTCCATGAACTTCCCAGACCAAAATAAACTCTTAGAAATGGGGGTGATTGGTTTATTTGCTGCGTTAAGTCTGTCGCCAGCCGATCATCAAGCCTTGCAAGTCGAATTACTGGCAGTAGTGCAGCGTTTCTCTAAACGGCAGAACAACCAACGCGCCAAGAGTTTATTGTTTGTTGGGTTGACACCAAAACCATAAAAGACCTATGCCCAGACCTAGTCGCGTCATCGTCCATTGGTAGGAGGTCAAGATAAGAAAAGCCGACTAGACTCGAGCTGATGAAAACACAACTCATGATTGGCGTATCGGCAATGGCTCTAGGTGCATTCTTTGCCCATAGCCAAGCCCAACCCGCAGCCCCTTTTGAACAGCTCGAGAAGTGTTTTTACTCTTATGCCAAATCAACTGATTTATGTGGCTTTGTGCGCGTCCCAGAAAACCGTCAAGACCCCAACAACCAACGCCAAATCAAAATCGCGGTGATTGTTCGTAAAGCCACAGCTCCAAACCCCAAACCTGACCCAATCGTCTTTCTCGAGGGTGGACCTGGTGGTAGTGGTACAGCCGCTTTTGGCGATAAACTCAGGTTCTTAGCGCAACGAACCCCAGACCGCGATCTGGTAATGGTTGACCAACGCGGCACGGGGTACTCCGAGCCTTTGCTGGATTGTTCGGTTGAAGGACAAAACTCGAGAATCTCCGAGTACACACAACTGGCGTTGTGCCGTCAAAGACTAGCCACCATCACCGATCTCAAAGCCTACAACACCGACCAAAATGCCCGAGATATTCAGGATGTGGTGAAGATTCTCGGCTACTCGAGTTGGAATATGGTTGGGGCTTCTTACGGCACTCGTTTAGCACTGACGATCCTCGAGCAGAAGCCCGAAAATCTACGCAGCGTTGTACTGGACAGCGTTTTTGCAACGCATATCAATGTCATAGACCAAGCCAATGGTATTTTAGGAGTCTGGAATCGAACCTACGCCAAGCAAAAAGCCCTGATTAACAATGTCGCGGCTGGTATCGAACGCGGCACAGTCCGAGCCAAAATCGAAGATGTTTGGTGGGCATTGGTCAGTACCCCAGACGAAAAAGCAGTTGAACGCCGACTGAATGAATTACGCAACCTGCAAGCACCGGAAAGACAGATTCAATTTCTCAGCACCCCACCCTCGAGTCGGCAATTCAGTTACCCAATGGCACTATCCACCATCTGCCAAGAAGAATTCGCCAATGCAGATTTTACTCGAGGCGCTGCCACACTGGACTCGAGTTGGAGTAAAAGCTTGGTGGATTATGTGTTCAAAACAGGTTTCTTGCAATTTCAAGAACGATTGCTGGCTTGTCAAATCTGGAATGTGGGTTCTACCCAACGTGTAACAGGCTTTGTGAAAAGTAACATTCCAACTTTGGTTTTAGGCGACACCAACGACATCAACACGCCACTCGAGTGGTCAACAGCTACGGCTCGAGAATTGGGAAATGCACAGCTCATCACCACCAAAAAACAAGGTCATGTTACCAGCAAATTCCCTTGTGGTGCAGCCTTGGTGCAGGGTTTCTTTGACAATCCAAGTCAAGCTGTGGCAGCCAATGCAGTACCTGAATGCAAAGGCTCAATTGTGCCAAATCCAAAATAAGTCGAACCAGATTAATCATAAAGCGTTAATCAGGTATTCGTTCGTACTTGTTTAGAGCTGTGGTTCTCATTCGGCATATGTCTTGACCTAATCACTTGGCATAAGATAAATTTGCCACTTGGGTGTTTATACTCAAGCCATGAGAGTGCATTTTCAAATCATCAGTCTTTTGGTCATGATGGCAGTAGCTTTTTTTGCACAAAGTCAAGCACAACCGACCACAGCAGCTTTTGAACGACTCAAGAATTGCTTCCGCGATTATGTTAAATCGTCTGATTTATGTGGTTTTGTGCGAGTCCCAGAAAATCGTCAAGATCCAAGCAATCAACGTCAAATCAAAATCGCGGTGATTGTTCGCAAAGCCACTGCACCCAATCCTAAACCTGATCCAATTGTCTTTCTCGAGGGTGGACCTGGTGGCAGTGGCACAGCCGCTTTGACCAACAGTTTAAGGCTTTTATCGCTCCTAACTCCAGACCGTGATTTGGTGCTGATTGACCAACGTGGAACAGGCTATTCTGAACCTTTGTTGGACTGTTCAATCGAAAAAGAACAACACCCAAGAAAATCATGGTACACACAACTGGCTCTTTGTCGTCAACGTTTTGCCGCCATCACCGATGTCAAAGCTTATAACACAGAGCAGAATGCTAGGGATATTCAGGATGTGGTGAAGATTCTGGGTTATTCGGCTTGGAATGCCGTTGGGGTTTCATATGGAACACGCTTGGCACTGACCATCCTTGAACAGAAACCCACAAACCTACGAAGTGTTGTGTTGGATAGTGTTTTTGGTACACACATCACCCTTTTGGATCAATCCAACGCCATTCTCAAGGTCTGGACTCGAATCTATGCAAAACAAAAATCCTTGATCAATAACATTGCTTACGGCATCGAACAAGGCACGATTCCAGCCAAGATAGAAGACCTTTGGTGGGCGCTGATTGATATCCGAGACGAGAAAGCCCTTGAATCACGACTGAATGAATTACGCAACCTCAAAGCCCCTGAACGAAGAATCCAATTCATCAATCCGCCACCGACAAGTCGAAGATTCAGTCTTCCAATGGCATTGTCTACGATTTGCCAAGAAGATTTTGCGATTGCCGATCTTACGCAAATTTTCGCACAACTGGACTCGAGTTGGAACAAAACCTTAGTGGATTATGTTTTCAAAACAGGTTTTTTAGAATTTCAAAAGCAGTTGCTCGAGTGCCGCATCTGGAGTGTGGGAATTGCCAATCGTGTTACGGGCTTTGTTAAAAGTAAAGTCCCTGCTCTTGTTTTAGGTGATACCAATGATTTTAATACCCCACTTGAATGGTCAACGGCTACAGCTCGAGCCTTGGGAAATGCCCAACAAATCACCACCCAAAAATGGGGTCATGTGGTCATCGGGTTGGGTTGTGGGGCAGCTTTGGTACAACGATTTGTGGATGACCCAAGTAAAAGGATGGTTGCTACTGCCGTACCCGAATGCAAATTCTGGGTTGTGCCAAATCCAAAATAAGCATGGTCAAACCAAACATTTGTTGAAAGACGGATTTCGTTAGAAGTGGATGATCTGGGGTATTTGTATGAAAACACGTTTGATTCTTGGTTTATCAGTCTTGGCTAGCATCGCATTTTTGACACACAGCCAAGCACAACCTACAAGCACTTTTGAACGGCTCGAGAAGTGCTTCTACAATTCTGCTAAACCAACAGACTTATGTGGTTTTGTGCGTGTTCCAGAAAATCGCTTAGACCCAAATAATCAACGTCAAATCAAAATCGCGGTGATTGTTCGCAAAGCCACAGCTCCAAATCCAAAACCCGATCCAATTGTGGTTCTCGAGGGTGGACCCGGTGTAAGCGGCACAAGCCGTTATGCAAGCCCAAATGCTTCCAATGCCACTCGAGATTTTATTTTGATTGACCAGCGAGGCACAGGCTACAGCCAACCGCTTTTGGATTGTGCAACCGAAGCCCAAAATGCTCGTCAGTTCACAACATTAAGCCAATTGGCATTTTGTCAGCAACGTCTGAGCAGCCAAATAGATTTGCGTGCTTACTCTACTGAACAGAACGCCGAGGATGTGATCGCTGTGGTTCAAGCCCTTGGGTATTCTTCTTGGAACATGATCGGATTATCTTATGGTACACGACTCGGTCTGACTGTGCTACATAAAAATCCAATGGGTTTACGCAGTGCAGTGCTGGATGGCGTACTGGCAACCCATGTCAATGCCAGCGATTTAATATCGGATGTTTTCTTGGTTTGGAATCGAATTTTTGGGAAACAAAAAGCCCTGATTAACAACCTTGCACAAGAAATTGAACAAGGCAAAAATCCAACCAGTATGGCAGGGCTTTGGTGGACGCTGTTGGCAACCGCTGATGGCACCACCCTCGAGACTCGACTGCGTTTGATTCGCAACAAATTGGCTGTACCCACCGACCCTCGTGTTTTAACGCTCAGCACAAATCCGGATCGCAATTACAGTTTGCCAATGGCGTTATCGGTCAGTTGCCCAGAAGATTTTATCAACACCAATTTCGGGCAGGTACTCAGCAAACTCGACCCGACTTGGAACAAAAGCCTTGTGCAACAGAGCATCCTCGAGTTTTCCAATCGTTTAACGCAATGCCGAGCTTGGAATGCCGAGGCTCGAGAACGATTGCGTGGATTTGTGAAAAGTAATGTGCCTACCTTGATTCTGGGTGACACACATGACACGCAAACTCCACTTGAATGGGCAAGCCCTACCGCGCAGAACCTCGGGAATGCACAACAGATCACAACGCAGACACTTGGTCATGTCATCACTGGTCGCCCATGTGGTGCTGCTTTGTTTCAGACTTTTGTGAATAATCCCAATCAAGCTGTGGCAGGTGACTTGCTACCAGAGTGCAAAGGTCTAATCGTGCCGAATCCCAAGTAAAGTAACAGTGTTTATGAATCAAAACCTCCATGTGGTGATTACAGGTGCTTCAAGCGGAATCGGCGAAGCCACGGCTCGAGAACTGAAAATCAGCCCAAACCTGATGTACAGCCGTGTCCAGAATTTTCTGGCGTTGGATTTGATTTACCCAAGCAGCACACAAAAAAGAGCCAGTAAAGCCTTGCAGTATTACCCTCAACCGCCGATGTTTTTGTGGTTTTGCTCGAGCATACGCCACTCGAGCAAATGCTGAGCCTTGCCCAACAGCATTTTGCTCAACAGTTTTTGGCAGCCATGATGCACCAATTTTTGCAGCACCCAGATGTGTTCAAAGAAGGTACGGTGCGAATTGGACTCAACCGACAAGGACAACTCGAACTGTCTATGAAACTGCCAAACCAGAATACGTTGGCAGAACTTGGGGTGATTGGGCTTTTTACTGCTCTGCGTTTATCTCGAGCCGATCATCAGCAACTGCAAAGCGAGTTGCTGGCTTTGGTGCAGCGATTCCAAACCAAACAAATCAATCAACGTGCCAAGAGTTTGTTGTTTGTTGGGCTGACATCAAAACCATAAAAGACCTATGCCCAGACCTAGTCGCGTCATCGTCCATTGGTAAGAGGTCAAGATAAGAAAAGCCGACTAGACTTGAGCCGATGAAAACACATGTTATGATTGGCTTATCAGTATTGACTTCAGTTGCCGTTTTTGCACACAGTCAAGCCCAACCCACACCAGCTTTTGAGCGGCTCGAGAAATGCTTCTACGATTACGCTAAACCGTCTGATGTGTGCGGTTATGTTCGCGTCCCAGAAAACCGTCAAGACCCTAGCAATCAACGTCAGATTAAACTCGCAGTAATTGTTCGCAAAGCCACAGCTCGAAATCCTAAGCCCGACCCTATTGTCTTTCTGGAAGGTGGACCCGGTGGCAGTGGCACAGCCGCTTTTTCATTTCGACTGATGGAAATTTCAAAACGAACCCCAGACCGTGACTTGGTTCTGATTGACCAGCGCGGCACAGGTTATTCTGAACCTTTGCTCGATTGCTCCTTAGAAGAAAAACAATACCCAAGGGTTTCTGGCTTAACCCAATTGGCATTGTGCCGTCAGAGATTGGGTAAAACAACTGATGTCAAAGCCTATAACACTGACCAAAATGCCAGAGATATTCAAGATGCGGTAAAAACACTAGGCTATTCGACTTGGAATGCAATGGGTTTTTCATATGGCACTCGCTTAGCGCTAACCATCCTCGAGCAGAAACCTGAGAATTTACGCAGTGTGGTGCTGGATAGCGTTTTTGGAACACACATCAACGTTGTGGATCAAGCCAATGCGATTTTAGGGGTTTGGAGTCGAACCTATGTCAAACAAAAAGCCCTAATTAACAACATTGCTGCTGGAATCGAACGCGGTACAATTAAAGCCGAGATTGAAGATATTTGGTGGGCGTTGGTTGGTATTCAAGAAGAAGGCGCGGTTGAAAAACGACTCAATCAGTTGCGTAACCTGAAAACCCCAGAAGTCAAAGAACCAAGCATGATTATTCCAGCTTCAAGTCGGATATTCAGTTACCCAATGGCACTTTCAACCATTTGCCAAGAAGAATTTGCCAATGCCGATTTCACGCAAAGTGCTGCTACACTGGACTCGAGTTGGAATAAAAGTTTGGTGGATTATGTGTTCAAAACAGGTTTCTTACAATTTCAAGAACGATTGCTGGATTGCCGAATCTGGAATGTGGGTTCTACCCAACGTGTAACAGGCTTTGTGAAAAGTAACATTCCAACTTTGGTTTTAGGCGACACCAACG
>JAAFJQ010000057.1 GCA_013298185.1 Deinococcales bacterium
CTTGCCGAACACGGCAAACCACTCGATGAAGCCCCATTGATTGGTACGTATGTTCGTACCCTGACCAGTATTTCCAACGGCTTGGGCATCAACTTAGGCGGAGTTGACCTGCACAGCTTCTCGCTCGAGTACCAAGGAAAAAGCCTGCTGGTCAGCCGCATCAATGACACCAGCGCCCTAGCCCTGATTGTCTCCGCCCCAAGTGTCCCCAGCACCGTGCGTTACCTCGCCAGCCGACAAATGGCGAGCTTGCAACAAGCGTTTGCGTAAGAAAAAAGAGAGAAGGTTAAAGGTTAAAGAGGAAAGTGTGGCAATAACTTTCCTCTTTAACCTTTTTCCTACCTTGCTATTGGTAACTCGAGCGTAAACATACTTCCTTGCCCGACGGTGCTGCTGGCTCGGACTTGACCGTTCATGCGCTGCATCAGTTCTCTGACCACAGCTAAACCCAAGCCTGCGCCGCCGGTGGCTCTGGTTCTGGCAGGGTCAGAGCGGTAGAACGGCTCGAAGATATGGGCTAAGTCTTCGGGTTCGATGCCCATGCCTGTGTCCTCGATGGTCAGTTCAACCAAATCCACTCTGGCTCGAGCTGCCAAGCGCACCACGCCGCCTTCGGGGGTGTAACGAATGGCGTTAATCACCAGATTTCGCAGCACCTGCTCGAGCCGTTCACGGTCAGCTTTTATTGGCACAATTCGCTCGGGAATGTCGTTCAGCAAAACCAAATTGGCATCTTTGGCAAGAGGCGCTAAGGACGTAAAAAGTTGCGAAACCAATTCGGGCAAAAAAATTGGGCTGATGCGAAACTCGAGTTGTTCAAGGTCAGCTCTGGACAAGGCAAATAAATCTTCAACCAAACGCTCCAAGCGGTGCAATTCAGTCAGCAGTGTTTCAGGCTCGAGTTTCTCGCCGCGTAACTCAGCGCTTTCAAGCCGAGCGCGAAGCACCGCAATTGGTGTGCGAAGTTCATGCGAGGCATTGGCAGTCAGACCACGCTTGGCTTCAAGCAGTTGTTCAACATTTTGTTTTTCTTGACGCAGCGCCAGCACATTCCCCTCGAGCCGCGTTGCCATTTTATTAAAAGTCTGCGATAACCGCGCCACTTCGTCCTCGCCGTCAATGTCAACCCGCGCTGCCAATTGACCACCTTCAAGGGCTTGCACACCCAACAGCAACTGCTCGAGCGGACGGGTTAAACGCAAACTGACCGCATAACCCAAAAAACCCAAACCCAAGAAAAACGCCAGAAAAGACTGCGAAAGCGTATCCAAAGCATTGCTGAAATCCGAACTCAGCTGAGCGGCAATATCAGACGGAGGACTCGAGTTTTGGGTGCTTTGCACCACACCCAGCACCACATTCGGAACACTCGGGTCTTGGGACAAAGCTGGACAACCAGCAATCACTTCTAAGCCGACCACCAAAGCACGACAACGCCCACTGGCAGCTGTGGTCAGGATTTCTTGCCAAGGCAATAAGTCTGGCGTATCAAAAGTTGACCCCACAGAAAACCGGTCACTGCGATTGGAATCCAGCACCACACCATTGGCATCTATCAGCAAAGCAATGCGCCGTACATCATTGGGCTGATCAATGTCCTCGAGCAACTGCGAACGCCGCGCTTGAAAACCGCCCTCTAAAAAACCAAACAATCTTTTGAGTTGCATCTTATCGTAACCACTGCTCAGCGCCCCCTGAAAAGCCTTGGCTAAATCACCAGCATCGCGCAGTGCTTCGCTGGTCAAACGAGCGCTTGGGTCACGCAGCAGCGTCACCACCCCGGGCAGAATCGAAACCACACTGGCAGCAAAAACCCCACCAAAAAGCGCCAGCGCCGTTAAACGCCAACGCAAATTGCGCCGCCCCTCGAGCCAAACTTCGCGGATGGCATAGACAAACGAAAAACGCAACAGGGTAATCAACATCATCGCTTCAAAACCAGCTCGAGCAGGTTCAGGCACAATAATCGCTTGTAACGCAAAAAAAGTTCGAGTTGGCGGCAAAAAACTTGCTAAAATCAAATTCGCAATTGCAAATCCCAAACCGAGCAACAACGCAAAAACCCCAACCCGCAACACCCGCCACCACCACGTCGCCTCGGTCAGACGGCTAAGACGCAAGACCCCCCAAAACCAAAGCGCATGTTCGCTGAGGAGCGCCCACAACTCTGCCCAAGGTGAAACCACCCCCAAACGGGTCAACAACACTGCCACCCCACGCAACAACAACGCCACCCACAACGCCTCGAGCAGCGCCACCCAAAAAGACCTCGAGTATGCCGCCCAATACGACACCCGCTTACCCTCGGGGCGAGAAGTCACAAAGACCCGCCAGCGTTCATCCCTCGAGAAATCCACAAAGGATAGGTTAAAGGTTAAAGGTTAAAAGGTCAAAAGACAAAGGTCAAAAACCCCCGAGCAGTTCGTGCTTTCCTCTTTTCTCAAAATGTCTTATTTCTCGAGTTATCCAAACGCTTCGCGTCATCAGGTTATCTCTTTCCTCTTCGATTCCTACCCTGCATCAAAGCGGTAGCCGACGCCCCAGACACTGATGACCCGTTCACCTTCGATGCCAAGTTTTCGGCGTAAACGTACCACAGTCGTATCCACGACTCGGTCAGAGCCATCGTATTCGGCTCCCCAGATTCGCTCGAGCAGGTAATCTCTGGTAAAAGTGCGCCCGGGATGACGTGCCAGCATCAGCAGCAATTCGTATTCTCTGGGGGTCAGGTCGGTGAGTTTTTCACCAATTCGCACAGCTCGAGCATTGCTATCCAGTTCAAAACGTCCAAAGCGCAGCACCGCCACACGGCTTTCTTCTTCAATGATCTTGGCTCGGCGCAGCATGGCTCGCACCCGCGCTAAGAATTCACGCAGGCTAAAAGGCTTGACAATATAATCATCCGCCCCAACTTCAAAACCAAGCACCCGATCGGTTTCCTCAGCTCGAGCCGTCAGCATTAAAATCGGCGCAGTGGCACTGGTTGCACCACTTGAGCGACGCAAACGCCGCGCCACTTCTAGACCATCCAAACCAGGCAGCATCAAATCCAAAATCAGCAAATCAAAACTTTCAATCCCAGCCCGCTCGAGGGCTTTAGCACCATTCCCCTCGAGTGCCACCAGATGCCCTTCGGAACGCAGATGTTCAGCGATGATACCCGCCAATTCTGCTTCATCTTCCACGACCAAGACTTTAGCCACAATACGGGCAGTTTATCGCAAAACGAACAACGAAGTACGACAAAAATGTGCTAAACTCTGACCCGCCATGCGCCCGTAGCTCAGTAGGATAGAGCGAGGCACTCCTAAGGCTTAGGTCACCCGTTCGATTCGGGTCGGGCGCACCACGCATTCAAAAACTCAAATCATGTCACGCTGTTGAAAATCCTTTGCAGCCACGACCAAGAACACCACGGCAAACCCTGCTGATAACCAAATTGCAGTGTTGCTGTTTGGGCTTGGCAAACCAAAAGCTGGGTATGTCCAAGGAAAGTACAACCAATACTTAGCGCTGTTGCTGATTAAACCCCCTGCGATTGCGCCAAATAACGCCACGCCCATGCTGATTGCAAATGCCCTAAAGCGAGTTGCCAGAAAAACTTGAATTGAAATAATACCCATGCTGCCTAGGAACATCAAAAGCGGTGCGGTGAGTAATTTTTCCCAAGGTGTTGCCACGAAACCCGTGGTGATCCCACCAACCAATAGCGAACCCAGCATCAGGGTGATTGTTCCAAGCAGCACCAAGCCCATGACCGCCAGCCATTTGGCAAAGTAAATCTGAACTCGAGACACACCAAGCGATAAAATTTGTTTCCACTGGTTTTCTTGATGCTCGAGTCCCAATGCCAGAGCTGCAATGATGCCTAAGCCAAGTGGCAAGAATAACTGCGCCCATGAGCTGTACAAACCACCAAGGAAGAAATCCCAACGCTTTTCGGGAGTCACTTTACTCAGGTTTTCGTTCAGAAAGTACGCCAGTAAAAACAACCCATTGATTGCCAGTGGAATACCTGTGGCTAAGAAAAGTGCGCTGGTGCGGCGATACTTTTGAATTTCTGCACTTAAGACTTGGAGCATCTTATGCCTCCTTGGTCATCTCGAGGAACAAATCCTCGAGGCTTTGGTTGTGGGTGGTCAGTTGGCTGACTTCAATGCCCGCTTCGATCAGTAGACGATTGGCTCGAGCTGCTTGTTGCATAGCAAAAATTTGAATACCCATCGGGTGCGCTTGGGCTTCGATTTGGTTGAATCCCAAAATGGCAATGGCTTGAGCTACATCTGAAACTTGAATCAGCAAACTGGCTTGGTGTTTGGAGCGCAAACCCTCGAGCGAACCTTCAAATCGCATTTTGCCAGCGCTGACAATTCCAAGGTGCGTGGCGATTTGTTCGACTTCGGATAACAAGTGGCTGCTGACCAAGACCGTGATGCCCAAAGCCGGTAAACCACGAATTAAATCCCTGATTTCACGGATGCCTTGAGGGTCAAGTCCGTTGGTTGGTTCATCCAGAATTAACAGCTCTGGTTCGTGCAGCAGCGCTGCGGCTAAACTTAAACGCCCTTTCATACCGAGGCTGTAATTGCGAACCACGCGATTCGCAGCATCGGTTAAACCAACCAACTCGAGAACTTCTGCCACTCGAGATTTTGGGGTTTGGCGCAAAGTGCGAATCACCTCGAGGTTTTCACGTCCGGTCAAGTGACCATAAGCACTTGGGCTTTCGACCAGTGAACCAATGCGGCGCAGGCTTTTACCGGACAAGGCTTCGCCAAAAATCCTAATTTCGCCTTTGGTTGGGCGGATTAAACCAAGAATCATGCGGATGGTGGTGGTTTTTCCCGCGCCGTTCGGTCCGAGAAAACCGTAAATTTGTCCGCGCTCTATGCTTAGGTTGATGTCTTTCACCGCGTGAACCTGACCAAAGCGCTTCTCGAGGTGGCGAACACCAATAATATTGTGGCTCAGGCGTGGTTCGGTTTGAATCATTTGGCTGGTGAGTATGGCTTGCATAAGAAACCCCCTGTTGGTTTTTTCTATTGTCCTCGAGTTTGCTGGTCATGACCACGTACCAAAGGACGATGGGCTTTTGTACACTAATTGGTCATGCGATTCGCAAAGAAACGTTCAGTATTTTGAGTAAAAAAGCTAGAAGCTAACAACTAAAAGCTAAAAGCTGCCCTTTGAGGGACATCCCGCTTTGCATTGCTTGTTACAATTCGCACATGAAGCGCTTCCTGTGTGGTTTAGCGGCATTCATCCTCAGCTCGAGTCCAGCTTTGGCTCACGTCAAATGGTTTTATGCTGGTCAACGACCGCCGTTTGATTGGTCAGCTGTGTTTTCGCCATTGACCCTGCTTTTTGTTGGCGCAGTGCTACTGACTGTGCTTGGCTTAGGCTTTCTACAAGCCGCTCGAGGCGGTAAGGGATTTATTCCCACCTTGGCTTGGTTTGGTGCGATCCCCGAGCGACGCATGGCGTTGTACGGCTTAATTCCCGCCATCTTAGCGGTGCATTTTGCTGTGCCACTTTTTGTGGCAAGCGTTCAAGGAAATCTATTCTCGCCAGCCCTGAAACTGCCCGGAGCTTGGGCATACTTTTTGGGCTTACTCCAAGCCGGTATTGCCTTGGCACTTTTTTATGGTGGTTTTACTCGAGCGGCGGCTGTGGTGCTGGCATGGCTGTGGTTGGTCGGCATTGCTTTTGTAGGACTCGAGGGTGTGCTGGACAGCGCTCATGTGCTTGGCTTTGCGGCTTTTTTCTTTTTAGCGGGGCGTGGACCAATTGCTATTGACCGATTGATCCTAAACCGTTTTGAACCAAGTGGCTCTTTGATGCGCCACGCCGTCAATGCCTTGCGAATTGGTGTGGGCGTTGGACTGATTGCCGCAGCGTTTAGCGAAAAACTGGGCAATCCAGCTCTGGCAATTTCGTTTCTCGAGCAGCAGCCACTGAATTTTACAGCCGCGATTGGTTTACCAATTCCCAACGAGATTTTCCTTCGCTTTGCAGGCAGCATTGAATTATTGGTGGGCTTGTGCTTGGTGGCAAATGTGTTCACTCGAGAAATCATTGTGATTGCATGGATTCCACTTAACCTGACCCTGACCATATTCGATTGGACAGAGCTGGTTGGGCATTTGCCAATTTATGGCGCAATGGCGGTACTACTGATTTGGGAAAACTCGAGCCAAAACGAAGAACTCTGGTTGCGGGGACTGCGCGAAGGACCTCTGCCGATTCGCTAAATGGGTCATTGCCGCCTGATAAAGACTTTTGAATGCTCGAGAAATGCGTCTAGGACAAAAAACCAGAAGCTAGAAGCTAAACAACCCACTAAAGATGTGCTTTGCTGCACGAACTGATATTCTAAGCATCATGCAAATTCGGATTCTTGGCATTCCAATGGACTTAGGGGCAGGGCGACGCGGTGTGGACATGGGCGCAAGTGCTTTGCGTTACGCGCGGTTGTCTGAAACTCTACGCGAACTTGGTCATGAGGTCAAAGACCTTGGCAATGTCCCCGTAGCCGTGGTTGAAACGATTGACCGCTCGAGCAGCAACGCCCATTACCTCGAGGAAATCAGGGCGGCTTGTCAGTCAGCGGCTGGTGTCTTACAAAGCCTAGCCCCAGATGTCTTTCCGATTTGCATTGGTGGTGACCACAGCATGAGCATGGGAACAGTTGCAGGTACGTTTAACGGCGAGCGGCGCGGTCTGATCTGGGTGGATGCCCATGCTGATTTTAATACCCCTGAAAGCAGCCCCAGTGGCAATATCCATGGGATGCCCGTGGCTAGTCTGGTTGGCTTGGGCGATGAGCGCCTGATTAACATTGGTGGTCAGGGCAGAAAAGTACGTCCGCAAGATGTGGTGATGATTGGTATTCGCAGTGTGGACAGCACCGAACGCGATTTGCTGCGCGAGTATGGCATCAAAGTTTTTACAATGAAAGACATTGACCGCCTTGGCATGGCACAAGTTGCCAAAGAAGCCCTCGAGTACTTGGCGCACTTAGAAAAATGGCATGTTTCATTCGATGCTGATAGTCTTGATCCCAGCATTGCCCCCGGGGTTGGAACGCCTGTGGCTGGTGGCTTATCGTACCGCGAAGCGCATTTATTGATGGAACTCTTGTCCGACACACGCCGAGTTGTCAGCCTTGATTTGGTCGAAGTCAATCCTGTGCTGGACAGACAAAACATGACCGCTGCACTGATGGTTGAAATGACCGCCAGCTTGCTTGGAAAAAAGATTTTATAGGTTTGAGTTCGGCACAACCCATGACTTGCGGTCTGGCACAACCCATGACTTGCGGTCTGGCACAACCCATCATTTGCGGTCTGGGACAATCAAAGAATTCAGCGGCGAACGCCAAATATTGATTTCAGAACTGGTCAGCCACTTGGTCATGGCACTGCCACGCACTGCTTCACCAACCCAAACGGGCAAACTGCCACTGGGGTATTCGGGACGTCCACTGACAGGGTTATCCCGAATCGGAAACGACATGGCAATGGCGCAAATCAAACCAAAACCAAGCAAAAAACCACCCACCCCACCAGCTGCTTGATTGGCAATATCAGAGAGTTGCTGCATCAGCTCGGTTAAAAAATTACGCCCAATGTACGCCACTAAAAAACCAGCTCCCGCTGCCACCAAAAAACCAGCAATTGGATGCAAGCCACCAAACACATTGGCAAATGCCCAGAGCAGCAATCCCAACGCCCCAGTCACCAAACCAAGCAAACCACGTTTTGCGCCCAAAGCCACAATTGCACCAAGCAACGTGACCAAGACCAAGTCCAACCAAGAGAAATTCAGATCCATTCTGGGAACAGTCTACTGGTTTTGGCTGAGGAAAGGTGAAAGGAGAGAGGTAAAAGGTGAAAGGACGAAAGAGGAAGGACGAAGGCAAAACCAATTGGATACTCGAGAATTGTCAAAAAATAAAATGACCCACAAATGGGTCACTTGAAATGATTTGCGAAGGCTCGAGAATTGTGTTTGGAGCGGTTTAAGCTAAGTACCTCCCTGAAATGTTTTAGCGTTTTTTGCTAAAACATTTCCGACTAACAGGAGTAAGGAAAGCGTATCTCACGCTGAAATGAGCGCGAGTAGCCCGTCAGGTGCTATCTTACGAGTAAGAACAGAATTGCCGCTTTTTGAAAATTCTAAAATGAAAGCGGGAGATACTTAGAAGCTAGAAGCCAGCAGCTTTATTTCTTAAAGAACAAATTCAACAACCTCTGCTCGCCGTTGGCAGCGGCTTTGAGGGCATCGGCGGGACTGGTTTTGGTCAACCAGACGCTGTTCATGGCGTCAGACAGGGCTTTACGTTGACCGATTTCATCCACAAAGAAAGTGGCTCTGGCAAATGGCAAGCTCGAGACAAACGGTCCAAAAATGGGGTCGTTACGCAGGGCTTTGTCGTTGATCAGAGCAGAGTTGGCTGGAATTTCACCAATTTTTTGTAACCAACGGCGTTGCACAGGTTCGGAAGTCAGGAATTTCATCCATTTGATGCTCGCCTCGAGCTTCGCGCCTTTGGCATTGGGGGTTAGACCATGCACCCAGTATGAACCAAAATTGGCGCGTAAACCACCGATTTCTTTGGTTGGGAGTTCAAAAACGCCCCAGTCAAATTTAGCGCCATTGCGAATACCACCAATGGCGAATGAACCATCCACAATCATGCCTGCTTTACCTGAGATAAAGGTGTCGCGGTACGCATTGCCTGAACCGGGCAGCATATCCAAACCTCGAGTTGCCGCGCCACGTTCAATCAGACCGGTGTACCATTTGAAGGCTTCTAAACCAGCCGCGCTGTCGTAGGTGATTTCTTTGAAGTCGCCTGTGTAGGGTTTACCACCCCATTGGCGGCTGAGGACTTCGCGGAAGAGGTGGTGGTCTTGTCCTTCGGGTTGAATGGCAATACCCGCGATGGTGGTTTTACCGTTTTCAACTTTTTGGATTTTCTTAGCTGCCGCTTCTAACTCCGCCCAAGTACGCGGGATTTTGGTGATGCCAGCCGCTTTGAAGAGGTCTTTGTTATAAAAAATCGCAAGGGTTCGCACAGCGGTTGGCACTGCCCAGTATTGACCGTTGACTTTACCAGCCTTGAACAGTGGTCCGACACTCGCCTCGAGTGCCTTGGTGTCAAATGCGCTTGGCAGTGGTTGCAAATAACCACCAGCTACCCAATCAGGCAACCAACCATAAAAAAGGTTTGCCACATCAGGTCCTTGCCCTGCACCAACGGCGCTTTTGACTTTAGCGATGTAACCATCAAAAGGAAAGTTTTCTTGCTTAACTTCAATATCTGGGTTGGCTTTGTTGAACTCTGCCATCAGTTCGTCCACAAAACTGACTTTGCTGGCAAAGACATATTGCCAGTACAGCACTTGGGTTTTTCCACTTTGAGCGCTGACACCCATTGCCAAAGCTGCACTTAACGCCACCAGACCAACTGCGTATCGTTTTCGCATATAAAAGCCTCCTCGAGATAAACTCAACAAGGATTATACGCTGGGTTACACTGTACCTGCATGATGCCTACACTACCGAGTTCTGTCCTTGCGATTTTTGCTCATCCAGACGATGAAAGTTTTTGCTGTGGTGGCACACTTGCCATGCTGGCAGCTCGAGGTGTGCGAATAGAATTGCTGTGCCTAACCAAAGGCGAAGCTGGTACAGTTGCCGCGCATTTGCTGAACGGGCGAAGTGTTGCCGAACTTCGCCAAGCTGAACTCGAGCAGGCTTGCCAAATTCTTGGTGTTACTGGGCTGCATTTTCTCGAGTATCATGATTCTGGTTTTCACCGCCCAAGCCAGTTACCAAAGCGTTTGGTTGACCAAGATGTTTTTGCGGTGGCTCGTGAAGTGGTTCGCATCATTGCCCAAACCCAACCCGATGTGCTGCTGACCTTTGACCCAAGGGGCTATTACGGACACCCAGACCACATTGCCACTCACCGAATTGCCAGTGCCGCTTTTTTCTCGAGTGCCAGCTTAAAAAAACCACCGCAGCACCTGCTTTACACCATGCCCACGACTGCCATGCTCGAGCGATTTAACATCGCTGGTTTTGGCAGTTTTGACCCAGCCGAATTTGCACTGCCAGACCCGATATTGCGTTTTGACACCACCGAATTTCTCGAGCCAAAGCGCCAAGCCATCCTAGCCCATCAAAGCCAGAGCCTACACGGAAGCGGCATTGACCGATTGCTGCCAGAACTGCACAATCAAACCTCGAGCCAAGTTCTAAGCGAAGAAGTCTTTGCTTTGGGTGGCTCGAGGACAATGATGCCGATATTGATGTAAAAACTAAGCGCTGGCACTGGGTTGCAATTTTCCTCGGGGTTTTTTAACCAATTTGCTCGGCACAATATCGGTAATTGCTTGCCGCTCGAGTGCCGCTAAACCACCCTCGAGTGCCACCTCGAGAACTTGGTCTAGGGTTTCGCACGGATGAAACGTCATGCTGCGCCGCAAGTGCGTGGGAATATCCTCGAGATCAGCCGTGTTGGCTTTGGGCATGACAATGTGTTTAATCCCTGCCCGACGAGCGCCAAGCACTTTTTCTTTTAAGCCACCAATTGGTAAAACCCGTCCTGTCAATGTAATTTCACCAGTCATTGAAACATCGTGACGAGCTGGCACACCAGTCAGCGCACTGATGAGACTGGTGGTCATGGTCACACCCGCACTCGGACCTTCTTTGGGAATGCCACCAGCCGGCACATGGATGTGAATTTCGCGTTCATCTATGCGCTCGAGTGGAATATGAAAACGAGCTGCGTTTTTCTTAGCGTAACTCAAGGCTGCTCGAGCCGATTCTTTCATCACCTCACCGAGTTGCCCCGTCAGAATTAAGCCTTTGCCAGGCATGACATTGGTTTCAACGAACAGAATATCGCCGCCAACGGGTGTGTAGAACATGCCTGTGGCTACGCCCACCAGATTCTCGAGGTTTTCACGCTCGATTTGATGACGCTGAGCGCCCAAATACTTTTCTAAATCAGACTCGCCGATTCGGACGCGTTTCAAATCACCATTGGCAAGTTTACGCGCTGCTTTTCGCAAGAGCGAACCAACTTCGCGTTCAAGGGTACGCACACCAGCTTCTCGAGTGTACTGCTGAATCAGGCGTTGCAACGCCCCATCAGTGAGCAGCACTTGGTTGTCCTTTAAGCCGTTCTCTGTGATTTGGCGTGGCAAGATGTAACGCTTGGCAATCTCGAGTTTTTCTTGTTCGATGTAACTGTTGAACTCAATGAATTCCATGCGGTCTAAGAGCGGCGCTGGGATTTGCTCCACAAAGTTCGCGGTGGCAATAAACATCACTTCTGATAAATCAAACGGCACGCCCAAGTAATGATCGGTGAAATGCGCGTTTTGAGCTGGGTCAAGCACCTCGAGAAGCGCCGAACTAGGGTCGCCTTGGTAACTCGAGCCTTGTTTGTCAATTTCATCCAACAAGAAGACAGGATTCTTTGTACCAGCCGTCTTTAAGCCCTGAATAATCCGCCCGGGCAAACTGCCAATATACGTCCGGCGATGCCCGCGAATATCAGCTTCATCTCGAGCGCCACCCAAGGCAATTCGCACATACTTGCGCCCAAGGGCTTTGGCAATGCTCTTGGCGATGCTGGTCTTACCCACGCCGGGCGGTCCAACAAAGACCAGAATTGGTCCTTTGTTGACATCGGCGACGGTCATCTCGCCTTTTTCAGCACGGGATTTACGAAGCGCCCGCACGGCAAGGAACTCGAGAACACGGTCTTTGACTTTCTCTAAGCCGTAATGGTCTTCGGCTAGGACTTCCTCGGCGACTTTCAGGTCGAGCATGTCCTCTGAGCGGGTATTCCACGGCAATTCGGTGATCCAAGTCAGGTAGGTGCGCGTCACCGAGGCTTCGGCGCTGTCAGGGTGCATTCGCGCCAGGCGATTGAGTTCGCGCTCGACTTCTTTTTTCGTATCCTCGAGCAAACCTAACTTCTCGATTTTGGCACGGAAGGCTTCGACTTCATCATCGCCCTCTTCTTCGCCACGCAGTTCTTTTTGAATGGCTTTCATTTGCTCACGCAGGAAGTATTCGCGCTGGTTCTTGTCAATTTCTTCTTTAACTTGTTGCTGAATACGTTGCTGGGCTTGGTTTAACTCGAGTTCAGAAACAAGCAGCACCAACACCCGTTTCATTCGCTCGAGAACACTCAGTTCCTCGAGCAGGGCTTGGCGATCCTCGAGTTTGAAATCCAAGTTAAAAGCAATATGGTCGGCTAACTGCCCTGCATTCTCGAGGGTTTGAATAAATTGAATCGTGTCCTGCTGAAGGTTTTTTCCTCTCGAGACTTCATTGAATCGAGAATCCAACTCGCGTTTCATAGCGATGGTCTGGGCTGTATCGCCGTCCACATCCTCGAGAATTTCAATGTCAGCTTCGATATAGCTTTCGCCAAAGTAATACTGATGCACCTTCGCGCGGTGTGATGCTTGAATCATCGTGCCAACCGTGCCATCAGGGTTACGGCGCATCCGCAAAATCGTGGTCAGTGTACCCACATCAAACAAATCATCTTTTTTAGGTTCATCAATGTCTTTGATGCGCTGCGAAACAATAAATAAGTTCTTATCGCCATCGGCGGCGGCTTGAATCGCCGCGACACTGATGCTTCGACCAGCATCCACGCTCTGAACAATGCTCGGGTAAATCACGCTACCGCGCACAGGGCAGACTGGTACACGCAACAACTGAACAGTTTTCTCGGCTTCTTGCTCATAAGACAGCACCTCACGGGCTATTCGCGCTGGTTCGGCAATCACAATTTCGGTTTTTTTGGCTCGTGGCATACTCTATCCTCCTAGAATACGGTATTATAAAACTTGAGCGGGGTCATATCAATGTAATTGAAATGACTTAACGCAACCTTAAGAAAAGAACCAAATGAAAACCTCGAGGGGGATTTTAACCCAGAGAGAGGAAAGAGGAAAGAGCAAAGAGGAAAGCTGCTCTGCACGAATTTCTCGAGGCTTCTCAAAAAACTCTTTTGACCCACTAGACAAAAAACGGCTCGAGATGATACCGTGCATTCATGCAGCGCGTTCGTACAAACTGGTGGTGGCAACTCGGATAACGGGTAGCTATGTTGTATTCACGCACCCGAAGAGTCAATTTCGGGTGTTTTTTATTTTCAAAACCGTAGGGGCGAGGCATGCCTCGCCCTCCACACAAGGGGAAAGCATGAACATCAACCTAACCGAATTTCAACACATCGCCCCAGAAATCCGCGTACCCGTTTACCGCGAGATCTTCGCTGACCTCGAGACACCCGTTTCGGCGTATCTCAAGGTCGCGGCAGGGCATCAAATCAGTTTCCTGCTCGAGAGTGTCGAAGGCGGGGAGCGATGGGCGCGGTACAGTTTTATTGGCGTTGGGGTTCAAGGCAGCATCAAAGCCTACGGGCGCAAAGTCAGCCTGACAGGTTCATTTGGCAACACCGAACTCGAGACTGACGACCCACTGCGTTTACTCTACGAAAAAACCACGGCTCAAACCACCAAAGACCCGAACCTACCCGATTTTTTTGGTGGGGCAGTGGGTTACTCGAGTTACGACCTTGTGCGTGTCTACGAAAAATTGCCAAGCAAGAACCCAGATGATTTGAATATTCCCGATTTACATTTTGTATCCCCCGAAGGGATGGTGATTTTTGACCACCTCAAACATCGTATTTTCATGGTTGCTGTCGCGGTTGGAGGTGACTTGGGCAGTTATACCAAAGCCCTCGAGACGGTGGCAGAACTCGAGCGCAAATTGCGCGGGGCGCTGCCCGGAGTACCCGGTGACCGCCCAAGCCGCAAAAGCGAATTTAGCAGCAATTGGACCAAAGAAAACTATGAACTAGCCGTGGAAAAAGCACTCGAGTACATCCGCGCTGGTGATATTTTTCAAGTGCAGATTTCACAGCGTTTCAGCGCCGATTTACACACCCATCCATTTGCTGTGTACCGCGCCCTACGCAACGTCAATCCAAGTCCACACATGGGCTACCTCGAGTTTGGAAATTGCACTTTTGTTGCCGCCAGCCCCGAGAGTTTGTGTAAATCAGATGGTAAGACCGTGATTACCCGTCCGATTGCTGGCACACGCAAGCGTGGCGCAACGCCAGAACAAGACCTTGAACTCGAGCAGGAACTCAAAAACGACCCGAAAGAACGAGCCGAACACATCATGCTGGTGGACTTAGGACGCAACGACCTTGGACGAGTCGCCAAGTACGGCACAGTACGAGTCCACGACCTGATGTTTGTTGAGCGGTACAGCCATGTGATGCACCTTGTCTCCGATGTGCGCGGTGAACTCGCCGACGGCAAAACACCACTTGATGCTTTGGCGACCACGTTGCCAATGGGAACAGTGACGGGCGCACCAAAAATACGCAGCATGGAAATTATTGAAGAACTCGAGGGTACACGGCGCGGATGGTACGGCGGAGCGTTCGGGTACATCGCCTTTGATGGCAGCATGAATATGGCGTTGACGCTTCGCACGGCATTGGTGAAGGATGGAAAAATCCATATTCAAAGTGCAGGGGGCGTGGTTGCTGACAGCACACCGACCTTTGAATACGAAGAGAGCATTTCCAAGTCTCGAGCTTTGCGGCGAGCCGTGGAATTGGCAGAGGCGGGATTGTAGTTGGGTTCTCGAGACTCGAGGAACTGCGAAGAACTACATTTTTTGCATTTGGCATTGGCTAGTCAGGGCGGACACAGGGGTCCGCCCCTACGGATGTGGGGGACTGATGTATCGGAGACGATTCCAAAACCAAAGGAAAAGCATTCGACTCGAAGATTATGATTACTCGAGTCCGAGGGCTTATTTCGTGACGATTTGCGCTCAGTCTCGAGGTATCAATTGGTTTGGCGAAGTCACTCGAGATGGAATGCAATTAAATGACGCGGGTCAAATGGTTGTCGAGAAATGGAATGAAATTCCACAGTTCTATCCAAGAATCGAAACGGATGCTTTTATGGTCATGCCTGACCACATTCACGGTATTATCATCATTCGATCAAACGATACAAACCTAAATCCAAACAACGAAAACACAAATACCCACAAAAAAACCGTAGGGGCGGACTCCCATGTCCGCCCTGCACAGGCAAATAGCATTGGCGATTCTGCACCAGCAAATAGCATCAGCAATTTGGCATTTGCCAATGGCGAGTCAGGACAGACACAGGGGTCTGTCCCTACGGATGCGGATGTTTTGTCGTTGTCTGAGGTGATGCAAAGGTTTAAGACTTTAACCACCAATTTGTACATTCGTGGTGTGCGCGAACTTGGTTGGTTACCATTTGAGAAGCGTTTTTGGGAGCGTAGTTTTCACGATTCAATCATTCGAGATGAGGTGCATCTCGAGAAGACCAGAAAGTATATTCTCGAGAATCCACTGCGTTGGCTCGAGACAAGGGGGTTATTGTGATTTCGCACGCCCCTGCCAATTATCGTTGTCCTTTTTGCGCTGTGGCTCGAGATGAATTCACCGATTCTTTTCCTTTGACTCGAGCCGAGGATGTCATCTGGCGTTCAAACCTTGCCACGGCGTTTATTTGCCTGTGGCGCTCACCGCGTAATGCTGGTCATGTTTTGGTTGTGCCAAATCAGCATTTTGAGAACATCTATGAACTTCCCCTCGAGTTTGCCACTGAAATTGCAAGGGTGTCTCGAGCTGTGGCTTTGGCATTCAAAGCGATGTACCAATGCGATGGTGTGTCTACCCGTCAGCACAACGAACCTGCTGGTAATCAAGATGTGTGGCATGTTCATACGCATGTTTTTCCAAGATACAAAAACGATTGGCTGTACCTCACATACATGTTTGGTCGTCATGCAACTCCTTCTGAACGTGCCGCCGATGCCACACGCCTTCGCGCATTTCTCGAGGCAAATCAGTCCGAATTAGGTCTTTCGTAGGGGCGGGGCTTGCCTCGCCCTCCAGTATTCAAAGGAATCAACATGAAAAAAATTCTCGTCATTGACAACTACGATTCATTCACCTATAACCTCGTTCAGTACCTTGGCGAACTTGGCGCTGAACCCATCGTTTGGCGCAATGACCAATTTGCTCTGGATGATGTGGCTGTTCTTGCCCCTGATGGCATTTTGATTTCCCCGGGTCCTTGCACTCCGCTCGAGGCTGGTTTGTCTGTGCCTGTTCTCGAGTATTACGGCTCGAGTATTCCCATGCTTGGTGTTTGCCTTGGTCATCAGAGCATCGGTCAGGCGTTTGGTGCAAAAGTGGTGCGGGCTAAAAACCTGATGCACGGTAAAACCTCGAGTATTGCCCATGATGCGACAGGTGTTTTTGCGAATCTCGAGGCAAATTTTACGGCGACGCGGTATCACAGTTTGGTGATTGAGGATTTACCTGATTCTTTGGTGGTCAACGCTTGGGTTGAGGAAGCTGGTGAACGTACAATCATGGGGGTGCGTCACAGGGATTATCCAATTCATGGGGTGCAGTTTCACCCTGAGAGCGCCCTGACTGAACATGGTCATCAAATGCTCGAGAATTTCCTCAAGGTTTGCTTGTAATCATCGGTCGTTAAGTTACATTTGTCGAACACCAAATCTATCATTTTTTGTGGTACAAAGCAGTATGCGATACAAATGGATGCTTTTACTGGTTCTTGCTTTGAGCCTCGTTTTTCTTGGACGCTCTGGCGCTCAGGGTAACGTGCCGCAAACCCTCGAGATGCGCGTGGCGAGTACGTGGTACAACTTGATGCTTGATTTGACTCGCCATACGGCGACGTACTCGCCGCCAGTGGCTGCTAGAACTTTTGCTTATGTGGGTTTAACAATGCACGAATTGGTGGCGCAGAACAGTAAAACTTTGCGCTCACTCGAGGGGCAACTCAATGGTTTTGCTGGTATTCCCAAACCAGATGCAAAGCAAACGTATAACATCGCAGGCGTGCTGCATGGGGCATTCTCGAGCAGTGTCGAAGCCTTGTATGGCAACACGGGTCCGACAGGGCAACGGGTTTTCAATGCGGTCAAGAATCGCCTCGGTGCTGAACTCGAGCGCAGCCTCCCTAAAGATGTTCTCGAGCGCAGCCTTGCCTTTGGGCGCAGTGCTTCGGTGCGTATCCTCGAGTTTGCTAAGTCCGATGGTGGGGCAGTGATTGTTAATTTGGGCTTCCCGCTGACCTACCCAAAAGCCACCAAACCCGAGCAGTGGGTGCCTACAGCAGCTCTTGGGATGCAGCAAACTCCGCTGCTGCCTAATTGGGGCAACAACCGTCCACTTGCCATGAAAACAGGTAATGATTGCCCAGCTCCTGCGCCGCTGACGTACTCGAGCGAGAAAGAATCACCGTTTTATAAAGAAGCCCTCGAGGTGTACAACACGGTCAAGTACATCACGCCTGAACAAAAGAAAATTGCGCGTTTCTGGTCAGATGATCCGATGCTGACCGTCACCCCGCCCGGGCATTGGGTGAGCATTGCCTTGAATTTAGCTAAGGATAAGAACCTCAACCTCGAGCAGTTTGCCGAATTGCAAGCTCGGGTTGGTTTAGCCGTCAATGATGCTTTTATTGGTTGTTGGCACACCAAGTACGAGTACAATTTGTTGCGTCCGATCACCTTTATTCGTCGTCATATTGACCCAACATGGGAAGCGATTTTGCTTGTGCCACCATTCCCCGAGTACCCCAGTGGTCACAGCACCCAAAGCGGCGCGGCTGCCGCAGTTCTGACCGGTTTTTTTGGTGAGAACTACGCTTTTACTGACCGCACAGGTGCTGACAACGGACTCGAGCCGCGCAGTTACAAATCCTTTGCCGAGGCTGCCGAAGAAGCTGGTCTTTCAAGGTTGTACGGCGGAATTCATTTCCGCGCTGCGATTGAACGTGGTCTGGAACAAGGGCGTTGCATTGGCGCAAAAGTCAATGCGCTCAAGTTCAGAAAGTAAACTTGACAATCCAAAAGCCCCTCGAGTACCCTAAATCCCATGAAGCACCCCAAATCAACCATTCCTGTGGCGGTGCAAGTCAAGCGCTCCAAATCTGGTTAGGAAGGAAATGAGTTTGCTCGAGGATATTGTCTTACCTTTATCCTTTGACCTTTCGCCTTTTTCCTAAACCAGAGGTTCTTATGCGTGTTTTACTGATTGGCGCTGGCGGTGTTGGCGGTGCATTTGCCAGCATTGCTGCAAAGCGAAATTTTATTTCTGAATTGATTGTGGCTGATTTTAGTCTCGAGAAAGCCCAAGGCGTGGCTCGAGAAGCCAAGGCGCGTGGCTTGGTGGCAAGAGCTGAACAACTCGATGCCAGCCAATTTGAAGCTGTTCTGGCAGTTGCTAAGAAGCATCGGGTGGATGCAATTGTCAATTTATGTGCGCCACTTTTTAACCCACCTATTTTTCAAGCCGCTTTTGAAATGGGGATTGTGTACCTCGACACGGCTGCTAATCTATCCGAGCCTCATCCGACCGAGCCGTACAAGCAACTCGGTAAGCCTTTAGGCGCGGATCAATTCGCGGCTCATGATGCTTGGCAGCAAAAAGGCGGACTTGCCATCACCAGCATTGGCGTTGAACCGGGCTTATCCGATATTTTTGCGCGGTACGCTTTTGATCATCTCTTCTCGAGCATCGAAGAAATCGGTGTGCGGGACGGTGGAAATTTGCAAATCGAAGGTTATGCTTTTGCGCCGACCTTTAACATTTGGACGCTGCTCGAGGAATGCCTCAACCCACCGATTCATTACAGCAAAGCAAAGGGTTGGTACACCTCCGAACCCATGAGCCACCTCGAGGTATTTCACTTCCCTGCTGGCATTGGGGCGCTCGAGTGCGTGGCGGTTGAACACGAAGAAGTCTTGTTTATTCCGCGTTATGTGGATGCCGAGCGGGTCAGTTTTAAGTATGGCTTAGGCGAAGAAGTCGTGGATGTCCTGAAAACCCTGCATAAGCTCGGGTTGGATTCAACCAAAAAAATTCAGTTTGGTGATTTTGCGATCTCCCCTAGGGATTTTGTGGCGGCTGCCCTGCCCGACCCTGCCAAACTCGGCGACAGGATGCACGGCATCACCTGCGCGGGGACTTGGGTCAAAGGCATTGGCAAAAATGGCTTGGCTCGAGAAGTGTATTTGCACCACATTGCCGATAATGCCGTCACTATGCGCGAGTATGGTTGCCAAGCGGTGGTCTGGCAAACTGCCATCAACCCTGTGGTGGCGCTCGAGTTGATTCACAGTGGCGCATGGCGTGGGGCGGGCGTCTACTGCCCAGAGCATTTTGATGCCGTGCCATTCCTCGAGATGTTAGCGGCTTATGGCGCTCCGCATCTGCTCGAGGAACGCTAAGGTA
>JAAFJQ010000058.1 GCA_013298185.1 Deinococcales bacterium
GGTAGCCATCGCCGTAAACCGAGATGTTCATGATCCCACGGTAGGTTGTGCCATCGGGGTTTGTGCCATCCACGCTATACGAACCAGCCCAATCCCAACGCCCAGTGACATTGCGAACACTTGGGAAAACCGTGTTAGAACGACCACTGTAGACAGCTGTTTCTTGCCCTTCGGTGCGAGAGCCAAAGTCTTGCCAAAAACCAGTCAGGGTTGTGCCATTGGTGATTTGGTAAATGCTCACACTTGGGTTGCTGTCTGCCCATTGCCAAGCCACAGCCAAACCAGGTCCAATGTCGTTGGCAACACCACGGTAGGTTTCACGCCCGAATGTCTGTACAGCGCGGTAGCCATCGCCGTAAGCCGTTAGGGTCATTTCGCCTGTGTAAGATGCGCCACTTGGGTCTTTGCCAGAAACGGTGTATGTCCCAGAATAATCCACCCGTCCTTGTGCCATGCTGCTGCTCAAAACTGCGCTTAAGCCTAGTGCCGTTAAACCCGCCAGTAACCATTTTTTCATATTTCTCTCCTAGATACGTTGTCAGCCTGAAATTGGATTTGTGGTGCTGACTTGGTGCAGAGTTTAGAAAAAAGGGCGTTAGTTCAACGTTAGTTGTTTATTGACTTTGAACTAACGCTGGTGACATCGGCTGATGTACCATTTGCAAGGCTTGCTCGAGCGAATAAAAAGCGGCTTTGCGCTCTAAAGTGGCTAATCTTGAAGGCTCGAGGTGAATTTCCAGCATTTCTTGACTTAAAACCCAGTCGTAATCGGCTTGGCTTTGTTTGAGTAATGATTGGCAACAAAACAAGAGCAGCGCCGCTTGTTCAAACTGTTGTTGGGCAAATTCAATATAGGCATAGTCAGCCAGTTTATAGATCAATTGAAAACGCAAACCATGTTTTTGACAAAGTTCCACACCTCGGTCAACGAATCGTCGTGCTTCGGCAAAATCGCCACGTTTGGTGGCATTGGTGGCTGAGAAACTGAGGATAAGCCCTGCGTTTAATACATCCTCGAGGGCTTCCAAATGAACCAAGGCATCGAGTAACCATTGCTGCTCGGTGGTCAGGTCATTTTGGCGACCAAAAACAATCGATTGGTGCATCATCACAATTGCCATGCCTCGGCGACTGCCCATGGTTTGATACATTGAAAATGCTTTGTCAAACGAAATTTTAGCTTGCTCGAGAAGATTTGACCACGTTTGATCCTGTCCTATTTCGGTGTGCAGTGATGCCTCGAGTTTATGAAATTGATGCTGCTGTGCAATTTCTAATGCAGCTTTTGAATACTCAATGGCTTGTGGGTACGCAAGACGCTCAGAAGCACACAAAGCAAGGAGTTGCAAACCACGAATCCGAAGTTCAGGACTGATGGTTTTGAGCTGCAAAAGCTGCTCGGCAAGGGATTGCGTTTGACCAAACTGGCTTTGCACCCGTGCAAAATGAGCTTTGACATAAAGACACCAACCAAACAAGCTATGGTTTTGCAATTCTGGTGAACTTAAAATGGTTGTGACCCAACCCGAAGCCAAATCAAAATACCCGCGCTGCATGAAAAAAGGCATCAGGCGCTTGACCACACTTGCAGCCATCAGCGGCTTCGTTTCAACACTCCAATTCAGTGCCACTTGCAGATGGTCAAATTCCAATTGCGTGCTTTTCATCGTCTCGAGTTCATTTGGAGTATTGATCTGCTCCTCGGTTTGCAGTGCAATGCCTTGCGCCCACTCGAGCAGCCTTTCCAAAACCAGATTTTTTTCAGCGGTCTCGAGATAGGCACTGGCATACTCACGAATCACTTCGTGGATAAAAAGCCGTTCGTCATGTTTGGAAATCAGGCTTTTGTTAATCAGCCGCAACAAAACAGCATGGCTTGTTTGCGTCAAGTGCTTGGCGAGGTCAGAGCTAAAATGACCTTTGAGCAAAGCCAACCGAGCAACCACTTGTTGTTCGGTTGCTGGTAGTAATCCCCACGAAGTACGAAACGCCGCTTCTAAACTCTGATGTCGCGCTGGTAAATCAGCCGCAGGATTGGTGCTTAGTACCGCCAAATTCTGCTCGAGTTCAACGGCAATCTGCTCGAGCGGTAACACCCGTCTTAAACCTGCTGCTAAGCGCAGCCCAAGCGGAGAACCGCCGACAGCTCGGTGAATACGTTGCATGGCAATCAAATCCGCTTCTTGCCAAGTAAACTGCACCGCGTTGCGCTTGGCTTCGCGTTCAAATAACGCCGAGGCTTCTTGATGCTCGAGCGGAAACAAATCATCGGGTTCTGGCAGCCCCTTGACCTCGAGTAGGTGTTCGTACATGACGTTCAGGGCTTCTCGGCTGGTGCCAAGAACTTGCAGTTTTGGGCAAGCCTCGAGCAGGGCAACAACTTGAACATTGGCACTGATAACATGCTCAAGGTTATCCAAAACCAAAAGCATTTCTTTGGCTTTTAGAATTTGTTGCAATTGCAAAAGTGGTTCTTCCCCGACCCGAATCGAAAGGGTTTTCAGGATTTCAGGTACAACTTCATCGGCATTTGAAATCGCCACAAGCGAAACAAAAATCACACCATCAGGTAACTGTGAACGCCCTGCCACCTCGAGTGCTAAACGGGTTTTACCAATTCCACCAATGCCAAGTAAAGTAATAAGGCGCTGACCACAGACCAGCCATTGCTCGATTTGCTCGAGTTCAGCATGTCGTCCAATCAGGACATCAGGACTGCTCGGCACAAGCCTTGGAGGAGCGAATGATTGCTCGAGAATCGAGTTGAGCAACTGTTGCAATTCAGGCTCTGGTTGCTCAGCAATTTGCGCCAAAGTAGTGCTATGCAATTCAAACATTTGTTTTGCAGCACTTGGATGACCTTGGGCGTGTTCCAATCCCAAACGCACCAAATCCGATTCTAATGGCTCGAGTTTCACCGCCGAGCGCAGCAGTGCTACAGCTTCGTGTTGCTCGAGAAGCGGCACTGCCATTTGCACTGCTTGAACAAACATTTGGCGCAACGTCTCTCGCTCAGTGAGCAACCACGTCTCGAGTTCAGGGTCATCAATTACCAAACCTTTTAGAAACTCGCCTTGGTAGACCTGAGCTGCCTCAATCCAAAATTGCTGTTGGTAAAAACGCTTAAAAAGCGCCACATCAGAATCAGCTGTAAAACGCAACCTCGAGCGCTCCACCTCTAAACCAGCAAAGCAATCAAATCTGCGCGTTCGGTGCAGCAATTGTCGCAAACGCCTTTGGGTTGTCTCGAGGTCAGCCTCCGACCATAAAAGCGCCATGACTTGTTCTCTCGAGAGCCAATCATCGGATACGGCTAAAATCGCAATCAGCACTGTTGCCTTTTCCAACGGCACAGGCATACCTTGAAATTCTGGTGTTCCAAACAACAACAACACGGCAAAGATTATAAGCCTTTGCCTAGACTTGGCAATTAAGGTATTCTTAACCCATGTCTCGAGTCCTGATGATTGGTGCCGGCGGTGTTGGCGGTGTGGTGGCTAAGAAATGCGCTCAGAACGATTCGGTGTTTACCGAGTTAATGATTGCCAGCCGAACTAAAGCCAAGTGCGATAAAATTGCAGCTGAAATAAAAGAATTCTTTCCAAACTCCAAAACCGTTGTCACCACGGCTCAAGTGGACGCCGATGATGTGGCGGCTTTGGTTAAGCTAATAGGTGAGTACAAGCCCAAAATGGTGATCAATGTTGCCTTACCGTATCAGGACTTGCCAATCATGGATGCCTGTTTAGAAACCGGTGTGCATTACTTGGATACCGCCAATTACGAACCCAAAGACCTCGCTAAGTTTGAATACTCGTGGCAATGGGCATACAAAGAACGCTTTGAGAATGCTGGCTTAATGGCGCTGCTTGGTTCTGGTTTCGATCCCGGAGCAACCAATGTCTACAGCGCCTATCACGCCAAGCATCATTTTGATGAAATGCACTATATGGATATTGTGGACTGCAACAATGGAAGCCACGGCAAGGCATTTGCCACCAATTTCAACCCAGAAATCAATATCCGTGAAATCACCGCCAATGGGCGTTACTGGGAAAACGGCGCTTGGGTTGAAACCAAGCCACTCGAGATCAGCCAAGACATTTACTACCCCAAAGTCCAAACCCGCAAGAGCTTTGTCTTGTACCACGAAGAACTCGAGAGTTTGGTCAAACACTACCCCAGCCTCAAACGGGCGCGTTTCTGGATGACCTTCGGCGAGCAGTACATCAAGTATTTATCGGTTCTCGAGACAGTTGGCATGACAGCCATAGAGCCAATTCGGATTAAGGGCGTGGACATTGCGCCAATTGAATTCCTCAAAGCCATTCTGCCCGCTCCCGAAAGCCTAGCTGCCAATTACACAGGGCAAACCTGTATTGGTGTGCAAATCAAGGGCATCAAAGACGGCAAACCAAAAACCCATTTTATTTACAATGTCTGCGACCACGCCGAAACCTTCAAGGAAGTTCAAGCCCAAGGGATTTCGTATACCACAGGCGTACCAGCCATGATTGGCGCAATGCTGATGCTCGAGGGCAAATGGATGAAAGCAGGTGTTTGGAACATGGAGCAATTTGACCCAGACCCATTCATGGCAGCCATGAACCAGTGGGGATTGCCGTGGCATGAACTGACCGACATTGAACTGGTCAAAGATTAAGTCAGTTTGGTATCACAAACCTTGGTAAATTCATAACCCCCATGTCTCGAGTCAACATGGGGGTTATTTTATGCTTTTGGCTCAGGATTTCTTGGGGTATTTCTTCTGACACTTGGTGGGTTTCATTCCGATGATTCAGGGATGCTTGAAGCAAAAACGTTTAGTATTTGACTGTATATGGTGTCGAGAGCGGAACACCACTGACTGTAAAGTTGACTGTACCAGTCACGGTTTGTCCAGCTGTTGGTGGTGGGGTCAGAACCAAATTAATGCAGCCTGCGCCTTGGGTGGCATTGAAGACACCGTTAAAAGCAGTGTTCAAATCAGTTGCATTGTCTACTTCAGCGTAGATGCCATTGGTTTCATTGGCAATTTTGGTCATGTCGTTTTTACTGGTTGTGCTAATTCCCCCTACGGTGAGGGCAATCATAAAGACTCGAGTTGAATCTGCTTTGGCTTGATTAATCGCGTTTTGCAACTCGGAATTGCTGGCGTCTCCGTCAGTTAAGACCACCGCAACTTTGTTATTGCCACCTTGTTTTTTCAGGACATCAAGCATTTCAAGGGTGGATTCGTACAGTGGTGTTCCACCACCTGCGGCTGTTCCTGTATCAATCGCGGTTTTTAAGGCTGGTTTATCGGTGGTGAAACGTGGATTATTTGTAAAAATAGAGATTTCAGAATACGGGGCTGTGACTAGCGCTGTCGGATGACTAAACGCCGCTACAGCAGCCCGATCTCCTCCGGACATGCGATCAACAAAAGCCTTGGCTGCATCGGCTCGTTTTTTCAGGGGGTCTGTGCCGGACATTGAACCAGAAGCATCAAGCAAAATTCCAGCAGTAATATCACCTGCCACGCCTTGAATATCGCCGCATTTTGTGGCAACCACAGTTGGCAAAGCCGCCTGAACAGTCAAACCATTGCGGACAACTGAAACCACCGAAGCACCAACGCCAGACAATGCACCATTGCGTAAAACCGCATTGCTGTTATCTAAGGCACTGACACTGAGATTGGCACTTTTGTCTGCCTTGACCACAGCGCTGTTGACCACGGCTTTGGTTGGAATGATTGTCGGTGTTCCTCCGCAGGACACCAGAGCTAGTAACGACAACGAACCGAAGATGACCATTTGATGACTTTTCATAATTTCCCCTTTGAATTTCGTCTCTCGCTATTAGCCTAGCGAGCATCATGAGATTTAGCTAAACTCTTGCTCATAATAATGCTGAAATCGCAGTACTTTACACTTTTATAAGAAACCATCACCATGAAAAAAACCTCAAATGAAAAGCCCTGCTCGGTCAGAGCAGGGCTTTTGAACCTCAAAAAAACTTAATCCTCGAGAATTGCGCCGTACTTGGCACTTGAAACCAATTTGGCATACCGTGCAAAAAGCCCAGTCTTAAACTCGAGTTCAGGTGCAACCCACTCTTTGGCTCGAGCCGCCAAAGTCGCTTCATCCACCCGCAACTCGAGCAGACCCGTGTCACAATTGATATGAATGATGTCGCCCTCGCGGATATGAGCAATGGTGCCGCCAACTTGGGCTTCGGGCGAGACATGTCCAATCATCAAACCTTTTGTGCCACCACTGAAGCGCCCATCGGTGACCATGGCTACATGCTCGCCAATGCCTTCACCGACAATCGCACTGGTAACGCTCAGCATTTCGGGCATACCGGGAGCGCCTTTAGGTCCGACATAACGAATCACGACCACATCGCCATGATTGATTTGTTTGGTCAACACGGCTTTCATGGCGCTTTGTTCATTATCAAAAACTCGAGCGGGTCCGGTGTGTTCATGGCGTTCCGTACCAGCCAATTTTAGTACCGCACCATCTGGAGCAAGGTTGCCATGCAGCACCAACAAGCCACCTGTGGGCTTAAAAGCGTGTTCTCGAGTCACCACGACTTGCTGCCCTTCGGTTTCGGTTACACCTTCGACTTCTTGGGCAAGGGTTTTGCCTGTGACCGTCATTTGGTTGCCATCAATCATCCCGCCATCAATCAGGTTTTTGATGATGAGCGGAATTCCACCAGCCTCCCAGAGTTCCCAAGCGGTGTACACACCCCAAGGGCGCATGTTGGCAATGACTGGTGTGCGTTTGGAGACTTCATCAAAGTCCTTTAACTCGAGGTGAATGCCAGCTTCTTTGGCAATGGCGAGCAAGTGCAGCACAGCATTGGTGCTACCACCCGTTGCGGAAACTGCGGCAATGGCGTTGAGGAAACTCTGACGGGTCAGGAAATCCTTGGGCTTGCGGTTGTTTTGAATAGCATCCATCAGCACATGCCCAGCTTTGCGCGTGGCTTCTTTTTTCTCGGGGGCGGTGGCGGGAATGCTGTTATAACCCACAGGCGATAAGCCCAGCACCTCAAGCGCCATGCTCATGGTGTTGGCGGTGTACTGACCACCGCACGCACCCGCGCCCGGAATGGCGACCCGCTCGACCGCATCGAGTTCGGCATCGGTGATTTTTCCTGCGGCGTGCTGACCAACGGCTTCAAAGACGCTAACCACAGTCAGGTTCTTATCGCCCAAGCGCCCGGGGGCAATGCTGCCGCCATATAAGACCAAGCCCGGAACGTTTGAACGAATCAAACCCATCGCCCCGCCGGGATTGGTTTTATCACACGCCACCAGTGCCACCATGGCATCGTACATGTAGCCTTGTGCCACGAGTTCAACGCTGTCAGCAATGACTTCCCTCGAGACCAAACTGGCTCGCATTCCGGGTGTTCCCATGCTGATACCGTCAGAAATGGCAGGAGCGCCAAATTCAAATGGATGAATTCCAGCTTCCTTACAGCCTTTTTTCAGGTCTTCTGCCAAATCGCGCAAATGAAAATTGCAGGGCATACCCTCAGTCCACGTATTGACAATACCGACCCAAGGAATTTTAAATTCGGCATCGCCAATGCCAATGGCGCGGAGCATGGCTCGAGCGGGGGCTTGTTGAGAACCTTGTTTAATCGTATCGCTTTTCACATTGCGTATTCTAACAGGCTAAACTGTGTAGGTGAACATCCGTCGTTTGACCCTCGAGACTGCGAATTTGGAAACCATGTTGGTGTTTTATCGTCATGTCCTCGAGTTACCCGTGTTTTTTGAGAATTATCAGATACACATTAAAATCGGTTCAAGCGAACTGGTTTTCTTTGAGAATGCAAACAAAAACGCCAAGTACCACATTGCCTTGAACATTCCAGAATCACAAATCGAAGATGCAAAGACTTGGCTCGAGGCTCGAGTGCCACTTGTTCCAGATGGCGAGGATTTGATTTCTGACTTCCCCAATTGGAACGCCCATGCGGTGTACTTTCTTGATCCTGCTGGAAATATTCTCGAGCTGATCGCACGGCATGAACTAAGCCACCAAGCACTGCAACCGTTTACCTCGAGAGCGCTTTTGAGCATCTCTGAAATTGGATTACCCGTGCCAGATGCCCTCGAGTTTGCCGATTGGATAGGGGAGACCTGCCAAATTCCCAAGTACCGCCAAGGCTCTAGCAGTTTCACGCCCATTGGAGATGCTGAAGGGTTACTTATAGCCGTCAGTCTCGGGCGTGAGTGGCATCCAAAAACAGGAATTATTTCAGAACCGTTTTATACCAGAATCGCCCTGAAATCCGTGGGAATCGCACCCTTGGCGATACAGTATTTGGATTTACCGTATTGGTTCTCGAGGGTCTGATGCACAATTTGGTGGCGCACCTCAAAACCCAGCTCGAGACGTGCAAAGCCCCGTTTTTACTGGCAGTGTCTGGGGGGCGAGATTCAATGGCGCTGCTGCATTTGGCACACGCCGCCCAACTCGAGTTTGTGGTGGCGCACTTAGACCATGCCCTGCGTCAGGACTCGAGTTTAGATGCTGATTTTGTGCGAAATGAATGCCAAAAACTCGGTGTGCCATTTTTCTCCGAAACCATTCCCGTCTCGAGCATTGCCGAAAAACGAGGTTGGAGTCTCGAGGAAGCCGCTCGGAATGTGCGCTATGAATTTCTGAGCCGCTCAGCCAAGAAAAATGCTTGTCAAACCATTCTGACCGCCCATACGCTCGAGGATAACGCTGAAACAGTGTTGATGCAGCTCTTGCGAGGCACAGCCAAAGCCACAGGCATTCCGCCACGCAACGGACGGGTATTTCGCCCTCTGCTCGAGCTTTCCAAACAACAGCTCGAGCATTATCTCCTCGAGAACAGCTTCAACTGGCGTGAAGACCCGAGCAACACCGATTCTCAATTCACCCGAAATTGGCTCAGGCTCGAGATTCTGCCGCGCCTAACAAAGCGATTCCCCAATGCAGCCCAACGCCTGGCAAGGTACGCTCAATTATCTCGAGACGAAGATTCATTCCTCGAACAAACCTCGAGCCTCCCAGACTGGACGGATTTGCGCTTTGAACACGCTGCGGTTCAACGCCGCCATATTCGCAAAATCCTCGAGCAACACAACATCCAAACCGATTTTCAGCACATCGAACAACTGCGCCTTGCTCTCGAGAATCCGATCACCCAACGAATATCATTGCCAAAAAACCAAACTGGTCTTGTGCAAAATGGAAGCATTATCATTCACCAATTTACCGTAGGGGCGGACTCCCATGTCCGCCCTGCTTTCGCGCATGGCATTATGCAAGGTCAGGACAGACACAGGGGTCTGTCCCTACGGGGTATGGGTTTTGAATCGGCTTTGGAGTTGGCGCAAAGGGCTTTTCCAAACGCGATTTTGCGATCTCGAGAAAACGGTGATTTCATTCAATTGGCTGTTGGGCGCAAGAAATTATCAGATATTTTGATTGATAAAAAAATTCCTCGAGAATTGCGTGATCAAATTCCTGTTTTGTCTCTGGGGCAGAGACTTGTATTTATTGGTCTCGAGCCGCCATTACTGGACTCGAGTTTACCTGTGCAAAAAGACTTGGAATTCGAGGCTATGCGCGAGGCGTTGCAACTGGCAAAAGCGGCTGCGGCTCGAGGCGAAGTGCCTGTTGGGGCGGTGGTGCTGTGTGGTGCTGAAATCATTGCCAAAGCCGCCAATCGCTCGAGAGAAATGTTGGATATGACGCAGCACGCGGAACTCGAGGCATTGCGTTTGGCTTCGCAACACCTTCAAACGCCGTACTTGTCTGATTGTACTTTGATTGTGACGCTCGAGCCTTGCTTGATGTGCCTAGGTGCAGCGCTCGAGGCTCGGGTTGGGCGGATTGTTTTCGCAGCTCGGAATCCTAAAAACGGGGCGCTTGGTGGTGTGTTGGATGCTTCTCGAGCCGCTTGGAATCATCGTTTTTCGGTGCGGCGTGGTGTATTGGAAGCTGAAGCTCGAGCTTTGTTGTCTGATTTTTTTGCTGCTCGCCGCGAGGTGGTATAACCAAGTATGACCGTGAAGTTATACCGCCAAGATGCGTATCAAAAAGAATTTGCTTCCACTGTTCTCGAGACTCAAGAAAACTCTGTGCGGCTCGAGGCAACCGCGTTTTATCCTTCGGCTGGTGGGCAGGCTTTTGATACGGGTTTTTTGAATGGCATCAAGGTGCTTGAAGTCAAAGAAAAAGATGGTGCAATCTGGCATCGGCTTGAGACTCCACTCGAGGTTGGCACGGCTGTCTCTGGGCAAATTGATTGGGCGCGGCGTTTTGACCATATGCAGCAACACACGGGCGAACATTTGCTTGGACAGGCTTTTTTTCGACTCTCGAGATACGTCATCGCGGTCAATATGGAGCATTCGGTCTGTACACTTGATCTGGGTGAGGAAACCACTTGGGAAACGGCGATGCAAGCCGAATCAGATGTCAATGCGGCGATTTGGGCAGCCTTACCAATTCGATCTTATGAAGTTCCAGATTCCGAAATTGCCCAAATCCCCTTGCGCCGCACCCCCAAAGTCTCGGGCATGATTCGTGTGGTGCAAATCGGTGAGTACGATTACAGCGCTTGCGGTGGTACACACACGAACTCCTCGAGTGAAGTTGGGATGCTAAAAATCTTCAAGCTCGAGCGCATCAAAGGCGGTGCGACTCGAGTGTATTTTAATTGCGGCTCGCGTTTATTGGCGGATTATCGTTTCAAACACGATTTCATGGCTGGCTTGGGCTTACGTTTTTCCTCGGCGCTCGAGGTCGTGCCAGCTCGGGTGGATTCGGCACTCGAGGATTTAAACAAGGCTCGGCTCGAGGTGGCGAACCTTAAAACCCAACTCGCGGCTCGAATTGCTGCCAGTTTCCTCAAAGGTGTGGTGGTGTATCAACTCGAGGATGTAACGCTACTGCCAGACCTTGCCAAAGCCTGTACCATGCGCGATCAGCTTGTGGCGATTCTTGGGGCAACCGATGGCTCGAGGGCGTTTTTGGCAGTGACTTGCGGGGCTGGGGTCAAGCAGCAAGCCAACGAACTCTTGAAAATTGGGCTGCCCTTTATTGAAGGTAAAGGCGGCGGTAAACCAGACCTTGCCCAAGGCAGTGGTTCTCGAGTTGCTGGTCTTGAGGCTGCGCTCGAGGCAATTCGATCAGGCATGGCTTAGATTGCGCCTACAGTCTGTGGCTTAGATTGCGCCTAGGGTGGGATTTTTGTTGGCTCGAGCAAACATCAATTCGGTGGCTTTGAAGAACATGGTGAGTTCCTCGCCGTGAATTTGCCAAGTCCCTTCAAGGCGAGCGGTGCTTTCGCCTGCGCCTGAGTACAAAGTCAGTTTTAATTCGCCACTTTGGTGCGCCTCGAGTAAACCGCTCATCAGGGTATTGCCACTGGTGATTTTGACTCTTTGGTCGAGGTTTACCTCGAGTCTTGTCCAGGCTTGGCGATCTGTGGCTGAGTTCCAAATTCCTAGCAAGGGATTACTGAGCGCATCTGGACGCAACACCTTTGAAGGATTTGGAAGTGCATCCTGTAAATTGGGACTGAGGCGAGCCATACAATTAGTATATACCCAAACTTAATAGATTTACCAATGCAAAAGTCTAGGAACGGCAGAGGATTGAAGCAACCGAATCAAAAGAAGATTGAATCAGGGTCGCGGGTTTACTTCTGTGGTTGGTACTTTTTTATTTCTATTTTTCAGGCATAATAGAGCGCATGTCGGTATTAGCACCACAACTTTCTGACCGAGCCAATTTGCAGACAATTGTTGAATTGTGTGCCACTGTTTTTGCGGCTGATGGCACAGCTTTTTTCGTTTTGGCTGGCTCACAAATGCAGCGTGTCCATGCCCAAGGCATTGCCCTCGAGATTGCCGCAAGTTTTGCTTTGAACGTGGATGTGCCTGGTCGGATTTGGGCAAGTGGTGAACTTTTGGTGGTGCAGCAGTATCCGCTTTGGTCTGAACGCACGATTCAACAAGCTGTTTCGGTGGTGGCTGGCGTGCCGGTTTTGCTTTCTGGTACAGCCGTCGGGGTTTTAATGGTGATGTATCGCCAAGCTGTTCATTTGACTCCAGTTCAAGTTTTACAACTCGAGCGTTTGGCTGGTTTGGCTGCCACTAGCCTCGAGAATGGTTTTTTGCGTTCGCAACAGGCTCGCTCTCAACCTGTTTCGGATTCGCGCTTGGGGATGTTTGAAGCGGCAGTGGTGAACACCAACGAAAGTGTTTTGATTTCCGCAGTTAGCCAGCCTGACAATGGTGATGAACTCAGTTCAGAAGTGGTTTTTGTTAATCCTGCTTTTTCGCGGCTTTTGGGATTTGCCAAGGAAGAATTGGTTGGTCAAACCACCCAAGTGTTGCGCGGCAACCAAGCTCAAACCGATGATTATCAGCATGTTAGATCTGATTTACGACTGGGTAAAGCGGTTGAACTTGAAACCATGGAATATCACAAGAATGGCACACCACTTTGGATTCAACTTTCAATTGTACCAATTCGCAATGACCAAGGGCAGATCTTACATCGGGTTTCATGGCGGCGAGATATTACCCAGCGTAAAAACCATGAACTGCTCGAAGCCTACCGCAATCGTATTCTCGAGTTGGCGCTAGGTACTTCGCCTTTGAACGAAACGCTGCAAATGCTGACGGGTTTGCTCGAGCGGATTTTTGCTGGGGCTACAGCTGGGGTTTTTTTGCGCGTCAAAGATCGCTTGGCATTGCAAGTTGCGCCAAATTGGCGACCATTGGTGCGTTCACTGCTCGATGGTGTCCCCATTGGTCTGGGGCATGGGACAGCAGCCTATGCAATGCTCGAGGCTGTGCCAGCTGTGGTTGAAGTGATTCAAGATGATCCACGTTGGGTGAACATGGACCGAGCCATGCTGATGAGCGGCGTTGCCAGTTCGTGGGCGGTGCCAATCATGTCGGCGGATGGTGCGGTTTTGGGCGCAATAGAACTGCATTTCTCGAGACACGTTGCTCCAAGTTCGGCTCAGCTCGAGCAGTTTGAAAATGTGGCAACCCTAGCAACACTGGTGATTGAACGTTCGACTTTGATGGATCGGCTGAGTGAACAAGCCAGTACCGATAGCCTGACCAAACTCCCAAATCGTTTTGGGGTCGAACGCCACCTGGAATCAGCCTTAAAAACCGCGCAGCAACGCGGCTCGAGAATCGCGGTGCTGCAAATAGATTTGGATGGTTTTCGGCGCATCAACGATACCCTTGGTCACGAAGTCGGCGATGAAATTCTTCGTACAGTCACTGACCGTTGGCAAACTATTTTGCCATCCAAGGACATGTTGGCTCGTCCGGGTGGCGATGAATTTACGTTGGTGGTCGGGCAACTCGAGCAGCCTTCTGAAGCCGAAGCGCTTGCCAATGAAATGCTGAAAACCTTGTCCTATCCTTTGCAATTGCGTGGTGTGGAACTGTTTTTATCTGCCAGCATTGGTGCTGCGGTTTATCCGGATGATGGCACAAACGCAAACTTGTTGCTTCGCAATGCTGATACTGCCATGAACATGGTTAAACGCAGTGGTAAAAGTGCTTTTAAGCGCTTTGACCCAACCATGAACACCGCTGCCAAAGAGCGCTTAGAGTTGGAAGTCAGTTTGCGTCGTGCCCTCGAGCGAAATGAATTTGTGGTGCGTTATCAGCCTCAAGTTAATGCAGCGCAGCAGGTCGTGGTGGTTGAGGCGCTCTTGTATTGGCAGCATCCTCGAGATGGTTTGTTGTCGCCTGGGCGTTTTTTGCCGACTGCGATTGAATCGGGCTTAATTGTGCCAATTGGAGAATGGATTTTGCGTCAGGCTTGCTTAGAAGTTGGGCAGTGGCGCAGGGATGGCTTAAATGTGGTCTTGGCAGTCAACATTGATGTGCAGCAACTGATGCTGCCAGAATTTTCTGATTCAGTGGCACGGGTGCTTCTTGACACCCAATTTGACCCAAGGGCATTGGAATTGGAGGTCACTGAAGGCGCTTTGATGAACGACACCGAGTTGGCTTCGGCTCGTTTGGAACAACTCCGAGCCAAGGGTATTCTCACCGCCATTGACGATTTCGGCACGGGTTATTCCAATTTGTCTTACTTGCAAAAACTACCTGTGAATGTGCTGAAAATTGATCGCAGTTTTGTTTCGCACTTGCAACCAAATGATTCGGGTTGGTCGTTGGTCAAACTGATTATTTTATTGGCGCGGCATGTGGGCATGGGTATTGTGGCTGAAGGCGTGGAAACCAGAGAACAATTCCAAGCCCTGCGCGATTTGGGCGTGGATCGCTGCCAAGGCTATTATTTTGCTAAACCTTTGGTGGCTCCGGATTTGCTCGGGCGCTTAAGATCGCCGCGCAACCCTACCAGTAGCGTGGTTTGATTGTCTCATCTGGCATTAACCAAACAAACGTTTGCAAGGGGTGTATAATCCTCCATCGGAGAAGAAAACACAAGTAGGCTCGAGGTGACTCGAGGTGTGCTGTTACGCTCGGAGGAAAAATGAATCCAGACAACGAGCCACAAGCTCGAAATGAAGTCCAACCCGAAAACCTCAACCTTTGGCACGCTTTTTTAGCCCAAGTCAATGAAAATCAAATTTATTTTGGCGCAAGCCAAGAAACCCTCGAGTACCTGCGCCACCCCAAGCGAATGGTCACGGTATCTGTTCCAGCCCGTATGGATGATGGCTCAGTTCGTTTTTTTACAGGCTACCGTGTCCAGCACAGCATCTCGAGAGGTCCCGCAAAAGGCGGGTTGCGTTACCGCGCTGGCTTAAATTTAGACGAAGTGCGTGGTTTAGCGGCAGCCATGACGATCAAGTGTGCCGTGATGAACCTCCCGTTTGGTGGCGCAAAAGGTGGCATTGATGTTGACCCCAAGACCCTCTCGAGGTCAGAAATCGAGCGTATGACCAGACGCTACACCTCCGAATTGGTGGATTTGATTGGACCTGACAAGGACATCCCCGCGCCTGACACTGGCACCAACGAACAAATCATGGCGTGGATCATGGATACCTACAGCCAAAACAAAGGCAGCACCGTGACGGGTGTGGTGACAGGCAAACCCGTCGCCATGGGCGGTAGTTTAGGGCGTGTAGAAGCCCCCGGGCGTGGCATTGCTTACAGTATTTTTGGTGTGGCATCCCGTGAAGGCATTTCCCTCGAGAAAGCCAGCGCGGCGGTTCAAGGCTTTGGTATGGTCGGGCGCTACGCCGCACTCGGGCTGTTTGAACGTGGTGTGCGTGTGGTGGCGGTTTCAGACTCGAGTGGCGCAATTTATGCTCATGATGGTTTGGATATTCCAAGGCTGCTCGAGTACAAAACCGAGAATGGTTCGGTGCTTGGATTTCATGGTGCAAAGCGCATAGACCAAGAATCCTTGCTGACCTTACCCGTGGATGTGCTTGTCCCAGCCGTGCGTGAAGGCGCAATCCATGCAGGCAACGCTGCCAAAGTCGAAGCGCAAATCATTGCCGAAGGAGCAAACCATGCCATCACTCGAGCTGCGGACACGATCCTCGAGCGAGAAGGGCGGTTTATCATCCCAGATTATCTAGCGAATTCAGGCGGGGTGGTGGTTTCGTACTACGAATGGGTGCAGGATTTTAATAATTTTTACTGGACAGAAGAAGAAATCAGGCAAAACCTCGAGCAGCACTTCACCCACGCCCTCGAGAGTGTATACGCGCTGAAACTCGAGCGCGGATTGAATTTGCGGCAAGCAGCCTTTGTGTTAGCTGTCAGTCGGATCAATGAGAGTACGAATTTAAGAGGTTTGTATCCGTAGAGAGCATCGTAAGCTCTCAGGTACTCCCCCTCGCTTCGCTCGACCCCTCAAAGAGGGGTGCAAAGGGCAGGGGCTTCTCGAGGAAGCCTTTATTCTAGGAGAAAAACATGCAGCAGCACGTCGTTCCGTCTTATTTAAGCCAAGATGATCTCGGTCCTTGGGAAATCTACCTCGAGCAGGTGGATAGGGTAACGCCTTATTTGGGAAAGCTGGCTTATTGGGTTGAAACCCTAAAACGCCCGAAGCGCATTTTGATTGTGGATGTACCGATTCAACTCGACGATGGCAGCATTGCCCATTTTGAAGGCTACCGCGTGCAGCATAACTCGAGCCGAGGTCCTGGCAAGGGTGGGGTGCGCTATCACCAAGATGTGACGCTTTCCGAAGTGATGGCGCTCTCGGCTTGGATGACCGTCAAAAATGCGGCGGTCAATTTGCCATATGGTGGTGCAAAAGGCGGAATTCGGGTTGATCCACGTAAACTCTCGAGGGGTGAACTCGAGAAATTAACCCGGCGGTACACTTCGGAAATTAATTTTATCATTGGTCCAGATAAGGACATTCCCGCGCCTGATGTCAACACCAACGAACTCACCATGGCTTGGATGATGGACACCTACAGCATGAACCAAGGTCGAACTGCCACGGGTGTGGTCACGGGTAAACCCATTGCTTTGGGTGGAAGCCTCGGGCGGCGCGATGCCACAGGGCGCGGGGTATTTGTGGCGGGGCGCGAAGCCGCCAACCGCATCGGCTTAGAAGTGGCTGGTTCTCGAGTCACGGTGCAGGGCTTTGGCAATGTCGGCAATGCCTCGGCGCGAATTTTTCATGACCACGGCGCAAAAATCGTGGCGATTCAAGATGTCTCGGGAACAATTTTTAATGGCGATGGCATCAACCCACACGACTTGCTCGAGTTCATGAAACAAAACCCTGATGTGACCGCCTACCCGAAAGCCACAACCATTGCCAAAAATGATTTTTGGAGTGTCGAAACTGAATTCCTGATTCCTGCGGCGCTGGAAAAACAAATCACCTTAGAGAATGTTGGTCAAATTAAAGCTCGAATCGTGGTCGAAGGGGCAAACGGACCCACCACCCCAGCCGCCGACGATGCCCTGCGTGAACGCGGCATTGTGGTTGTGCCAGATGTGCTTGCCAACGCTGGTGGTGTGACCGTGTCGTACTTTGAATGGGTGCAGGATTTCAGCAGTTTCTTCTGGACAGAGGACGAAATCAACAAGCGTTTAGAAAAAATCATGGTCGAAGCCTTCAAAGGCATTTGGGATGTGGCGCAAGACAAAAATGTAACCATGCGAACCGCTACCTTTATTGTGGCTTGTACCCGGGTTCTCGAGGCTCGAGCGCTTCGTGGTTTGTACCCATAAAGATCAACGCATGGGTTTGATTTGCTCTTTGGAGATTTCAAACCATGCACCTTCATCGGATTTAACTTCGACGCTTTGCTTTAATGGATTGATTTTCATGACCTTGCCGCACTGGGATTCATCCTCGGTGCTGCATACTTTTGCGCCTTTGCGTGGCAGGGTTTTGAGTAAATCCAAGTACATTTCGTGTTCGTACTGCAAGCAGCAGAGCAAGCGCCCACAAGGACCCGAAATCTTTTCAGGATTGAGTGGCAATTGCTGGTCTCGAGACATGCGAATGGTGACTGGCGTAAATTCCTGCAAATGGTGGCTCGAGCAGTTCTCGCGCCCGCAAACACCAAGCACACCCAGAATCCGAGCTTGATCCCTTGCACCAACCGCATGAAAATACACATGAGCCGTGGTTCGACTGTTCAAATCCTGAATCAGGTTTCGCAACTCCATTTTTTCTTCACTTGAATACGAAACCGTTAAATGACTACCATCCAAAGTAAACTCGAGGGTAATAATTTTAAGTGGATAACGATACTCACGCACTTTGGAACGCAAAAACCACTTGAGGTCATTGGCATCCTGCTCGAGTTTCTGCCAGCGCTGCGAGTCCTCGGGCGTGGCAAGGCGCAGAATTTCACCACCAACATGCTCAGAATGACCTCGAGCCGTGTCACGCACCGTGGCGACTTCCAAACCGCGCCGAGAATTGACCACCACCCGAGCATTGATGGGAAACTCGAGGTCAGTTTTAAAAGGATAAAGTTTTGGACCATTGTCAAAACGAATAGACTGCGTCGGCATCCAAACAGTTTAAGGCTAAAAAGGTGAAAAATGAAATGGTTGAGTTAAGGACAGGTGGCGTATGGTAGGGGAGATGTCAGTCAACAACATAAAAACCTTGCTTGAGCAGCAACTTCAAAAAGAACTAGAACGACACCAAGACCCCACTCGAGCCGCCGAAGGGCTGTACGCCCTTTGCATGGACTTGCAACTCGAACGACGATTGGTTTTGGCTAGCCTCGAGCAAATACAGCCATCTGAAAGCATCGAAGCCACCAAGCGCCTTTTTCTCGAGAATGAAAACTTTGAGGTCTTAACTCGAGAACGGCTTTTGGCACGGCGCGTGTCGCCCCGACCAAGCGCCACAGAACTGGCTCGAGACGGCGACCTTGAAGGATTACGCCGCGTGACAGGCAAGGACTTGCAAATGGCACTCAGGAGTGTGGATGTGAAGGCTGCAAGTCAGATTATCGTTGCTTGGAATGCGTTATCGGTTTATGAGCAGACGAGATGAAGCGGCTTTGATTGGCTCAACGTGTAGCCATTTGCTCAGGACTTATGCACATTTGAAAAATGTCCTCTTATCGGGAGACCACAAGGGTCTCCCATTCGCATCAGGTTAAGGAATTTTCTCGAGGATCAAATCGTAAAAACGCAATGCCTCACGTACTCCCCCTCGCTTCGCTCGACCCCTCGAGTGAGGGGTTCTGGTGCGGGGAACTTGGCTTTTTGAGACGTAACTGGAACGAAAAGACAGCCCGAACCCCTCTCCCTGCGCGAAGCGCGTTGTTTTGGGAGAGGGTGGCGCGAAGCGACGGGTGAGGGGCTGACTGCCCCGTGATCCTATGCGTACTGAAAAGGTTTTTGCATGTCTATTGACTAAACGTGCTGTTCACACCAAGCCAGAACTCGAGGGAACGAATTCCTTTCACACACACCAAACAACATGTGGCTGGATAACTTGGCTCGAGTGGTTTTTGGACTGGTCATGCCGCATAAGAATCTGGCAAGTTGCCGCGCTTCGCCTAGGGCTTCGGCATTGGCTTTGACAAGTGCTTTGATTTCTCGAGCATCCAGCATCGTCTCGAGGTTCGTCTCGAGGCTCGGCTTGGGTAGGAGAACCGTTTGCCCTGTGCAGACGCTGCATGTGCCGCAGGTTTGATTGTCGGTGTCGCCGAAGTAATTGGCGAGGGCATCGGTGTAACAATGCTGGTTTTCAAAGAAGGCGGGAATGCTGTGCAATCGTTC
>JAAFJQ010000059.1:0-16948 GCA_013298185.1 Deinococcales bacterium
CCCACACACGCCAATCCCACACCCATACCGAGTTCCTGCCAATCCAAGCGTGTCACGCAGCACCCAGACCAAAGGCTCGGTACTTTGAGCATCTGGTATGGTCTGCGATTTGCCATTGACCATTAAATTCATACCTCGAGCCTACAAGGTTTTGCTGGCTCGAGGTATCGGGTAGCTCACGATTTCGGTTATGGGCAGGTTACATTGCCCGAAAAGTAACGAAAGGCAAGACGGTCTATTGAACCATCTTTTTTCATGGCTTCAACGGTTTTATTGAGCTTCTCGAGCAGTTCAGTGTTGCCTTTTTTAACCGCCATAGCAATCCGATCTTCGGTTAAAAGCGGCGAGACATTCACCCGAGGCTTGGGGTATTTTTTAGCAAAAGTCAGGGCAGCCAAACGATCGGTTATGTACGCCGAAGCCTGACCAGACTGCATGGCTTTGAAGGCTTCGAGTTCAGTGGCAAAGGTTTTGACTTTTGCGCCTGAGATTTTACGTGCGTACTCAGCGAAGGTACTGCTGGTTGAAGCCACAACGGTTTTACCTGATAATTCGCTTGGCTCGAGGGTCTTGCCTTGCAAAGCAACCAGTACTGTACCCGTGCAGTAATGCGGAATCACAAAATCCACAAACTTAGCGCGGTTTTCGGTGATGGTGTGCGAAGCCAGTGCCACATCAATTTTATTTTCACCCAACTTAGCAAACAAGGAATCAAAACCAACATTGCGCCACTCGGCTTTCAATCCAAGACGCTGTGATAGTGCCTCGCCGAATTCAATTTCAAAACCAACCAACCTGCCATTTTCCACCGAGTAAAACGGTGGGTAGTCGCGGCTATTGGCAAAAATGATCGTGCCACTCGACTCAATCTGCGAAAGTGGACGTGCCAAACCCAAGGACAACAAGCCAAAACCGATCACCAAAGCTCCAACGATTTTTTTCATACACACCTCGAGCCGTATCCTAACCCAATTCTCGAGGCTGACATGGTATTTTTCCGCATCATACCCACTTGACCCGCAAGGCTTGGGCATAAAGCCCAAAACTCTGCTCGAGCAACAAAACAACCTGCCCAACAAAAGGCTCGAGGTTACCTGTGATGTGTGCCAGATCCAGCATTTCATAATACTCGAGGCGACGCTCAATACAAAAAACGGTACTGTGTGGTGAATGATTTGCGTTCTGGTACGGATTTTTCACACTGCTTTGGAAGTTGCTCCTATAGACTGGTTTGGTATTACTTAGAATTTCAAGGAGTGTCAAAAGCAAATGAAAACCATTCATAGATTCTTACTTGCCCTCCCCTGCGCCTTGGCTGTCTTGGTGGCTTGTGGACAAAATCCTAACCCAACTAGCCCAACTCCCACTCCTGACCCAATTCCAACCCCTCCAAGCCAAATCTCGGTGTTTGGTGCATTTGAAGCCACGCTTGACGCTGGTTCAGGAACTGCCAGTGGAATCACCCAAAATGTAACGCCTAACGACGGTCTTACCTTCGGCACTGCGACTTTTATCAACACCACCGATACAACCACCAAAACCCGTTACTTAAAAGCGATCTACCCAGTCACCAACAACACGGCTGGCAATATCACCAACCTGACACTCTATGCTCTAAACCGCTCCAGTGGCAATCTTGGCGGCACTGGAATGAAAAGCCTAAGCAATTTTGTAAGCACAACCAGCGGCAGCGATGCCGCCCAAGCCATGAAACCCACGCATGGTATGACCAACTCGAGTACGATTACTTCTGGGCAAGAAGATTTTCAGGCATTTCAAACCAGCGAACTTTTGAGCATCAAAACCACAGCCATTTCAAATAGTGTCATGAACGACAGCGATACAGTTCTCGAGTATGGCTTTGTGGCACGCTACTGCACTACCAATTGTGGTGGTGCAAACCCAAGTTGGTCGCGCAGCATTCCAGCAGGTCAGACTGGTCAAGTCACGATTGCCTATAAGCTACCCAATGCCAGTATCACCAGCAGCTACAAATTCACAGCAACTTTTGTGCTGTCCACTGAAAGCACCACTCGAGTCACCCGCAGCCGCGAAGAAACAACTTCTATGGCTCAGTCTCGAGCCACGGCATTTGGTGCAACCCAAGTGGTTTTGATTGGTTCAGATACCGATACCTCGAGTGTTGGCACAACCATTCGGATTGGTAACGTCAAAACCAGCACCAACCCCAATTATTTGTATCCTGTTTACAACATTACTTTGCAATTTAGCAACAATGTCTCGAGTGGCTTCAAAGCTGATTTTAATTATGCGATCAACATCTGGCAGGACATCATCACGGCTGATCTTCCCGATGTGGCAGGAAATTTTTCACCATGCGGGAACAGCGTCCCCGGGTGGAGCAGCGTTTCAAATGTAGACGATTTGCTTATTTTTGTGGATGTCGCTCCAATTGATGGTCCATTTAATATTCTCGGGTCAGCCGGTATTTGCGGACTACGCAACGGTAGTTTGCTACCAACTGCTGGAATCATGGAATTTGATTCTGCCGATTTTGTGGCGGGCAGCACCCGTACCAGAGATGTCATTTTGCATGAAATGGGTCATGTGTTGGGAATAGGTGGACTCTGGAAGGCGCTGGGGTTAGTGACAGGTGATACCACTTCTGGTTGCGATACGACTTTTTACACTGGCACACATGCCAAAGCTGAATGGGCAGCTCTTGGTGGTACGGGCAACATTCCGCTCGAGACTACTGGTGGTCCTGGCACATGCGAAGCTCACTGGAAAGAAAGCAATTTTGACAACGAAATCATGACTGGCTATCGCAATTCCAATGTTGAAAATAAACTCAGTCGCATGACAATTGGCGCACTCAAAGACGTGGGTTATAGCGTGAATTATACCTTTGCTGATGCTTATGCGCCTCTTTCCTTGACCAAAAATCCAATTTCGTTACAGAACCAAAGCAAACCCATGGGCGAGGAATTACTCTTCCGATGGATTGGCATAAAGTGAGTGTGCCAAATCAACCGAGCCGTTTTGAAGACATGTATGGTATCGCCGAGGGCAAGCTGTTTTGTCTGCTCGAGCCAGCCAAGCCTTTGCCGAGTTGATGCAACAAAAACCATAGTGGACTGATTCGCCCATAATCAGTCCATTTTAGACAAATCTCAACCTTTGACCACAATGTTCACCAAACGCCGTTCAATGTAAATTTCTTTGACCGTTTCCTTGCCTTCAACATGCCCGCGCACGTTCTCCAAACCTCGAGCCAGAGCAATGGCTTCAGCGCTCGAGATGCTCGAGGGCGCTTCGGTTTTGGCACGGACTTTACCGTTCACTTGTACCACCAATTCAAAGCTGTCCTTGACCAGTTTGCTTGGGTCAAACTTATGCCATGCTTCCAAGTGAACGCTGCTGGTATGCCCTGTTTTGCTCCAGATTTCTTCGGCAAGGTGCGGCGCATAAGGCGCGAGCATGGTGTTGAAAATCTCGAGGGCGTTGTTCCAAGCTGGTGTGCCGTATAAGGCACTGCGTTTGGCTTTGCCCAGAAAGTTCGATAATTCCATCATCGCCGCGATGCTGGTGTTGAACTTAAAATTCTCGGTGTCTTCGGTGACTTTTTTCAGAGCGTAGTTCACAGCATACTCGAGGTCAGACAAACCAATGTTTTCGGTTTGAGTATCTGGTGTCTCAAAGTACAAACTCCAAACCCGCCCGAGCCAATTGGCAAGTCCATTGACTCCTTTAGGTGCCCATGGTCCGCCTTGATCCCAAGGTCCAATAAACTGCAAGTACAAACGCACGGTATCCGTGCCGTACTCAGAAACAAGGTTATCAGGGTCTACCACGTTCCCCCTGGACTTACTCATTTTTTCGTTGTCTTCGCCCAAAATAATGCCTTGGTTCATCAGGCGGGTAAATGGTTCGCCAAAATCAATCAAACCCATGTCGCGCATGGCTTTGGTCCAGAATCTGGCGTACAACAAGTGCAGAATCGCATGTTCGATGCCACCTGTGTACCAATCGGCGGGTCCCCACTTTTTCACCAATTCTGAATTGATGGCACTGGCGTTGTTTTTTGGGTCTAAAAAGCGGTAATAGTACCAACTCGAGTCAACAAAGGTATCCATCGTGTCCGTGTCGCGTACCGCCGCCCCACCGCACTTGGGGCAGGAGCAGTTTTTCCAATCCTCGAGCAGGGTTAAGGGACTTTGACCCGTTGGCAAAAACTCTGGATTCTCGGGCAGTAAAATCGGTAAATCTTCTTCTGGCACTGGCACTTCTCCGCAACTTGGGCAGTAAATAATTGGAATTGGCGTTCCCCAATAACGCTGGCGGCTAATCAACCAATCGCGCAGCCTAAAGGTGGTTTTGCGCTTGCCCTTACCCGTTTTCTCGAGTTCATCCATCATGCGGGTCTTGGCTTGCAGCACATTGAAGCCATTCAAAAAATCAGAATTGATTGCCACACCATCGCCCATGAATGGCTTGTTCTCGTCCCAATCGGCTGGAGTCTGCACAGTGCGAATAATCTCGAGGTCAAATTTCTTAGCAAAAGCCCAGTCACGGTCATCTTGGGCTGGCACACCCATGATGCTGCCTGTGCCATACGTCACCAGCACATAATCGGAAATAAAAATCGGGATTTCCTTGCCAGTGAATGGATTGCTGGCATACGAACCGATGAACACACCCGTTTTTTCCTTACCTTCGGCGGTGCGGTCAATGTCCGAAGCAAGTTTGGCAGCAGCTTGATATTGACTTACTTCCTCGAGTTTTTCTGGTTTGGTCAGGGCTGCCACCATGGAGTGTTCAGGCGCAAGCACCATAAAGGTTGCCCCAAAAATCGTGTCTGGACGGGTGGTAAAAACCGTTAATGCCCCAGCAGGCGTGGCAAAATCCACTTCTGCGCCAACGCTTTTACCAATCCAATTGGTTTGCATGACACGGACTTTTTCAGTCCACTCGATTTGCGAAAAATCCAGCAGTTCTTCGGCGTAATCAGTGATTTTCATGTGCCATTGGCTCATCAGGCGGCGTTCAATCAAAGCACCAGACCTATCGCCGCGTCCGTCAATCACTTGTTCGTTTGCCAGAACGGTGTTATCCACAGGGTCCCAGTTGACAAAGGATTCTTTTTTGTAAGCCAAGCCACGCTTATAAAACTGCACAAAAAACCATTGATTCCACTTGTAATACTCGGGATCGCAGGTTTTCAGTTCTGTGGTTTCCCAATCAATCATGGTTCCCATGCGCTTAAATTGGCTGGTCATGTACTCGATGTTGCTGTACGTCCACTTGGCAGGGTCAATATTATTCTTAATCGCGGCATTCTCGGCGGGCAGACCAAAAGCATCAAAACCCATAGGAAACAGCACTTCAAAGCCCTGCATTCGCATGAACCTTGCTCGAGTATCGGGAATGCTAAAAGCATACCAATGCCCGATGTGCAAATTACCGCTTGGGTATGGGAACATGGTTGGCATGTAGTGCTTGGGTTTACTCGAGTGCAGGTTGGTTTTATAGAGTTTTTGCTCCTCCCACACTGAGCGCCAGCGTGGTTCGACTTCGTGAGGATTGTATTTTTCTAAGCGTTGTTTCGTAATTTCTGTCATGATGAACTCCTTGAATTTTTTACAATAAAAAAGCCCCAGACACAAAGACTGGGGCGCTAACTCGAGGAAATTTTACTCGAGCAATGCCCCTAGTCGTGGTAGTCCAGAGCGGATCATGGGTTTAGTTTAGCTTGAAAAGGGCAGGTTGGTCAATCAGGGCATTTGGCTTGCTCGAGACACATTTGATCTTCAGGTCGGGGGTTTACAATGCCCTCCATGAAACTTGAGCGATTGTTTTTACCTGTGGTGGTTGTGGTTGGTGCTGGTGTTTATGGTTACGCCCAACTGCGCCCCAATACTGATCTCAGCAGCCCCAATGGCAAGGCTTTCTTGGAGACTTTAGAAGTCCTTGAAAAAAACCACCTTACCCCTGTCAACCGTGAAAAACTGCTCGAGGGTGCAATTTCGGGAATGCTGTACGCCTTGGATGATGAATTTACCTTTTACATTCCACCCGCCGAAGCCACCACGGGGCGCGAGGATTTACAAGGCGAGTTCTTTGGCATTGGGGTTGGTATCAACCCTGCCAATAAGGACGGCACTGGTGTGCTGGTCGAAACTGTGTACCGTGGCTCACCTGCTGCCCAAGCTGGTTTGCAAGCTGGCGATATTCTGCTGACCGCCAATGGCAAGGACTTAACCAAATTACCAATAGACCAAGCTGTGCGCCTGATTCGTGGTCCAAATGGTTCAACCGTCAAACTCGAGGTGCTGCGTAACGGCGCAAGAATCACAATCAATGCCACTCGAGCCAAAATTGTTAAGGTCAATGTTGAAAGCACCGTGCTGCCCAATAAAATTGGTTACTTAGCCATTTCGGATTTTGCTAATCAAAAAGTCACCGAGCAACTGCAAGCCCAGCTTAAAGCCCTGCAAGCTAAGGGTATCAAAGCCTTGGTTTTTGACCTTCGCAATAACCCCGGTGGGCTGGTCTCACAAGCCGAGGGTGTGGCAGATACGTTCCTTAGCAAAGGCGATATTTTTATTACAAGGGACAACAAAAAACAAGTCAAAATCGAGTACAGCGCCAGTCCAGAAAGCACCGATTTTAAGTTGCCAATGGTGGTTTTGGTCAATGGCTCGAGTGCCAGTGCTTCGGAGATTGTCACAGCGGCACTGCAAGAACTTGGGCGTGCCAAAGTGGTCGGCGAAAAAACCTATGGTAAAGGTGTAGCCAACATCCCCACGCCACTTTCCAACAATGGTCAAGTCAATGTGGCGTACAAGGAATGGCTGACCCCAAAGCGCAACAGCTTGTATAAGCGCGGTGTGACTCCAGATGTGGTGGTGCAAGACACCCGTTACGGCAACATCCTTGCGCTCGAGGGGATTGGTGCAAAACCGGGCAGCAGCATCGAAGTCAAAGTCAATGGCAAAACCATTAAACTCACCGCCGATAAAACAGGTAAATTCGTGCATCAGGACACCCCGCCCCGAGCCAAGAACTCGAGCATCCAAGGACAGGCGCTGGTAACAATAGACAACGATGCCCAACTCAAAAAAGCCCTCGAGATGTTGAAATAAGTCTTACTTATGGGTCTAGCCAAAACAGACATTGCCCAACGCGAACTCTGGATTGAAAACATTCATGGTTCTCGGGGTGATTTCGCTACTGCGGTTGAGGTGGTTGAATCCCAACTTCGGGGTCAGTTTCAGAGTCATCCCAAATTGCTATTGGGGCATCTGCGTTTTTGTGGTGTGATTCCGGAAGTCTTGGCGCATGATTCAACTGCCGAAAAACTGTACTCGAAATACACCGATATTTTGCTTGCTTTGGCATTTGAAGCGCTTGGTATTGCCAGTCTGGTGGTCACTGAGCGTTCTGATACTGCCGATGTAGAGTGTGTTGCTAAGGATTTTGCATTTGTGGCAGATGCCAAGGCTTTTCGCTTAAGTCGAACCGCAAAGAACCAAAAAGATTTTAAGATCGCAGCCATGCACACTTGGAAACGAGGAAAACCTTTTGCAATGGTGGTTTGTCCGCTATTTCAATTGCCCAACAGCAAAAGCCAGATTTATCAACAAGCAGCCAGCTTGAATGTGTGTCTGTTTTCATATACCCATCTGGTTGTTTTGCTACGGCTGGTGAAAGCCCTTGGTCAAAACAAAGTACGGCAGCTCTTACAACAAATTTTCCAAACTGTGGCTGCCATGAATCCTTCGCAAGATGCGGTTTCGTATTGGAAACAAATCAATTCGCAAATGCTTGATTTTGCACCTGAAAGCCAAGCGATTTGGTTGCTCGAGAAAGAACACGCAGACTCGGCTTTGAAATACCTGAAAGACGAAGCCCTAACGTATGTGGCGCAGGAACGTGAACGAATCATGCGAATGTCTCGAGCCAATGCGATCAAAGAATTGCTCAAAGCCAATAATCTGGATTCGAGGGTCAAAGTCATCGAAAAAGTCTCGAGCAATCAGTTATTCGAGGTACAACAATGAAAAATGGTGTATTTCACACCGATGGTATACAAGCCATCAAGGAGTTACCTGATGCCAGTGTGCATCTGATTCTCAGTGATATTCCTTATGGCATTGGCGCTGAGGATTGGGATGTACTGCACGACAACACCAACTCGGCGTATCTCGGCTCGAGTCCAGCCCAGCAACAAGCAGGGGCTGTGTTTAAGAACCGAGGCAAACCAATTAACGGCTGGTCTGAGGCGGATCGTGAAATTCCTTTGCAGTATTACCAATGGTGTCAGACTTGGGCTTCCGATTGGTTGCGGGTCTTAAAACCGGGTGGTAGTGCGATTATCTTTGCGGGTCGGCGTTATGCACATCGTTGTATTGCGGCGCTCGAGGACACGGGTTTTAGTTTTAAGGACATGCTTTCGTGGCTGAAACCCCGAGCGGTTCACAGAGCGCAGCGCTTAAGTGTGGTTTATGAGCGTCGTAATAACTTAGCCGCCGCTGATGAATTTTCTGGTTGGCGTTTAGGCAATCTGCGCCCAACCTTTGAGCCAATTTTATGGTTCACCAAGCCGTATAAAATCGGTACTACGGTTGCTGATAATGTTCTTCTGCATGGTGTTGGGGCGTATAACGAAGCAGCTTTTTTAAGATACGAGGAATCGCCTGATAACGTTCTAAAAAGCAGTTTTGCTTCAGGTGAAAGTGGTTTGCATCCAACGCAAAAACCTGTTTTGCTGATGCAGAGTTTAATTGAACTGACCACACAAAAAGGGCATACCGTACTTGATCCATTTTGTGGTAGTGGCACAACCCTGCTTGCTGCCAAGCACCTCGAGCGAAATTACTTGGGTTTTGAAATCAACGAAAAGTATGCCTATATTGCCCAATCTCGTCTTGAAGATGATTTGTTCAGTGTGTTATCCGAGAATCTACTGATTGCTTCTTCAGATTAGCTTCTACCTCCTTTGTACCAATGGCTGGTGCAGTTTAGCGAACGCTTCGCGGTACTCTTGTTCCTCGAGTCCACGCCCGATCACGACCAGGCTCGAGTTTCCCGCGTGGCGCTGTGTGCCTTTGGTGACTTTGACAATTTCGCGCACGGCTTGAAAAATAATTTCATCGGGGATTTGCCTGAACGCCAAAAAGCCTTTGGCGCGAAAAACATTGCCCGGGCGTGCCAGAATCATTTCTTCCATGAAGGCATTCCAAGCTAGGGCATCCAAGGGTTCTTTTTGAAAGAGCGTAAAGGTGCTGACCCCTTTGGTGTGGGTGTGTTCATGTCCGCTTGGTTGCCAATCGGAGTCAAATGCGCCTTGCTCGAGTTGGTTTTGGGCGGGGACATCAGCGTTGATGCTTTCTGTCACCACGCCAAGCGGATTGAGTTGTTTTACCAGTTTTCGAGCTGTCTCGAGTTGTTCTGGTGTAGCTAGGTCGGTTTTGTTCAACACAATGCTGCTGGCATATGCAAGTTGCACCGCGCCTTCTGGGATTTCTTGTAGGGTTTGCTCGAGATTTCGGGCGTCAGCTACGCCGATAATTCCGTCTAAGTCAAAAATATGCCTCAATTGTGGCTCGAGAACAGTTTGAGCCACGGGGACTGGGTCGGCTAAGCCCGAGAGTTCAACCAACAAATGCTGTGGTGGGTTTTTTCGCAAAGATAATTTCAGCATCGCTTCGGCTAAGTCGTCGCGCCCAGCGCAGCACAAGCAGCCGTTGGAGAATTCAGTCACGCCTTCTTCGTCCATATTTTCGATTAAAGCACCATCCACATTGACATCGCCAAATTCGTTGACAATCACTCCAAAGCGCTTGTTACCAGTTTTAATCAGGTGGTTGACCAGAGTGGTTTTACCTGCGCCAAGAAAGCCACCAACCACAGTCACAGGGATTTTTTGCTTAAAAGAAAACATAAATACAGACTAAGGGATACAGGTATGAGGAAAAAAGTGAGTCTGGTCGCTTTTTTGTGTAGAATCGGTTGGGGATAATCCTTCTAACCCAAGGATGACGGTTTTGCGTTACCCAAGGATGACGGTCTTAGAATGAATTGGCTCGAGTTACTTTATACTGTTTGTGCGTTGCTGGTGCTGCTTTGGCTGCATAGTCGTCGCTTGAGCTGGGGGCGAATTCCGTTTCTACTGGGTTTGAGTTTTTTAATCAGTGCTGTGTGGCTGCTTGAGCGGCTTTACGAACAGCGTTGGCTGACCGATGGTTTGTTTTTTGTGGTTCAAGCTGCTTTGGTCATGGATTATTTGCTCGAGAAAATCACATCTTGGCGTTTAACCATGCTGACCACGGTTTTGGCGGCGGCTTTACTCGCTTTGCTTGATACAGTTGATTTAATTCCGATGCTCGGTGTTTCGATGCCGTTTAGCAGTTTGATTGCTTGGCATGGCATTTTTTTATTGGGTACAGCGATTTGTATTTCAGCGGTGGATTTTTTACTAAAATCATTTGGGCTGACCAGAATCATGAGTTTATTTGCCTTACTGGCTTTTGGAACTTGGTTGTGGTTGATTGCTTTTGAACGCTCTTATAACTTAGAAGCTCAGTTTTTGCTGATGGCAATTACATTTTTGGTCTTGGCGGTTTACCTTGAACGCCGCAACCCAAGGCAGACCATGCCCGTGGCTCAGGTGGTGGCATATCAGAACTTATTGGGTACGCTCGAGCAACTTGCCAACCCCAACAAAACCAAAGAAGTGGAATCCGATTTGGTGACGACTTTTTTTGGTGCAGCCCGAATCATGGCAAGCGGCAGTTACGACAATGAGTTATGGTCGCGTTTGTTAGGTACAGCTGTGCTGCTTGTCCCCGGAGCGGAAGGCGGCACTTTGCGTTTGCGGGTTGGCAAGGTCTTTCGTTATGTGGCACAACAAGGTTATGACTCGAGTATTTTACATATTGAACTTTCTGAACAAAACGCTCGAGAATGGCATGGCGATGTGATGGCTTGGCATCGCGGTGAACCTCGGATTGTGCGTTCGCCCAAGGTTTTTTTAGGTACAAACCCAGAGCGTCAAAAACAAGTCCTGCAAAATAAGCGCTTGCGAAGCAATTTGTATTTGCCTGTGGTGATTAACAACGAAGTTGTGGCAGATTTGAACTTGGATAATTTCAGCAACGAGTATGGCTTTAACCAAGATTCGATTCGGGCAGCCAGACAATTTTCGATTCAAATGGGCGCACTGATCAGCGCTCAACGTGAACGCCGCGAACTCGAGGCTCGTCTGCGCGAATTTGCTTCGCTTGAAGCGGTGGCTGAAGCCCTGCATGATGCCCGAACCCCGGTGCAAATTGCCAACAGTATTTTGGAGCAAGCCAAAACCCTGCTTCATATTTCACACAGCGCTTTTATGCTGATTTCAAACGATAACCAGCACTTGCGGGTTGTCTCTGTGCAGGGTTTATTTCAGAACACCCTGAGCAGCCTTGTACCGCGTGGTCGGGGCTTGGCTTGGGCGGCGCTCGAGGCTCGAGGTACAATTTATTCAGCCGATGTTCACAGCGACCCTCGGGCTTTTGAACCCAAACCCGAAGCCGCCATGCCCAATCACAGTCAGTTGACCGTGCCGATTCTTGACTCAAGCGGTTCGCCACTTGGGGCGCTATTGGTGGCTCGAGATTTACCTGAGCAATTCACCAACCTTGACCAGCGTTTAACCGAAGTGATTGCCAAAGTTTCTGGCGGGGCTTTGGAGCGTATCCGCGCCACAGAAAACTTAGAGCGACAAGTCTTTGAAAGCCGTAATTTGTTAAACCTGGCGCGTCTGCTCGAGGGCAACGATACTCAGGCGCTGGACAACGCGCTCGAGCGGGTGCGGCAATTGGCAATGGCGGATGCTGCGATTTTACTGCGTTTTGAAAACGAGGCTTTTCGGATTCAAACCAGTGTTGGTAAAGCTCCAAATCCAAACACCATTCAACAAAGCCTGCAACTTGAGCCGCTGCTGGTCTGGGCGCGTCAACCAGTGCAGCGCAGCCTCGAGTTAAATGCCGAAGTGGTTGGCACAGCCATGCGCCAAATTGGGGTGCGTTCAATGTTGGCTTCGATGCTTGACAGCAGTGGAACACTGCTTGGCACACTGATTGTCTACCGCTTTGACCAAGCTGGTTGGAACCCAAACGAAAAAGCCTTGATTGGCGCGGCTGGCGGCATGATTGGGGCGCTGCTATCGCGTTTGGAGCGCTTAGAAACCTTAGAAGCAGCTTACGAAGGTTCACTTGCCATGATTGGTAAATCACTCGAGATGCGCGACTTAGAGACCGGAAACCACACCGAACGGGTTTCGCAAATGGCAGTCCAAATTGCAAAAGCCCTGAAGCTGTCCGAAAGCGATGTTCGGGCGGTGCGCTGGGGAGCATACCTGCACGATGTTGGTAAGTTTGCCATTCCCGATGCGGTGCTACGAAAACCAGGGGCTTTGGACACAATCGAACGGGAATTGATTCAACAACACCCACAAAATGGTTATGACCTGATCAGAGACATCCCTTTTTTGCCGCTGATTACCAAACATGTTGTCTTGTACCACCATGAACGCTGGGATGGCGCAGGTTATCCAACCCGACTGGCAGGCGAAGATATTCCCTTGGCTGCCAGAATTTTCGCAGTTTGCGATGTCTTTGATGCGCTGCAAAGTAAACGCGCTTATAAAGAAGCCTTCACCTTGGAACGCACCTTAGCCGAGCTGTATGCCAGCGCCCACAATGGGCATTTGGAGTTGCGACTGGTGCGCTTATTTGAACGGCTCTTAAAAGAAGAACCACTTGGTTTTACCCAGAACATCGAAGTGGTGACTGAAAGCCTATCCTCGAGTCACAATTGACCGTTATACTTAAACTGTGATTGTTGCCATTGGGGTGGACTTAATCGAATTGCACCGAATAGAAAAAATTCTGTCCTCGAGTGCAAAGGCACGTTTTTTAGAACGCACCTACACCAAAGCCGAACTCGAGTACTGCCTAACCAAAAGAAATCCTGTCCCCAGCCTCGCAGCTCGCTTTGCAGCCAAAGAAGCTTTTCAAAAAACCTGGTTTGAGTCGCATGGCTGGCAAGACGTCTGGGTTGAATTTGAAGGCGTCAAACCCAAAATTTGCTTAGCTCCAACCTTAGAACGAATCCGACTTGAGCAACACTGGGTAGCTCACCTGAGCTTATCGCACACCCTCGAGAATGCTGTTGCAACCGTTGTCCTTGAATCCGTACCACAAAAAACCGCGCCCAAATAAGGCGCGGTCTTGGCTAGAAGCTAACGACTAGCAGCTTTCGCTTTACTTGTAACTCGAGGCTTTCTTGCCTGTGGCAGCTTCCCAAATGCTGTAATCCACTGTTCCAGCATCAGGAGCTTTCTTCAGCACACCAAGATCGGTCAGCAAATCCACATTGGCTTTGTACGCGGCTGGGTCAAGCAGACCGCCGAAGCCTTTGAGGGTTGGTCCTGCGTTGTAGAGCTTAGCAATTTCGTTCATTTGCCAAGTTTGGTGGGCTTTGGCATCAATTGAACCCGAGCCATTGCAGGTGTTACCGCAACGAGGTAGGACAATGTCAACAGCCGCTTTTTGATTGGCAGCAGCCGAAGCCCAACCGCGCAAGCTGGCTCGGAGGAGCTTCGCGGCAATTTGCTTACCGGTCATGCCTGAGTCTTTGAAATTGGTGTCAGCCAAAGTCTTTTCTGGAGCGAACATCAAATCCTCGAGCAGGTTCACGCCCATGTCGGACAACTTCATGACGCGCAGTTTATTCATCGGGAAGCCAAGTCCAATGATTTGGTTGACTTCGTTGTAGGTCATGGCGGCAATGGCATCCACTTTGTCAGGGAAGACAAGGCTAGGGTCAAACGGATAGGTGATTGCATTGATGTCTGGTTTGGCGACGCTCGAGTCAAGGCTGGTGGTCAAACCATTTTTCTTCGCTAAAGCCACAACTGGGTATTCGTTACCACCGGGCCAAACGCCAACGCGCTTGCCTTTCAGGTCAGCAGGGGTTTTGATGTTGCTGGATTGCAAGGAAACCAATGTGAAACCAGACTTTTGGAACATCTGCGCGATGTGAACGATCTTCTGTCCTTTTTCGCGGTTGACCAAGAAATCGGTGATCCAAGTTGTACCAAAGTCGGCTGCGCCGCTCATCACAGCGTTGACGGGGTTGCCATCACCGGCTGGAATCAGGGTTACATCCAAGCCTTCGGCGGCGTACATACCACGGGCTTGTGCCACGAAGTAACCAGCGAACTGGGCTTGTGGGAACCACTTGAGTTGTAACTTGACTGGCACAAGTTTCTTGCTTTGAGCTTGTGTGCCAATCAATGCTGCGCCAGCCAAGCCGGCGGTGAGAAGTGCGGCGGTTGCTAGAATCGCTTTTTTCATACTTCCTCCATTTGCAGTGCCATAAGCTCTAGTCCTCTGCGCGGAATGACGGATGCCATCCCGAGAACTTTCGCTCGAGTAATGCCAGAACATTATAAACCGTAATCCCGAGTAAACTTGCAATCACAATCGCCGCCCAGACTGTATCAAGGCTTACCGTACCAATCTCGACCACGATACGAAAGCCAAGTCCGCCGCCATTGGCACCAAAGAACTCAGCCACAATTGCACTGATTAAGCCAAGTACAGCGGCTGTTTTACAACCCGTGAAAATATACGGCAGGGCATTTGGGATGCGTAAATCCAGAAAAGTACGTTGCGGATTGGCGGCATACGAACGCATCAAGTCCACTTGTAAGGGGCTGACCTCCGCCAGACCTCGAGCAGTGTTGACCAGCATTGGAAAAAACACGGTGATCGCCACCACCACAGCTTTAGACTGCCAATCCACACCCATGATTTTAATCATCACTGGTGCAAGCGCCACGATTGGCACACTCGAGAAAAGCGTTGAGTACGGCATCAGTCCACGCTCGAGAAAAATATAGCGCTGCGTTAAAATCGCCATGACCACACCCAAGCTACCGCCAATCAAAAACCCCACAGCCGTCTCGAGCAGTGTAATACTGGTGTCACGCAGCAGCACCGACCGAGCCTCGAGCAGCTTTTGTAGCACCGCACTTGGCGGCGGAATTTGCGCGAGTGGCACGGCAAAACCACGCACCAAACCCTCCACCCCAAGCAGCACCACCAAACCAAGCAGCAGCGCGGGAATCAAACCAACCAGCGAACGCATCAACCAATCGGACTGATCTTTTTTTCTCGGGCGCTCGAGCCACTTGACCACGCCACTCGAGGTTAAACCCACTGCTACTATGCCAAGCGCCAAACCAAAGTAAATCAGCGCCATTGCGCCACCGCTCCAAGCATCGGTGTTGCTTGCATTTTGCACAATGGTAAGAATCAGCAGCGCCAAGCTACCAAACAGCGCGATCAGACCTACGAGCGATTGCGTTGCCATGGAGTCACCAACCTTTCAACCACACCAACCAAACTAACCAAGACAATGCCAAGCGCCGCACTACCAAGCATCACCTGCCAAAGATTCCGTGCATCCGAAGCTCGAGAATTTTCTGACAACATCCGTCCCAAACCAGCATCGGTAATCGTGCTGGACTCCGCCACAATCGCACCAATCAGCGCAGCAGTCATCGCCACCTTAAAAGCCGTGAATAAAAACGGCACGCTGGTCGGAAAACGCAAATTGGCAAACGTCTGCACACTCGAGGCGTTATAGGTTCGCATCAAATCAATTTGCAGTGGGTCAGGGCTTTTTAAGCCCTTTGCTACACCGATGGCAATGGGAAAAAAAGCAATATAAGCACTAATCAAAACTTTCGGCAGTAAACCTTGCACACCATTGCTGCCAAGCACCACCGCCAGCATCGGCGCAATTGCAATAATCGGCACGGTCTGCGAAGCCACCAGCCACGGCAGCACCGCCCTTTCAAACGGTCTCGAGACGGTCAGGATAACCGCCAAGCCAAGTCCAATAATCGAAGCCAGCGCCAAACCAAGCAGGGTCGCCAAACCCGTGTAAAAAGCGTTATACGGCACGGAAGTAGGAGAAGAGGGATTCAAGTATGCTCGAGGGAAATCCTCGAGTAACTGATTTGGCGCAGGAATCACAGGAGAACGCAAATTAAAAGCACACTCGAGCGGCGATTTACACGGCAGTTCAGCGCCTCGCTCGAGGAGGCGACTGGCGGCTTGGGCGTTCAGGAAAACCATGAGGGGGAAAGCAATTGCAAGGGCGATGACGGCAACAGTGAGCATCGGGATGAGGGAGCGGTTCATGCTCTCACCCCGCCAAAGGCTTCGCCTTTGACGACCCTCTCTCGCTGCGCGAAAGAGGGTGGGGGTGATTGCCACGATCCTTTCTCTCGCTGGCGAGAGAAAGGTGTCACGAAGTGACGGATTGAGAGTGGCTTTAAGCTCGCTGTATTTTGTACACTGAATTTGTGTCTAAGAAACCGTATTTGCTGCCGTTGCAGCGTAAAATGCGTAAGAATCCAACTCGAGCGGAGGATATGTTGTGGCAGGCGTTGCGTGGCTCGAGTTTGGGGGTGCGTTTTTTGCGGCAGAAGGCTTTTGAGCGTTATATCGTAGATTTTTATTGCGCCAGTGCCAAACTGGTGATTGAACTCGATGGCAGTGTCCACGATTCCGCTGATGCCCGAGCCTATGACGCGGTTCGCACTGATTTTCTCGAGGCTCGAGGTTTGAAAGTGCTGCGTTTTCGCAACAGAGCGATTCTCGAGAATTTGGACAACGTTCTCGAGAAAATTCAAAGCCTTGTTCATTCGTCCACCTCGTAACCATGTCCGTGACGTAGGCTCTCGCGGACTTCAGTGGCGATTTCAAAGAAACGTGGGGTTTCTCGAGTATCGAAGTTACGTGGTTGAGGTAGGTCAACTTCAATGATTTTTTCGATTTTTCCCGGGCGTGGGGTCATGACCACAATGCGAGTGCTTAAGAATACGGCTTCGGGGATGCTGTGGGTCACGAAAATAATGGTTTTG
>JAAFJQ010000059.1:16958-19084 GCA_013298185.1 Deinococcales bacterium
AGGTTCAGGTTCTCACGGGTGATTTCGTCAAGTGCGCCAAATGGTTCATCCATGAAGATCAGTTGCGGGTCAAATGCCAAAGCCCGAGCAATACTGGCGCGTTGCTGCATTCCTCCCGAGAGTTGCCATGGGTAATTTCGAGCAAATTTCTCGAGTCCAACGAGTTTCAGCATTTTATCGCTTCGGCTTTGGCGTTCGGTTTTGTCAAAACCCATGATCTCGAGCGGAAGCATCACGTTTTGTTGCACGGTGCGCCATTCAAACAACGCAGGAGCTTGAAAAACATAACCATATGCCCGCGATTCTCGAGCGGCTTTTGGAGTCTTACCACCAATCAAAAGCGTGCCGCTACTTGGTTGAATCAAATCCGCCAATAAACGCAGTAGCGTGGTTTTACCGCAACCCGAAGGTCCAATCAAGGAAATAAATTCGCCTTGTCCTATCTCGAGGTTCGCATCACGCAGGGCTATCGTCTCGAGTGGCTGCCCTGAAGGGTCTTTGGTTTTGTAGATCATGCTGACCCCTGAAACAGAGACCAGTGGTGTTGAAGATGCCATGTGCCAATGTACCAAGTTTTGGTGCTAGAGGACAAATGGGGTGAAGGACGAAGGATGAAGGCAAACACACTCAAAGCTCACAGCTCACAGCTCATAGCCTCAAATCACAATCACACCACGATGCTTGGCTTTGTTTTCTGGTTCAATATGAATCGTAATCACTGCACCCGCAATTTCGTTTTTCAAGGCTTGCTCGAGGTGATCGCAGATGTCATGGGCAGCTAAGACCGATAATTCGCCTGAGACAATCAAATGAAATTCAATGAAGGTCGTGTGACCCGCAATTCGGGTGCGAACATCGTGTGCCTCGAGAGCGCCTTGAGCATTGGCGCTGATGGTTTCTCGGATGCGCTGCATGGTTTCAAGTGGCACGGCTTTGTCCATCAAACCACCAACTGAGTCGCGCAGCAAACCATAACCAGACCAGAGGATATTCAGTGCCACCAAAATAGCCAGTATTGGGTCAAGGAAAGCCAAACCCGTGATGGCAGCCAGTACCACACCAACCAGCACACCTATCGAAGAGATCACATCGGCAAACAAATGCTTACCATCAGCAATCAGGGCAGGTGAGCGCCATAAACGCCCTCGGCGCAGCAGCAACGATGCCCATACGCCATTGATGACCGAAGCCAAAACACTGACCAGCAGGGCTACTTCGGATAATTTCACTTCTCGAGGGTTCAAGAGTGCCAAGTACGCTTCGCGGATGATCGAAAAAGCTGCTAGGACAATTAAAACACCTTCGATCACAGCGCTGAAATACTCGGCTTTGCTATGCCCATACGGATGGTCTTCATCGGCGGGAATTTGACTAACCCGCACAGCAATTAAAGCTGCGACAGCAGCAGCCACATTGATGATACTTTCGAGCGCATCGGAGTACAGTGCCACACTGCCTGTCAGTAAAAAAGCCGCGTACTTTAAGCCCAGCACCACCAAGCCCACGATAATGCTACCTCCAGCCAATTGGAGGCTTTGATTGGCACTCGAGGGCTGGTTCATACGCGGCGTATCATTGCATAAAACTGTTCAGTCGAAGTTCAAATCAGGGCTGTAACCAAAAACCCCGCCATTTCTGACGGGGTGTAGCTTCTTTGGGTCTTTTGGTTACTTCAGGATGCTCGAGATAATGCCTGCTAAGGCGGTTATCAATGCCACAATCGCTGCCCAGAACTGCAAGTCTCGAGTGGCTTTTTTACGGCGTTGTCGGACTGCTTTGCGTTTACCTTGCGGTTTCACGCGCTTTCTGGTACGCTTTTTGTGTCGGATAGAGATCACCTCCTTTCACGGAGGTCATTTACCCGCACCCTCGCTACAGGGTGCGGGTTTCTCCGTAAGGATACTCTTCGACCCTGTGGGTCAAACCATCAACCCAAAGAAGCTACGCTAAAAGCATAACACCTTCGAGATACCTTGTGAAGTAAAACCCTATGCTATGCGGGTGTAGCCGCGCTTTGGACAAAGCCGTAAAATCCAATGATGAAACCCAAAACTGATTTCGAGCAAACCATCCTGCAACTCGCCCGCGACCTACAAAATGACAGTCATAACGTCAAGAACTTCGCT
>JAAFJQ010000006.1 GCA_013298185.1 Deinococcales bacterium
AGCACTTGGCGGGTCAGGTTCAACCCGAACATCGTTATTTTTGCGCCACTCGAGAAGACAACACTGGCGGCTTCGGGATCGGCTAAGAAATTGAATTCGGCGGCGGCTGAATGGTTGCCTCGGTCTGTCGAGCCGCCCATCAAGACAATGCCCTCCAGCCAAGTGGCTAAACGTGGCTCGAGGCGCAGCGCCAATGCCAGATTGGTCAGTGGTCCAAGCGCAACCAAGGTGATGGGCTGCTCTTGTGCGGCACGAATCAACTCGAGGACGGCATGACCCGCACTTAACGATTGCGTGGATGTGGGAAGACTCGCACCAATCGTGCCAAGCGCTCCGAGTCCAAGCACATTCTCGGCAGTCATACGCGGACGCACCAAAGGGCGGTCAGCTCCCGCGTAAACAGGCGCGGTGATCCCAAAAGCACTGGTGATGGACAAGGCATTCTGCACAATCCGCTCGAGCGGCGCGTTACCCGCCACCAAACCAATGCCCACCATCTCGAGCCGACTTTCAGCAGCCAGTGCCAAAGCAATCAAATCATCAAATCCGGGGTCAGTATCAATCCAGACGCGCATTATTCCACCAGCCACACGGCTTGCTCGAGGGGTAAATCAAAGGTCACGGAGTCCTGTTCCTTCCAAACGGCAGTGGCGGACGGCACGGCTGCCTGAATCACACCGAGTTCGCTCTCGAGTTGATACTGCACTTGCTGCCCCTCAAAACTCCGCGCCAAGACTCGAGCTGCCCACACACCAGTGCCTAAACGCACATGCTCGGCACGCCATGCCGCACGATTAAAACGTGACTCGAGGGAGTACGGAAACTCGTGCTTGCCAATTCGCACACGGCGCTCGAGGGGTTGCACAGGCAAAATCGTGTCAAAACCAACGAAACGCGCCGCAAAGACCGTGCGAGGCTGCGTGTAAATCACTTCGGGCGTGGCGAGTTGTTCAATCTGTCCTGCGTTCATGATTGCCACGCGGTCAGACAATGCCAATGCCTCGGCTTGGTCGTGCGTGACGTAGAGCATGGTCACACCCAATTGTTTTTGCAAACGCCGAATTTCGACGCGCATCTCGAGCCGCAACCGCGCATCAAGGTTCGAGAGCGGTTCGTCCAGCAACATCAACTGCGGACGAATCACAAAGGCTCGAGCCAATGCCACACGCTGCTGCTGCCCACCTGAAAGTTGAGCAGGAAAGCGCTTGGCAAACTCGAGCAACGCCACCGTCTCGAGGGCAGCGTTGACCCGTTGCTCGAGTTCGGCTTTTTGTACACCACGCAAGCGCAAACCAAACGCCACATTCTCAAAGGCTGTCAAATGCGGGAACAACGCATAACTTTGAAAAACCAAACCAATATCACGCTTATTGGCAGGAACTCGAGTAATATCACGGTCATGCAATGCAATCCGCCCTGATTTAGGCTCGAGCAGACCAGCCACGGCTCGCATGGTGGTGGTTTTACCGCACCCCGAAGGACCAAGCAACGCCAGTAATTCGCCTTCTGGCACAGTTAAATTCAGGTTCTCGACAGTGGTCAGGTTCTTGGTGTACGCAAGGGTGAGTTGCTCGAGGGTAAGGGCGGTTTTCACACGCACCTCGGTATAACAATATCCAAAAAACAATATTGCAAAAATGGTCTACCCCGTAGGGGCGCAGCGCGCTGCGCCCCTACGGAACGATGTTTCTTGTTTAAATCCGAGAGCTTCATCAGCATTCGGTGATGGATTGTTTTCACATATACCTCGATAAACCCAAGACCCGCTCGGTGACGAACACAAACACCATTGAGAATAGAATCACCAGCATCGAAAGCGCGGCAATGCTTGGGTCGTAACTGCTTTCCATGTGCAGCAACATCCGAATTGGCAAGGTGGTGATGCCCGGACCCGTCAAAAACAATGAAACAGGCACATGATTGAACGAATTGATAAACGCCAGCACCGTGGCAGCCGCTAATCCTCCGCGAACATTGGGCAGCACTACGCGCCAAAACACTTGCGCTCGAGACGCGCCTAGGCTAAAGGCTGCGTCCTCGATGTCTCGAGGCAGGTTGGCGAGGCTCGCACCAACCACGCGCACGGCGTAAGGCAGCACCAGCGCGGCGTGTCCTGCCAGCAGTGCCAGATTGACACTGTTCCCGCCAAGCAGCACAAATTGTTTGAGCAGTGCCACGCCAATCACCAAACCCGGAATAATCAATGGGCTGGTCAGGAGCGTGCGAATCCATTCGGTTTCTGGCACGGGGTAGCGCTGCAAGGCATAGGCGGCTGGCACGCCGAAGACCAATGCAATTGCGGTTGCGCCAAAGCCAAGCCATAGACTGGTGATGAGGCTCGAGACAAAAATCTCGGTTTGCATCACACTCAGTAACCAGCGCACCGAGTACGAACTTGGTGGAAAGAGCAGGCTGTTATCATCGCTAAAAGCCGTGATAAAAACAATGCTAAACGGTGCAATTAAAAAAAACAGCACCAACCAAAGCATCCATTTGGTAAATGCAAAGCTGTTCATGCAGCACCCCTCGAGCGGCTTTTCAGGGCGGCATTGACGGCTAGGGTTGTCAGGAGCATCACCATCGAAATAACAGTGGTGGCGGCTTCATCCACGGTCACACCTGCTTTTTGATAGAGCAGTGTTGCCAGCATCGTCACTCGAGGTCCACCAAGCAATGCAGGCGTGACATAAGCGGTGACACAACCAGTAAAGACCAGCGTGCCACCAATGGTTAAGCCGTCTCGAGTCAGTGGGAGGATCACTCGAGTAAACACCTGTAAGCTGTTCGCGCCTAGGCTGCGAGCGGCGGCAATCACGTCTCGAGGCAGGTTTTCCAAGGCGCTGGTCAGGGATAGCAGCATCAGTGGCAGCATCAGTTGCAGTAAGCCAATAAAAACCGCGTTTTCGGTGTAGAGAATCGGAATGGATTCTTTGAGTACGCCCGTACCAACCAGTGTTTTGTTGATTAGCCCCTCGCGTCCAAGCACCACCAGCCACGCAAACGAACGCGCCACGGGCGAAATCATCAGTGGCAAAATAATCAGCCCGATCAGCAGCCCACGGTATTGCGCTCCAAGCTGCATGATTGCCAGCGCCGCAGGGTAGGAAACCACGGCACTGACCAGTGTGACGAGCAGGGCAATTCGCACGGTGCGCCAATAGACCTCTATATTCACTTCGCTCGAGAAAAACGTGAAGTAATTATCCAACCCCACGCCGTTCTCGAGACGAAAACTGCTGAGAAGAAACACCCCAACTGGGTAAACGAAAACCGCCAGCAAGAAGACTGTGGCGGGGAACAGCAGCAGCCAAGCTCGAGGGCGGTTATTGGTCATGGTTGTATTTTAACGAGCAATTTCTTTGTTCCAACGGGCAATCCATTCGTCGCGCACACCAAGCAGGTACTTGGCATCCAGGAAGCGCATGTTGGCAAATTCACCCAAGGTGGTCAGTTGCGCGGCTTTGGCGGGTTTGAGTTGCACGGTTTTGTTGATTGGTGAGTCCACAAGGTCATTGGCTTGGGCAAGTTGAACTTCTTTGGAGATCAGGAAATTGATGTACTGATGCGCTAAATCTTCGTTCTTGGTGCCTTTGACAATGCTGACGGTGTTCATCAGACCGATCTGACCTTCACGCAGACGCGCCCATGCCAATGGTTTACCTGTGTTCAGCATCGTTCCCCATGCAAAACGCCCGATGGGGGCAACCCAAATTTCATCTTGAGCAAACAACGATGCGACTTGCGAGGATTGATTATAGAAAGTCAGGATATTGGGTTTTAAGGCAGCCAATTGTTGAAAACCGGGGTTGACATTGCTGTCCGTGCCAGCATATGCACGGTTGACCGCAAAAACCACGGGTGGTCCTTGGGTGGTGGTGATGTTCGGCAGGGCAATGCGTCCTTTGAGTTCTGGTCGCCACAGGTCACGCCAACTGGTCAGTGGGGTGCTGATTTTATCGGTGCGATACGCAAGGCTGATGGTATACGCCGTGAATGCCACGCCGTAATCGTTGCCGAGCGGGTTCTTAGCAAAGTCATAGATTTGATTGCGGTTAGGGATTTTGCGTGTGTCCAATTGGTCAAGCAAACCCTCGCGGATCGCAGCTTGAGCGAAGTAATCTCCGAGCAACGCCACATCAATGTTGGGGTTGTTCTTACGGGCAATCAGTTTGGCTAAACGGTCAGCGTTGTTGCCGACTTCGTAGACAATTTTGCAGTTGCACAGCGTTTCAAATGGGCGGGTGACGTTTTTATCAATCAGTGGTTGATTCAAACCAAAACTCGAGATGGTTAAGGTGCGCTGCTGCCCAACAGCCAAAGAAAAAATTGCACTTGATATGACTGCACCCGCCACAAGCATTACTTTTTTGTTCATGTTCCCTCCACGGAAAAAAAATACAGTATTTTGTAACCCCTTGCACTATAACCTAATCCAATAGCGCAAGTGTAAAAAATGACTCACATTGCACTGTGAAAACTGCCATACTATGAACGGCGTTGCCGATGTCAGTACGGGAGGTACATCAGAATGCACAACATCAAACCATTCAATATCATGATCATCTCGAGTCTTGCTTTAACCGTGCTAGGGCTTTCAAGCCAAGCTCAAAGCAGCTTATGGTCAAATCAAGAATTGCAACGCATTCGTTCACTGTGGCTTGGTAGCCTCAAAGAAGCCCCTCGAGATACCTCGAACAAATACGCCAATTCCGCCAGTGCCGCCGCGCTTGGCAAAGCACTTTTTAACGAAAAAGCCTTGAGTGCCAACGGTGAAGTATCCTGTTCAACTTGTCATGATCCAAGCAAACGCTTCACCGATCAACTCGAGTTATCCGAAGGCATTGGTCTGACCACACGGCACGCACCAAGTTTGGTTGGAGCGGCGTACAACACCTATTTTTTTTGGGATGGTCGGGCTGATTCACTCTGGGCGCAGGCTTTAGGACCGCTCGAGCATCCTGCCGAGCATGGCATTGCCCGCACCGATGCTGTTCGTGTGGTGCAGCGCTTATACCGCGAGTCATACAAAAATGCTTTTGGCGATAACTTGAATTTTGAGGACTTAACCCGTTTCCCACCAAGTGCCAGCCCCTTAGGTGATGAAGCTGCACAGCAAAAATGGCGAGGCATGACCAAAGAAGATCAGGACTTGGTCAATCGTTCATTTAGTCATATCGGTAAAGCCATCGCTGCTTTTGAACGTTCGATCCCACTTGAACCCACACGATTTGATATGTACGCCGAAGCTGTGCTAACCAATCAACCCACCAGAAATTTGGTCAACGACAACGAAATGGCGGGCTTAAAGTTATTTATTGGTAAAGCCAATTGCGTTTCTTGCCACAATGGAGCGCTTCTCACCGATCACAATTTCCATAACACAGGCATTCCCAACCCAAGCAACGACCAAGGACGATTTGCAGGATTAGCATTCCTCAAAAACGATGAATTCAACTGCCGTTCGGTCTACAGCGACGCTGAGCCTGACCAGTGCTTACCATTGTCCAACGCCGAAGTGGATTACCTTGAATTGAGCGCCTTGCCAATCAGCGAAAACAAAGCCATTGGTGCATTCAAAACCCCGTCATTGCGCCACACCCCAGAAACCCTTCCTTTTATGCACGCAGGGCAATTCAAAAGTTTCAAGCGAGTCCTAGATCATTACAACAACCCACCCAAAAGCCAAGTCGGAACTTCTGAATTAAAACCCCTTGGTCTGACCCGCCTTGAATTGTTTGACCTCGAGCAGTTCTTAGGCACTTTAAGCGCTCCGAGCAGTACGCCGTAGGTTTTAGTTTTAGCTTGTAGCTGCTAGCTTCTAGGGCATTGCTCGAGAATACCATAGGCATCAATTGAAGAACAAAAGCCCTTCAGTACATGCAAAATCGCAATCGGGAAGCCCCTCACCCGTCGCTTCGCGCCACCCTCTCCCAAAAGACAGCGCTTCGCGCAGGGAGAGGGGTTCGGGTTAGCTTTTCATTCCAGTTTGCTATCTCACGAAGCCAATTTCATAACACTAGCACCCCTCTTCGAGGGGTCGAGCGAAGCGAGGGGGAGTTGTGAGCGACCCAGCCCCGTCAGGTGGCGCTTTAGGGTCAAGACAGGCATTGCGTTTTTTCGATGTAATCCTTAAGAACATTCCTTAAGTTGATGCTCCCGGAGCATTGCTCGAGAACTCAAAAAGTCTCTTTTGACCCACAAGTCAACTCTCTAACCAGACACTCATGGCATTCCTCGAGACTTGCTGCCATGTCGAAGATTCGTTTACTTGTGCTGTGCGGTGGTCAATCCGAAGAACACGAAGTCAGTTTATCCAGTGCCAAAAGCGTTCTCGAGGCACTTCCGAAAAACCGTTTTGAAGTCACACCTGTGGTGATTACTCGAGAAGGCAAATGGTTGCCATCTGCTCAAACCCCGCAAGCCCTCGAGCGTGGCAGCGCCCCAAGCGGTGGCGAAGTGGTGCTGAGCCAAGCCAGCAGTGCAGCAGGCTTTGATGTGGTCTTTCCACTCCTTCATGGTCCAATGGGCGAGGACGGCACGATTCAAGGTTTGTTGCATTTAGCTGGAATTCCTTTTGTTGGCTCGAGCGTGCTGGCAAGCGCCGTCTGCATGGATAAAATCATGATGAAAAGCGTGCTGGCAGCTCATGGCATCCCACAAGTGGCGTATCTGGCAGTCACGCAGCATGAGTTCTCGAGCAGCCCCGATCTGGTTCTCGAGAAGCTCGAAACCCTTGGCTACCCTGTCTTTGTTAAACCCGCGAATCTCGGCTCGAGCGTAGGCATTTCCAAAGCCAAGAACAGCGATGAACTCCGCATGGCACTGCGTTTGGCGTTTGGCTTTGACCGCCGTGTGATTGTTGAACAAAGCACCAAAGGCAAACCTCGAGAACTCGAGGTTGCCATTCTAGGCAATGACAACCCACAAGCCAGTCCTGTGGGAGAACTGACCTTTGAATCCGAATTCTACGATTACGAAACCAAGTACACCGATGGACGCGCCGAAATGCACATTCCCGCCGATGTGCCAGCCGAAATTGCAGCCAAAGTGCAAGCCCTTGCGCTCGAGTCTTTCAAGCAACTTGATTGCGCTGGTTTGGCGCGGATTGACTTTTTTTATGTGCCAGAAACAGGCGAGCTATTTCTGAACGAACTGAACACCATTCCGGGTTTCACCAAAACCAGCATGTACCCAAAACTCTGGGAAGCTGGCGGCTTGAGTTACGCTGATTTGGTATCAAAGCTGGTCGAACTCGCGCTCGAGCAGAGGCACTGAACTCGCGCTCGAGCAGAGGCACTGAACTCGCGCTCGAGCAGAGGCACTGAACTCGCACTCGAGCAGAGGCACTAAAAGCTGGCATTTCTCGAGAAGAATGGGAGCGCCTTTGATTCATAGTAAACTAGTCCCATGAATTTTGGTGTGATTGGTGCAGGACAAATGGGAGCGGGCATCGCTCAAGTCGCGGCGGTGGCGGGTTTTGATGTTTTGCTGCGCGATGTCGAGCAACGTTTTTTGGATCGCGGCATGGCGGGAATAGAAAAATCTCTGGCTAAACTGGTTGAAAAAAATAAGCTCGAGCCAAGTGCCAAAGAAGCAGCGCTGGCTCGAATCAAAACCACAATTTCACTCGAGGATTTCTCGGATTCAGATTTGGTGGTTGAAGCGATACTCGAGGATAAAAAAATCAAACTCGAGTTGTTCGCCTCGCTTGGGAAAATTGTCAAGCCTTCTGGCGTGTTGGCAAGCAACACCTCGAGCATTCCGATTACCGAGTTAGCCACGGCTTCGGGTCGCCCTGAGCAGTTTATTGGAATGCACTTTATGAACCCTGTGCCTTTGATGACTTTGGTTGAAGTGATTCGTGGCTACCTGACTTCGGACACCACCACCAACCTTATTCTCGAGACGGCTGAGAAAATGGGTAAGACGGCGGTGCAGTGCAACGATTACCCCGGTTTTGTCAGCAACCGAATCCTGATGCCAATGCTCAACGAAGCCATTCAATGCGTGATGGAAGGAGTTGCGACCCCACAGGCGATAGACCAAATCATGAAACTTGGCATGAATCATCCAATGGGTCCAATCACCTTGGCTGATTTTATTGGCTTAGATACTTGTTTAGCCATCATGGAGGTGCTGCATCAGGGTTTGGGAGATGACAAATACCGAGCTTCGCCATTGTTGCGAAAGATGGTTCAGGGGGGGCTGCTTGGGCGTAAATCAGGGCAGGGGTTTTATAAATATTAGAGGAAAGAGAAAAGGAGTTTGAACTTTTGCCTCTCCCCTATCCCGCTTTTCTTTCCCATACGCCGCGTTTGATGGCTTGTTCCTCGAGTTGGCGCATCACTTCGCCACCGTCGCGCCAATGCAGAGCGTGGAGGTCAGCCACGCTGCGTTTGAGGATTTTTCCTGCGGCTTCGAGTAACCGATGCTCGAGGCTTTCGCCGCGCATGTTAAAGAGTTTTGTGCCAATGCTGAGTAAACGTTCGACTTTGGCATGGCTAAACAAGTCTTCGTCTGGGACTGCCCCGTGGTCATATTCCTCGAGTCCGTCGTCTATGTCTGGTGGGGTGGCTCGAGTTGGCATTGGCGCGGGTTCTTCGTCTTCAAAGCGGGGTTTTCTGGCATTGGTTGGGGCGTTGAGTTGCGAAGCGGGTTTGACCGCGATGCTCGAGAGTTTGGGGCGAGGGGTTTCTGGGATTTCTTCGGGTTCTGGCTCAGCAACTCGAGCCACAGACGCAGGGCGAATGGTTTCTCGAGTCATGGGCGGTTCGGCTCGAGCGGGTTGCCTCTCCTCTACTGCTCGAGGTTGTGGTCGTTCGTCTGCCACTCGAGGTTGTGGTCGTTCGTCTGCCACTCGAGGTTGTGGTTTATCCACCACCCGAGCCTCGAGTAAACCAGTTAATTCATCAAATTCTGGAGCAAATTGCGTGCCGTAACCTAGCATTCCAAGGGCGCGTCCAACCGCGCCTGTTTCGGCTTTCTCGAGGTAATCTGGAAAATGCGTTTTGTCTTCGCGTTTGGTGGCAGAAGCTGTTTTGATTGGACTGTTGGTTTCGTCCAGCACCGTGACGGTGGCTTGAACAATGGCATATGTGTCCTCGAGTTTGAGGATTTGACTTTGGATCGTGTAACGCAAGGCTTCTTCGTTGAGCCAGATCAAACGAGCGGCGACAGGCAAGTAATCCTTGCCTTTTAAGTTCATTAAGTGCTGACGCGGGTCAAAGGGCATAACCAATTATATTCTGTCTCGAGCAGAATTGCTACCCTATTGCTAAGTGCATTTTGGGGATGCACCAAAAGGTTCTCGAGTAGCGCTAAGGCGAAATCACCAGTCCTTCAACATACTCGAGAATCCCAAGAGCGATACCGTAAGCAGCCCGATCTAAGTAACTTGAGTTTTTCAGTTGCAGCGCCTCGATTGGATGCGTGACAAAACCCATTTCAATTAAAATCGCGGGGCATTCACTGTACTTAATTACATAAAAATCTGCGACTTGCACCCCTCGGCTGGCTGCCGCTGTAGCGCCAAGCATGTGTGAAAGCACCCCCGCTGCTAAATCCTTGGAGGCTGCCACGCGCTCTGGTTGTGCCACCAAAGCGGTTAGCGGAGCTTCTGGGCTGGTGACAGTACTGGGGCTGTTTGGCTCGAGCGGTTCCCAAGTCCCAAAGCCATTGCTGTTTGGGGTGATTGGAGTATCTGGGGTACTCGGAGCAACGGCAACATTGGCAGGTGCGGGCTGATTGTCCGCAGCACCAACGGACGAATCCGGCGGACTTGTCGGTGCATCAGGCGATGCAAGAGGCGATTCAGGACTGGCGGCTCGAGGGGCTGGCGCGGGGGTCACAAACCATGGTTTATGGCGTTGTGAATCATAGTAATACACTTCCATGCCGTAAGTGCTGTTCCATAAATTACGGGTAATCGCATTGGCATGAATCGAAACAAAAGCCGTTTTGCCTCGGCTGGCAACAGCTCGAGCATTCAAATCCGTGCGTTTGTCATTGGAGAAAACCCGAGCATCGGTGCGGGTCATTTCAATGTGAATACCCGAACCCTCGAGCCATTTTTTGACCCGAAAAGCGAGTGACAAATTCAGACTGGCTTCAATTAAACCATTGCCCAAAGCACCTTGGTCATTGCCCCCATGCCCGGGATCAAGCACCACCGTAAATTGTTGACCCTTGGCTTTTTGAAGTGCCAAAGCCGCCACAGCTGGCATCTCGGAAATATCGCCATAAGCCCCAGAAAAATCCAGCACCAAACGAAATCCAGATTGACCAGCACTTGGCTCGAGACGCTGCGCTCGAAAACCATGCCGACTCGAGACGCCTTGAGGTGTGGCAATCGTCGCAATGGCGTTACCACCACCATTTTCGAGGGTATAACCCGAAACCTCGGGCTTACCAAGGCGAACACTGGCAGGTGTGACAGCCTGACCAGAAAACGAGACTTTTAAGGCTGCTCCAAGTGCCTGAATCTGATACGGCGAATCAAAAGAAACATCAAACACCAAACGGGTATAACCCGCATAACTTGTCACCCGAGGTTGACCTAGGCTGGCAGCCAAAGACCAAGATGTGTTGAACGCCACGCCAAGAACCACCAGACAAAAAAAGCGCCACATACCCTAGATTAGCGCGAATTTTGCCAATTGGATGAGTAAGCCTGTTTAATTTTCTGGATGCCGACGGCGTGAACGGCGACGGCGCTTGTTTTTACGTTCGCCAGTTTCGCGCTCAGGGTTAGGACTTTGTGCCTGAGCGGCTCGAGGGGCTTCTTGGGTAGCTCGAGCTGGTTGAGGCTGCTGACCACCTCGAGCTTTGGGGTTATTAGGCATTTGACGCGGTTCTGGCTGACGTTGCTTTTGCCGACCTCGAGGTTGTTGCTTATCTTGTGGTTTGCCTTGGCGGTTTTCTTGGCTACGACTGAGGGTAGATTCCAAAACAAAACGCCCCATGGCTTGCACAAACTTAAGTGGGCGATACGGCGCATCGCGTTCAATGTAAATAAAACCCATCCCGGGGCGCAAATAATAAGCTCGAGCCAAGACTTCACCCCATGGCGTCTCGACGAGTTCATCATCCAATCGGGTAATCAATACTGTGCCACCAACCATTGGCACACGCAACGTTTCAACACTGGGGTCGAGGTCGCGCAGCAACTGCACCACCGAAAGCGGATCGTGGTAATCCTGCGTCAAAGCCTGAGTTGCTTCATCGCGGTTTTGGCGTAATGTCACCACACCAGCCCGCCGGTCAAACAGCGTTTCAAAAATACGCCCATTGTCGTTCTCACTAAACTGCACAGGCAAACGCAATTGAGTATCAAACCTCGAGATTTGAATGCGCCGCGACGCACCAAGACCACCTTGAAAAATCGCTTCACGGCGAATCAGGAACTGCCCCTTATCAAATTGGGTCATCCAGCGTTCAGAACCAGCATTTGCCCCAGCGAAAGTCAGTGAAAAATGAAATTCCTCGGCCCGAAGCGGCAAAGGCTTCCAAGGCTCGAGGGGTTGAGTTGCTTCAGTCATGGCAGTAGGGTATCAGAGCCGAGTGAGAATGCCAACCCAAGCGTTGTGTCCTGCCAACCCAAGCCCGCCACAATTCTTTGTCTTGACCAACCAATCAAATGCTCGAGTTCTAACAACAGAGCTTCGGCTCGCGGGTCATCTGGCTCGAGTTGACGCAGGGCTGCCCAAAGTGCATTGCGTTTTTCTAAGAAATCACGGTTCACAAAGATATTCACCTCGAGTCACGGGATTCAGACTATCAATTTTTGGGTTGTACTGATGCTCGCAGAAACTCCAAATCGAATCCTCGAGAATGGTATAAAAACCAGATGCCGCTCAGGTTCTCCCAAACCTTCTTTTCCATTTTACCCGAAGAACAAACCAGCAAGATACTTGCGGTTCTCGAGGAAGCAGGGCTTGAAATGTTCTTGCAAAAATATCCCTTTCATTCGCTCGAGTTCCGCTCGGATGTGCGGCTAAAAACCAGTGTAGTTCAAGGTTTTTATAGTTACCAAACCCAAGATGCCAAAGTCAATGTAGATCGTGACACAAATGATTTTGCTGCTACATATAAACAGCAAGATTTTTGGAGTATCAGTTCCTTAGCCAAAACACCCATTGATGCCGTTCGCGGTACACTCATCCACGAAACTGGTCATCACATCCACAACCTCTTAAAGTCAGAGCAGCCAGATATTTTTCGTCATACCATGTTGATGCCACGCAGCAGTGCCTTGAGCCAATATGGAATGCAGAACAACCCTGAGTATTTTGCCGAAGCCTTGGCAGCCTATGTTTTTCAAAGAACCGAGCTGTTGGTTCAGGATAAACTTGGATATGATATGATTGTGCTAGCGTTGAATGCACTTAATCTTCAACTAAAGGAAATTGTATGACTCAAATCATTGAAATAGAAAAAATAGACAGTGCTACACTGTCCAATGATTTGTATATGGCTTTTTTTGAAGAACGCTTAAGTAAAACTATGTATGACACCATTATTTCAGAACTGCAAACTCGAGCAATGCATCCAGATGTACTCATGAGTCTGGTCGTGCTTGGTTTACCTGAATGGCAAAAAAAGTATCTTTAGACTTGTAAACTTAAGAGGACGTATTATGGGTGCTGAAATCTGCGGTATCTAAATGTTTATGGAATTTCTTCTTATCACACTTGGGTCTTTTTTCTGGTTTTGGCTTGCTGAAAATGGTAGGGGATTCCTGTACAACAGGTTTTCGAGTTACCAAATTGCCAACGATGTGCTTCGACATCAATTGTTTTTTATATCAGAATTCTCAGTCCCTATTAATACTTTGACACATATGCGCCTTTCATACGAGTCTCCTTTTGAAATTGAGAAAGATTTGCTGGTTTATCAATTTCAATTACCTTTACAGGACAGCTTGGTTATCATTCACCAGAAAAATGGCAAAACAATAAAAAACATCGCCTACCCTGAGAATTTGTTCCAATTAAGAGGCGAAATTTTTGCCAATGTTTCTTTGCTTAATAAGCAAATCGAAATAAACCACAACCTAGAAATCAAAAACCAGTCTGTTTCCTGAGTTCTAAAAACACCAAAATACCCCCATGAAAAGGATGCTTTTTTCCCTGCTGGCGGCATTGGCTTGCTCAAGTGCGGCTGGCGCTCAAAAATTCATTGGTAGCCCCGCTCAGGATTTGTTTGACCAAGCCTCGTTTTTCCTCGAGACCCAGTATTTTGGTCCTAGCCAAGTGAACATGCTTTCGCTCATTGCCAAGTACCAACTCGAGGTGGATAAGGCTTGTGAAACCACCCAACTCAAATGCACGTATGAAACCGTCGAACCGCTTGTGGCGGCGATGATGGATGAACTCCAAGACCTCCATGCGTTTTACATGAGTCCTGCTATCTTGGCGGCTGAAAACCAACAAAGCACGGGTACGGTCACATCGCCTGCGCCGCGCATGGGTTTTAGTCATGGGGCATTTGCTGAGTACCAAAAACAAACCGTGACAGTCGGTGGTTTCTCGCCAGCCTTGCTTGATTTGGTGGCTAAAGGCGAACTAAAATTCCTGAGCTTTGATCGTTTGATTCTGAATGTCGTCTCTGGTAGCCCCGCCGAAAAAGCTGGTTTTCGCTATGGGGACAGATGGATTGGTTACAACAACACCCGTTTCTCGAGTTTTAGCAATGTCACAGATTACGCTACATTTTTAGCTGCTCTGACCCCAAAAATACAGGCTCGAGAGAAAGTGGTTTTTAACTTCTTACGCGGTGCAAATAAAACGCCCGTCAATATCGAAGCCTCGGGCGACATCATCAACACTGCGCCGTTTCCAACCATGTTTATTGATGAGAACAACATTGCCAACATTCAAATCACCGATTTTTTGGTCAATGGCGTTGCCCAACAATTCCATGCCCTTGTGAAAACCGCGATGGATAAAAATGTCAAAGCCATCATGCTCAACTTACGCGGTAGCCGAGGCGGCTATGCTTCTGAAAGCCTGATGTCACTTGGCGCATTGATGGACAACCCAGACACAATTCGTTTTGTACCTCGCTACAACGCCGTCCAAAACACCAATGAGGAAGTCTGGCTGAAAAATACTGCTACTTACGTGGTGCGAAAACTTGATGGCACGGAACTGTATAGCAGCAGCATCAAAAACCCAGTTTTGTACAAAGGCGCATTGGGCTTGTTGGTGGATGGCGGTTGTGCCAGCGCCTGCGAATACTTGGTCAGCCGCGTTCAACGCGCCAAACGCGCTCCAATTGTTGGTTTACCAACCACGGGTATTGGCAACACCAACACCTTTCGCTTTGCTCTTGCCAATGGCGGCGCAGCCTCGATGCCAACCGTGCGGACATTCTGGTCGGATGGCACACCCATGCCCAGCAATATCACCCCAGATTTCCAAACTCCAGATGCCGAGTACACCTTGTTCAGTACAGGGCGTGATGTTGGTGTGGAAAAAGTCCTCGAGACCCTTGGTATCAAGCTCTCGAGCCAACCGAACAGCATGATGCAAACACCACAACTACCCACATGGGGAGCTTACCAAGCAAGAATCTTAAGGCAGCCCACAAGCAACTAAACCCATCTCATACGCAAAAAAAGCCTCCCCTACCGTTAGGTAGTGGGAGGTGGCAGGCGTAGCGACCCTGCCCGTAAGGTGCGTCTTAGGGTCAAGAAGCCTGACGGAGGGGTCTGCGACATGTTTATTGCAAGCAAGACCCCTTTGGACTCGAGCCGCAAAAGTTTTTGGTGACAATCTCAAGGTATAATCCGCCATGCAATATAGAAAGCTGGGAAAAACGGGGCTTGAAGTCTCCGAGATTGGTTTTGGTGCATGGGGCATCGGCGGTGGCATGTGGGGCGCGAGCAACGATGCTCAAAGCATGGCGGCTCTCGAGCGAGCCATAGAACTGGGCTTAAATTTTATTGACACGGCTTTTGATTATGGCAACGGTCATTCGGAAAGCATTGTTGGACGGGTGGTGACTGAGAGCGGCAAAAAATACGGCTCGGAATTGTTGGTTGCTACCAAAATCCCACCAAAAAACCGAATTTGGCCCGCTCGAGCTGACTCGAGTTTGTCTGAAGTTTTTCCCAAAGCCTACATTTTTGAGTACGTTGAAAAAAGCCTCGAGAACCTTGGATTGCCGCACATTGACCTGATGCAGTTTCATGTCTGGCAAGATTCTTGGGCTGCCCAAGACGAATGGAAAGAAGCCATCGCTGAAATTACCAAACAAGGGCTGGTCAAACACTGGGGTATCAGTATCAATGATTTTCAGCCAGACAACGCGATTCTCGCCATTGAAACAGGTTTAATCAGCGTGGTGCAAGTGATTTTTAATTTGTTTGAACAATCCCCTCGAGCCAAATTATTTCCTGCTTGCGAAAAGCATAACATCGGTGTGATTGCTCGAGTACCGCTTGATGAAGGTGGTTTAACCGGTCAGATTCGCCCTGATACGGTTTTTGCCCCCGATGACTGGCGCAGCGAGTATTTCAAAGATGACCGCAAACTCGAGTTGTCCATGCGCTTAAAACAAATCGAGCAGACCATGAAGCAGTTCGAGTTGCAAATCCCGACCCTTGCCGAACTTGCTCTGCGTTACTGCTTATCGGATACTCGAGTCAGCACGGTGATTCCGGGTATGAGAAGCGCTTCTCGAGCTGAGCAGAACTGCGCTTTTTCCGATGGGCGTTTGCTCACTGCCGCCGATGTGAAAGCTCTCGAGCCTCATGCGTGGAACAAGAATTGGTACGAGTAGGAGCGAGAGAAAAGGTTAAAGAGGAAAGAGGAAAGTAATTTGTTGCCTTCGTCCTTTATCCTTCGTCCTTCGTCTAGTTTTCCTTCTTAGCCGCACTCGGTTTCACAGGCTTTGGACGCACCAAATCGGCTGGGCGAATGACTTTTTTCAAGGCAGCATTGATCAGTTGGAAGGCTAAGCCTGTTTCGTCTCGGGTGATTAAATTCTGGCTCGAGTCGTTCATGTAGACGTAAATCACTTTGTCGCCCGATAAGGTTTCTAAAAAGCCCGAATAGGTTAAAACCCGAGCCGTGTTGCCGCTTTTTCCACCGTAATATTTGAATGGAACTCGGATATAGCTGCGACCTTTGCCGTGGTACATGATGTCTCTGAAACGCTTTTGGGCATTGGTGCTGAGGTCGGTGCTGACAAAGGCATTCCACAAAAACCGCGCCCATTCATGTGGGGTGCTGGCGTTTTGCAGGTTTCGGTCTATTTGGCTCATGGTTTCTACACCACCATTGCGCCCTGCAAAATAGCCTTGGTCTAGGTAACGGCGCAGTGTTTCAGCACCAATGCTCTGGGCTTTTTCGTCTAGGCGTTCAGCCAGCGCCAACTGGGTTTCGTAAGGCGCTGTTGCAAAGCGCTTGGTGGCTGCCACCAGACCATATTTGGGGAAGTCCGCGCCGCCCAGACCTGCTTGGGCTGTCCACCATGTTTTGGTGGGCAGTAAAAGCCTTGTATTGCAAAGGTTTAAGCGTTGCGCCGTGGGTTGCAAACCATCCAAGCCGACGCGCCGAAACAAAATATCGGTGGCAGTGTTATCCGACCAAGCAATCATTGCCATGCCAAGGTCAAGCAGTTTGGAGTTGTCATACGGGTAGCGCCCATAACTTTGGTTGGCTCGAGTGACATTAAAACGTTCCTCGGGTTTGATCGTGCCAGCGTCTATGCCGCGCATGACTTCAAATAGAACACTGGTCTTAAAATTGCTCGCCAAAGGAAACTGCCCTTGAGGATTCAGGTATGTGACCTGCTCGAGCTTAAAATCCTTTGTGCCTCGAGCAAAACGCCCAACGAACAAACCCACCCTCCCCGTGATGCCTTTGGGGATGGGTGGGGGTTTCAGGAACTGAGTTGAACTTGGTGGTATGGCGCACCCAGCCGCATTGACCGAAGCAGAAGAAACTGGAGTTTCAATTGGCTTGGCTGGGGTTAAGACCACCCTCGAGACGGTCTGGCTCGAGGAGGTTGCTACTGTCTGGCTCGAGGAGGTTGCTACTGTCTGGCTCGAGGTGACAGCTGGTGGTGTTGCGGGTTGTAACACAACGGTTTGACCGCCGTTGGTGCAGCCAAATAATCCAAAGAGTAAAACCAAAACAAGCAAACGCATCGCTTGAGCATTCTGACATGGATTGGTTAATTTGCAAGTTACAGATAAAGACTACAAGTTCTGTTTGAAAAACTCGAGGGTGACAGCATGGGCTTCTTGCTGATGATGAATCGTTTCAAACGTATGCAGCGCTCCGTCTATCAAATGCAGTTTGGAATTGAGCGCATTGGCGTATTCTTGCCCAACTGTCCACGGCACAACAGGGTCGGCATTGCCATGCACCACCAAACTTGCGCCCTTGTGCTTTTTGCAATCCTCGAGTGGCGTAATTTGTAAAGCATCCTCGAAAAAAGCTGCCGAGACTGGATTCCCGCCAAAATCCATGACCTGACGATCTACGTTAAAACCAATTCCTGGTGGGAAAGTCACACCAGCAAATTGCGCCGCGAAACTGCCCCTGATTTTTTCTAAGGTGTTCATTTCGTTCAGTAAGACTTTTGGCGCAGCTGGCGCCCACAAGCATGCTGCCTTGAAGGTTTCCACCCCTAGCGTTAAAGCACTCACCATACCGCCCATGCTCAAACCCAAAATTCCCATTCGGGAGCGGTCAATCACATCAGGGCGAGTCTCGAGCAAACGCAGCGCAGCTCGAGCATCCTCGAGTTCACGACTTGGAGTCATGTCCTCAAATACACCTTCGGAATTACCACTGCCGCGAAAATCAAAGCGAAAAGCAGCGATGCCAGCCGCAGCCAGTTGCCGAGCTTGCAAAATAAACAAGCGGTGCGGCTCGAGGGCATTGCCTGTAAAGCCGTGTAGGAAAAGCACACAAGGGTGCGGCGCGTTGCCCGCCTGCGGCAGGTGCAGCATCCCATGAAGGCGTTGCCCTTGGACTTCAAACGAGAGCCAATGTTCGTTAAGCGGCATAAGGGTATTCTAACGCCATGAAACTTGTTTTTGACTGGAATGATTTCCCGCTTGCCTCGAGTCACCTGAGCGGTACAGGTGGACGCATCCGCACCGAACTCGAGGATTTTCAGGTTCTCGAGCAACCTGCTTATCTGCCAAGCGGCAATGGTGACCACACCTATATTCGACTCGAGAAACGCGGGCATACCACCAAGTTCGTGGTGGACGAGTTGCATCGGCAATTGCGGATTCCTTTTAAGGATTTTGGTGTGGCTGGCTTAAAAGACCGTCATGCAATCACAACCCAATGGATTTCAATTCCAAGCAGTTTCGAGTCTAAACTAACCCAGTTTGAACTGCCCGAGACACGCATTCTCGAGGTCACACGACACGGTAATAAACTTGGCATGGGGCATCTCCGAGGCAACACCTTTCGTTTGCGGGTGCGCGGTGCAAATCCAACTGCAATTCAAGAAGCTACGGCAATTCTCGAGCATTTACGCCAAACAGGCATTCCCAATTACTTTGGCAGCCAGCGCTTTGGCAACACAGGCGGCAATGCAGTGCGCGGTTTGGAATTGGTCTTGAATGGACGCATGAAAGGACCTGAGAGCATCTCAATCAAACGTTTTTTAATCTCGAGTTTGCAGAGTTTATTGTTCAATCACAACTTGCGCTTGCGGCTCGAACGAGGGATTTTTCAAAGTGTTCTGCTTGGCGATGTGGCAAAAAAACACGAGACAGGCGGAATTTTCACGGTCGAAGACCAAGTCACCGATTCAGCTCGAGCGATGGCGCTTGAAATCAGCAGCACCGCGCCGCTGTATGGGCGAAAAATCATGGCAGCCCACTCTGAAGCGCTACTTCTCGAGAACGAAGTTCTAGCCATGTTTGATTTGAATTGGCAGCATTTTGCTGACCGCAAAGGCGCAAGACGAATCAGCCGCATCAAACTCGAGGAGAGTTCTATAGAAGCCACCGAAGATGGTTATTGGCTCGAGTTTAGTTTACCCAAAGGGAGTTTTGCCACGACAGTCTTGCGCGAAATCATGAAAAACAATGTGGATGCCCCTGAAGACGAAGAAACCGACGAATAAAATTTAGTCAAAAGTGGAATCCCAATCTAAAATCGGTTTCTTTAAGCGTTTTTCCTCGAGCTTAGCGCGTTTTTCGCTTTGTAACCGACTGACCAAATCATGGGTGCGGGCTTTGGCTTGTTCTAAACTAGCCACTGCCTCGAGCTTCGGTTCTTCCTCGAGGAGCGCTCTGTACTGCGCCCAATTGCTGTTTTCTTCGGATTCTGGTTTGGATTTCAGGCTTGGGCGCAACCAACCAAAACGGCTTTCGGACGTATCAAATTCGCGCTCCTCGAGTTCGGATAGGGCAGCTTCTCGAAGTTCAGGATGATGCTCGAGAAACCCATGCAAGGCTTTGGCTTTCACCTCGAGAGCCACCAAAACCCCATCCTCGAGTCCTCCGCTGTCCAGAACCGCCTCGAGAAACGCATCTGGGGTGAGGCTGGTGCTTTTTTTAGTGCGTTTCATGAATGACATTATATGAAAAAACCCTCGAGTCAATACCGAGGGTTTTAAGTGCTGCGTTAGAATTTAGCGACGTTCAAATCGCTTACCGCGTGAAAAACCGCCTTCCCTTGGGGCTGGTGAGAATTCACGGCGGCTCGAGTTACCCGCGCCACGGTCATCACGGCTGATTGGACTGGGGCGATCATCTCGAGCGCCACTCTGCACAGCTTGAGCGCGGGTTTGAGCATTGCCTTGGGGCAGGGCATTGCCTCGGTCATCACGGTACTTGTACGCACCACCGCCGCCGCTTCTCGAGCCACCGAAACCACCTGATTGCTGCGGACGGCTGTAATTGCCACTGCGTTCGTTGCTGTAGCCACCACCACTGCGTTCATTTGCATAGCGGTTGTTGAACCCGCCACGCCCGCCACGGTCATCGTAACGGCGTTCGGGGCGTTGTTGTGGTTCGGCGCGAAGTTCAGTTGCCACTTCGATGGTCAAGTCTTCAATCGGCGAGAGGGCAATCAGTTTTGCCACGAGATCGTTTGGCACATCCACGTAAATGCCATCTTGGAATGGCTGCATTTTGCCTAGGATTTTGCTTTGAATGTTTGCGCCTTTGGCAATCATCGCAACGGCGCGTGGGATGCTGAGGCGTTGTCCGCGCAACTCGAGGGTGGTTAAGCCCTCTTCTTCGGTCAGCAAGCTGACTTTCTTCGGCGCATGGGTCACACCAGCAATCACAGCTAAAGCTCGAGCCAGAGCTTCTGCACCAAATTCCTCGAGCAGTCTATCGGCTTCGTGTTGAAATGGGGCAAGCACTTCAACTGGAATGCGGTTCAGCTCGTTGGCTGCATGACGTGCTGCGGCGGTGCGAACTTCGTTGGGGCTTGGCGCTTCAAGTGGGCTGAAACGATTGCCAATCACACGCTCGAGGTTGCGAAGATCGCGTTCCTCGCGTTGGGTGTAAAGGACTATCGCTTTGCCACTGCGTCCAGCCCGTCCAGTGCGTCCAGAGCGATGAACATAGCTTTCGGTATCATGTGGGAAGTGGTGCTGCACCACGAGTTCAATGTCTGGAATATCAATCCCTCGAGCCGCGACATCGGTAGCCACCAAAACTCGGCTGCGACCAGCGCGGAAACCATCCAAAACCCGTTCTCGTTGGCTTTGGGCAAGGTCGCCGTGAATCGCTTCGGCTTCAAAACCACGGTGAATCAACTCGAGAGCGAGTTCGTCGCAATCGCGCTTGGTGCGGGTGAAAATAATCGTGCGCTCGGGCGCAAGCACGGTCAGCATATCGGCTAGAACCCGTGTGCGTTGAGCTGGTTGAATTTTGATGCTGTGGTGAATCACGGTGCTGCTTTGGACTGACGAAGCGTTTTCGACCAAGTCAATTTTCGCAGCATTTTGTTGGTGCTTGGCAGCCAAGCGTTCAACCCAACGAGGCATGGTGGCGCTAAACAACATCGTTTGGCGTTCGGGTGGGGCTGACTCGAGGATTTTTTCGACTTGTTCTTGGAAGCCCATCGAGAGCATTTCATCGGCTTCGTCCAGCACCACAAACTCGAGTTGCGACAAATCCAAATTGCCGCGATCCAAATGATCCTGGATGCGTCCGGGTGTACCAACAATCACATCCACACCAAAACGAATGGCGCGTTCTTGGCTGGCGTAGCTTGTACCACCGTAGAATTCTTGAACCTCGAGAACACCGAGTTGCTCAAATTCCTTGGCAGTTTGCTTGGCAAGCTCGCGGGTTGGAGCAAGAATCAAAGCCCGTGGCAAACGCCCTTTTTGGCGGCTCGGCTCGAGGCGGGTGACAATTGGCAAAGCAAACGCCAGTGTTTTACCAGTTCCAGTCCGAGCGCGACCTAGAATATCGCGTCCCTCGAGTGAAAAAGGCAGGGATTGCTCTTGAATTGGCGTGGGGACGGTGATGCCTCGGGCGGCTAGGGATGATACGACAGCAGGAGACAACGGATAATCCGTAAACATGGGTGGTTCCTTTCCGGGTCGCTACTTAGGACGTTTCTCGAGAGAACTTCTCTCTAACACCTTCGCCTATTTCGCGCTTAACCCAGAACCATCCCGTCTTTGCGCGACCCAACGCAATTTTATCTTTGCGTGTACAGCCATCCACCTGATGGCAACCGCAGCAGTGTAGGGCAAAATAGATGAAAATTATGAGTATAATTCTCGAGCCAGTTCTGTGTAAACCACTTTGCGATGACCAATCAAACGCACTTTCATGGTTTGAGCATCGGGCAATTCATAAAGAATTCGGAAATCACCGACCCGCAGCTTGTAGAAACCAGCCAAGTTTCCTTCCAACGCCTCTGGTACAGCATGACTCTCGAGGAAAAACCGTAATTTATCCACTACACGCTGACGCATTTTCTCCTCGAGTTGGGCAAAATGAGCCTCTGCTAACGGCGAAAAAATCAGTTGCAATCTCACCATTTGAAACCGAGTTGAGCTGCCATTTCCTCGATGCTAACGCACTTGCTTCGGTCTACGGGTTGGGACAAAACAGCAATCACTTCATCACTTAACGTCAAACCAGCATCAGGATCAAAGCCATCCATCATGTGATGCACTTCTTCTCGAATGACAGCACGCAATTCAGCTACGGTTAAGTCAGCCACTTTGGTATCAGCATGAATAGCCATAGAAAAATTCTAGTTTAAAAAGATGAAAATTGCGAGCTACTTTTTCTCGTACCAACGCAGCACACTGGCAGCCCATGTCAAACCAGCTCCAAATGTGACCAATAAAAGGTTATCACCGTGTTTGATGCGCCCATCGTCTATGGCTTCTCGCATGGCTAAGCCAATGCTGGCAGCACTGGTATTGCCGTACTTGTCCACATTGGCAACCACGCGGTCTTCGGGTAACTCGAGGTATTCACGAGCGGCATCTATGATTCGGTAATTGGCTTGATGCGGAATAAATTGTGCAATGTCGTTTAACTCGAGACCTGCTTCTTCCACGGCTTGTTTAGTGGCAGTGTGCATCACTCGAACAGCGAACTTAAAGACTTCGCGTCCGTTCATTGAAATCATTTCCGAAAGCGGGTTGCCATCGGGCAGGGTTTTACCAATGCAGCGCATGTTCAGGTGCTTGCCACCAGCTCCGTCTGTGCCAAGCACAAAACTCTGAAAACCATAACCTTCTGGTACGGCTTCGACAATACCAGCACATGCACCATCGCCAAACAGCACCAACGTGGTTCGATCAGACCAATCAAGGATTTTGGTCAGGGATTCCGCGCCAATCGCAAGGACTTTTTTGCGAATCCCACTTTTGGTGTACGCGGCAGCCGCTGAAAGGGCATACAACCAGCCCGGGCAAGCCGCCAGCAAATCAAAAGCCCCAGCCTCGAGGTTAAAGTGGTTTTGCACCAACGCAGCGGTTTGAGGAAACAACGCATCTGGGGTGCTGGTGGCAACAATCACCATATCTACACCCTCGAGTACATCTTTTCCATAGCGGTCTATCAGGTTCTGCACTGCGCCAATGCAGAGGTGGCTGGTGAACTCGTCTGGCTTAGCAAAACGCCTTTCTTTGATGCCAGTACGCGACTGAATCCATTCATCCGATGTTTCTACGCCGCGCTGTGCGAGGTCGTCGTTGGTTACGATTTCTTTTGGCACATACATGCCAAGCGCGGTTAAGCCTACAAAACTCGAGTTCATTTGCGTGCATCATAACCTTTGATGCAAAGGATTGCATCTGCAAGTCTCGAGCGCAAATGGCATTTCAACAATGAAAGTTCATTTGGATTCAACCAAGACTTTGGTGGCAGGCTCGAGTGGATTGCGTTTAGACTGGGTTTAAGTTTTATTTTGGGTTACGATAGGCGCATGTGCCTCGAGACTCGAGGTTACTTTTATCGGAGGTTATTCATGCCCTTAGTGACTGGTGGAGCAATTTTATCGGCAGCCCGTGCAGGTAAGTACGGCGTTGGAGCTTTTAATACCAACAATTTAGAGTTTACTCAAGCGATTCTCGAGACAGCCGAGAAACTGCGTAGCCCCGTGATTTTGCAAATTTCCGAAGGGGCGCGTAAGTACGCTGGCACAGAGAATCTGGCACATTTGATTGCTGATATGGCAAGTCGTGTAACCGTACCAGTGGCGATTCATCAGGATCACGGCTCGAGCTTAGAAATTTGTAAAAGTGCGATTGCGGCTGGTTTTACCAGTGTAATGATTGATGCTTCACATGACCCATTTGAAGAAAATGTGCGAATCACCAAAGAAGTGGTCGAGTACGCCCATGCCCATGGTGTGACGGTCGAAGCCGAACTGGGGCGCTTGGGTGGCATCGAAGAGCATGTCAATGTCTCGGCTGAAGATGCGTTTTTGACCGACCCCGAAGAAGCCGCGCGGTTTATTGAACTGACTGGTGTGGATTACTTGGCAATAGCGATTGGAACAAGTCACGGCGCGTATAAGGGCAAAGGCAGACCATTTATAGACCATGCCCGAATCGAAAAAATCGCAGCGCTAACCCCAATCCCTTTGGTGATGCACGGTGCGAGCGGCGTTCCGCAGTGGCTGACTGATCGTTTTAAGGCTTCTGGTGGCGAAATTGGCGAAGCGGCTGGTATCCACGATGATGACCTCAAACGCAGTACCCAATATGGCATTGCCAAGGTGAACATTGACACCGATTTGCGCTTGGCATTCACTACAGCCGTGCGTGAAGTGTTGTTAAAAAACCCTGCCGAATTTGACCCACGTAAAATCCTCACGCCTGCCAAAGAGATGATGAAGGAGATTTCAGCCCACCGAATGCAAGTCTTGGGCAGCGCAGGGCAAGCGTAAGCGGTTCAAAGTCTGGACTCGAGTTTACTCATAGAAAATAACGTCAGGAATGTAAAAAAATTGTCTTGACACTAACCTTAGGTAAGACCTCATGATTGCTCTCGGACATTGAGACCTCCCGCTTAATGTCCGCTTTCTTTTGCGAGCCTTGCAATCGTTTACAGCTTCGACTCGAGAAAACGAATAGCTTGCATGTTAATCTAAGCCCATGGAAACACTGATTGGAATTGACCTCGGCGGCACAAAAATTGCAGCAGCAGCTGTTCAGGACGGCAAAATCATTGCCAAAGTGGTTGTTCCTACACCAAAGGACGGTGCTGAAAACGTTTTTGCAGCCATGATTGAAGCTGCCAAAGAAGTCCTGAAAACTGCTCCCGCCAGTCGGGTAGGTGTGGGCGTACCAGGACCACTGGATTTCAAAAAAGGCGAAATTAAATTCGCTCCAAACATCAATGGCATTGTCAACGCACCTGTGGTGGCTAAACTCCAAGCTGGACTAGGGTTACATATTGAACTCGAGAATGATGCCAACGCCGCAGGGCTTGCCGAACATACGTATGGCGCGGGACAAGGCGCAAGCTCGAGTTACTTTATTACCATTTCGACTGGCATTGGTGGTGGCATCATCATCAACAATCGTGTCTGGCGAGGTGCAAATGGCATTGCTGGTGAAATTGGGCATGTGATTGCCCTGCCCGGCGGTGTGATTGCTGGCAGTGGCGTTTCAGGGGCGCTCGAAGCAGTCGCCAGCGGTACTGCCATGGCTCGAGATGCCAGTTACGCATATGCCCGACCGATTGACACCCGAGAGCTATTTCACTTAGCGCAAGAAGGTGATTTCCGAGCTGTGAAAATCGTGGATCAAGCCGCACGTTACATTGGTTGTGCCATTGCCGATTTACAAAAGAACCTCGACCCCGAAGTCTTCGTGCTTGGTGGTGGGGTATCTGATGTTGGTGAGTTCTTTTTAGGCAAAATCAGAGCCGTTGCCGAAGCCGAAGCCAAAGGTTTTGCTGTGCCAGTGATTCAAAAAGCAGTCTTGGGCAGTGATGCCGGAGTGATAGGAGCAGCGCTGGCGGCGAGAGAATAAGAGGAAAGAGGAAAGAGATAGCCTAGGTGACGCGAAGCGTCTGGGTCATTTGAGGAACAAGTCATGTTAAAAAGCTAGAAGCTCTTTTTTAACTTGTTCTCCCGCTCGAAGCTCGAGGTGCTGTGCTTCAAATGGCGGATGGTCTTCGTCGCGGTGGGCAATTACCAGCAGTGTGATGCCTTGCTGCTCGAGGACATTCCAAACCAAGGCTCTCGAGGGTGCATCCAAGTAATCAAAGGCTTCGTCTAAAATCATGATTTCTGGTTGTGTCACAAGCGCTCGTGCCAAAAGGAGTTTTCTGAGTTCACCTTGAGAAGCATATAAGGCGTTTCGTTCAGCTAAAAACTCAATCTCGAAGGCGCTCAGGATCATATGAACTTGAGCAATCTGAACTGGCTCGAGTTGATGATGCCAACCAATTCCGCCGACAAAACCACTGGCTACAATTTCAAATCCTGTGGCATCCACCCGATGCCAGGCTTGAAGATCGCTGGAGACTAAAGCAATTCGCCTATGGCGTTCCCAAATTGGCAAGTTGGTCTTGCCAAACCAGCGCACCAAACCGCCCACGGCTGGCGCAACATCGCCGCACAGCAACTTAGCAAAGGTACTTTTCCCTGCGCCATTATGCCCAGTGACCAACCAATGCAAACCTCGAGAAAGTGTGAATTGAATGTTCTTGAGTACCAATTTGCGTTCACTGGCTGCGTTTCCATCCATTGCCGTGGCATCATCCCGAGGCTGACCTAGCCAAACAAAAGCATCTTCAACCTCGAGCAGAACCTCTCCCCTATTTTTGCCCTTGGGTTTTTGACTTTCGACCTTCGACCTTAAACTTTTGCCCTTTGGCTTTCCTCTTTCCCAATTTCTCTTTCCTCTATGTATTTTCCCATTCTCGAGCCAAAGCTGTTTTTCTTGTGCCGCAAAACCCGCTTCTTGCCTGTGGGTGGTGTACACCAAAGACCCGCCAGATTCGAGGTAGCGACGCACCATGGCTTTTAAGCGTTCTTTGGAAACTGCGTCCACACCACTGAAAAATTCGTCCAGCAATAGCAATCGTGGCTTCACTAGCAAAGCTCGCGCCAGCAGTACTTGGCGCATTTGACCTTTGGAAAGTTCAATAAAAGATTGCTCGAGCAAATGCGAAATCTGCAAAGCTCGAGCCAGATTTTGCACCTCGGTTTGCTGATGTGGCTCGAGTGGCTGGTTTAAAAAATCGGTTTGCATAAAACCGGTTTCAAGCACTTCAAGCGCTAAACGGTCATGCCCAAGGCGTTGGTAACGCTCTTGGAGTTCTGGGCTGACCAAAGCAATCTGTTCTTTGGCTCCGATTGGGCTACTACGTGGCGGATCGGTGAAAAAATAAGTGCGTGTGCCGCTCGAGTGCCAATGCTGACCTGCCAAAAGTTTAAGCAGCGTGCTTTTGCCCGAGCCATTTGCACCGCAGATTTGCAGCACTGAATTTTTCTCAATCGCCAAGGAAACATCCTCGAGCAGCATCCGATGACCAAGTTCCAAGCTCACTTTTTGGAGTTCAATCAGCACACAGCAAAATATCCCCCGAAGCTCGAGGGATATGCAAGTGGGCTTTTGGTTTATTTGGGCATGAGGACATTGTTGATCACATGAATCACACCATTGCTGGCTGCCACATCGGTAGCAGTAACTCGAGTGAACCGATCCATTTCGTCGAGCAGACCAACACCGCTATCCAGCACAATCACGGTCAGTTCACCACCTTGAACGGTTTTGACTTTCTTGCCATTTAAGCCAACCACATCTTTTGCCATAACATTGCCAGCCACAACATGGTAGGTCAGGACTTTGACCAACGCGGCTTTGTTTTCTGGTTTGAGCAGATTATCCACTGTACCAGCGGGGAGCTTCGCAAAGGCTTCATTGGTTGGGGCAAATACCGTAAATGGTCCTTTGCCAGACAGAGTTCCAACCAAATCGGCTGCTTTAACCGCAGCCACCAGCGTACCAAAAGTGCTGTTACCTGCGGCAACATCTACGATTGTACCGGGTGAGGTTTGTGCAACGACGGTTGAGAGCATAGCGACAGTAAGACCAAGAGCAAAAAACTTTTTCATGGGTGTAACCTCCGATGAATACTTTAGGGCTTGCTCGAGAAGATCACTAAGAAAAACTTAACATCCAAAAAATAGCGCATGATACGATGTTTTTCTCATCTTAGGTTTTGCTTATCAAACTTGGTATATAAAAATACAGTAAGTTTGGTTTGATGTGGATTTCTACACAAAATCTGTCTGTTTTGTCAGCGTTTGGTCTGCCAAGTCTAAAGATGGTTGCACAAACAACAAAAAACACCTCTCGAGGCTCGAGAGGTGTTTTTGAGCAAATCAGTTTTACTTTGGCAAGAGAACGTTGTTGATAACGTGAATTACACCATTGCTGGCAGCTACGTCGGTGGCAATAACGCGGGTTAAACGCTTGGATTCGTCAACCAAGGAAACGCCTCCAGCAAGTACGTAGATGGTCAATTCGCCACCTTGGACGGTCTTGACTTTTTGGCGGTTCAAACCGACCACGTCTTTAGCCATGACATTACCTGCAACCACATGGTAGGTCAGGACTTTAACCAAAGCAGCTTTGTTCTCTGGTTTCAAGAGTGTTTCAACTGTGCCTGCTGGGAGTTTAGCGAAGGCTTCGTTGGTTGGAGCAAAAACCGTGAACGGTCCGGGTCCGGAGAGCGTACCGACCAAGTCGCCAGCTTTCACAGCAGCCACCAAGGTTGCAAAGGAGCTGTTACCGGCGGCAACATCCACAATGGTACCTGGTGCGGTTTGTGCAGCGACAGTCGAGATCATGATGGCGGTCAGTCCAAGTGCTAAGAATTTTTTCATAAGTTTTACCTCGAGACGAAGTGTACCCAAACCAAGCCGCTAAGAACCAAGCCCAACACAACAATCAGAATTCAGTCTACGACACGATAATTGGGTATTCTCAGGCAATGCTCAGGTGTTTTGGTGTAGCAACCTACAATCGTAAGCGCTGTCTGTATACCTTAATGCAAAAGCATTGTATTCCACGAAGGTATCAAGAATGAAAGTCTAAACTTTGTATGCCAGAGACGATAGGGCAGAGAAAAGAAGAGGAAAGAGATAACCTGATGACGCGAACTGGACAACCATAGAAAACAGTAGATTTAGAAGAAAGAGGAAAGAAATGCAGGTTTTTGCTTTTACCTTTTGCCTTTTCTCTTTCACCTCACAGCTCACAGCCCTTTCTGCTATGCTTTTGCCTTGATGAACTTGCTAAACCCCCGTGTTCTCGAGCGCTTAAATCTGCATCGTGCTTTTCTGGGCGATTTACGTGAAGTTTTAAGCGCCGGTCTTTCGCCAGAAAATGAAATGCGTGATGCCAGAGCGGCTGCGACAGGTCTGGAGCAGAGTTTTTTGCTGGTCGTGGCTGGTGAATTTAATTCAGGTAAGTCTTCGCTCCTCAATGCCCTGCTCGGCGGTGAGGCGCTGCTCGAGGGGGTAACGCCGACGACTGATAAGGTGCAAATTCTGGTGCATGGTCAACGCGATTTGGTCACTCCTTACGAACCGTTGCAGGATGCTTTTGTGGTGCGGCGCGAATTGCCGTTTACGTTTCTCGAGGGCGTGGCATTGGTGGATACCCCGGGAACAAACGCAGTGATTCGGCAGCATCAAATCATCACCGAAGGGTTTTTGCCACGGGCGGATTTATTGTTGTTTCTGACCAGTGCTGACCGTCCTTTTTCCGAGTCCGAGCGTCAGTTTTTAACCCTTGCCAAAGCCTGGTCACGCAAAGTGGTGATGGTCGTCAACAAAGTGGATTTGCTCGAGACTCAGGCTGATTTTGATACAGTCTATGAATTTGTGAAACAAAATGCCTTGGCAACCTTGGGTGAAACCCCACCGATGTTTATGGTTTCAGCACGGCGCTTTAAGCGCGAACATCACGACACAGGTTTTGAAGCCCTCGAGCAGCATCTGCGCCAAGTACTTGGTGAACAAAGTCGGGTGCGCTTAAAACTGCTCTCGCCGCTTGGTGTGGCAAGTCAATTACTAACCCGCGCCGAGGCTCGAGTTAGAGCCAGCCAAGATTTACTGGCTGCTGATACCAAATTGCTTGCTGATATTGAAAACGAGTTCGAGCAGCACCAAGCTGACTTAAAAACCCAACTCGAGGCGCAACTGAACTCGGTTTATGCGGTGTTGGACGGGGTGCAAAAACGCGGTGAGCTTTTTATAGACGATACCTTGCGCGTTTCAAAGACTTTGCAGCTCCTGAATTCAGACAAAATTCGTGGTCGCTTTGAACGCGAAGTGGTGATAGACGCACCGCAACAACTCGAGCGGCGGGTTTCAGACATCATAGACAGGTTTCTCGAGCGCAACGTGAAATTCTGGAATGACACGGTGCAACTCTTATCCACCAGAGGGCAAGCCGATGAAACCAGAGCTGCATTGGTGCGTGGGGCGCAATTTGATTATGACCGCCAAGGTTTGCTCGAGCGCCTAGGCTCGGCTGCCACAGCCGAAATTCAGCGTTTTGAAGGTGGCGAATTTGCGCGGCAACTCGCAACCGATGCCTCGAGTGCCGTGGTTCAAGGTGGTTTAACCAGCGTTGGCGGTTTAGGCTTAGGAGCATTACTAGCTGGGGTGTTCGGCACGCTGCTGGCAGATTTCACTGGGATTTTATTGGGCGCTGCCGTGGCAGGAGTTGGGTTTTTGATTCTGCCGCGCAAACGCGCTCAAGCCAAAACTGAACTGTCCAGTAAAATTACCCAAACCCGAGAGCGCCTAGCCGAGGTGCTGCTGCGTGAACATGCGCTCGAGGGTGAACGCGCCCAAGGGCGATTGCGCGATGCGATTGCGCCATTTACCAGGTTTATTCGTGCTGAAACCGAGCGTTTTGCTGTCACGCAAAACAACTTGGATCAACTCAAATCTCGAGCCAGTACCTTAAAAGCCGAAGTTGAATCCTTTGAGGTTTAAAGCTTTTGTACTAAACTACCAACCATGAATCAAGTTGCCCCCATGACCCTAGAAGCGGTTCTCGAGTTGCCACTCTCGAGTCGTGAATTTTTAGAAGGAGAATTATTTGTGCCGCCCGCTCCCGAACCCAATCATCAAGATTCTGTTGGCAATGTTTTCATGGCAATCAAGTCATTGTTACTCAATCGTCCTTTGGGACGGGTTTTTTTTGCACCACTTGATGTGATTATCGAAGGTGAGGCGTCTCAACCAGATGTCATTTTCGTGAGCAATGAGCAGTTATCGATTATCGAAGAAAAACGGATTGTTGGCGTGCCTGTTTGGTTGATTGAGGTGGTATCACCAACCTCGCATAAACATGATTTTGAACTCAAAAAGAAATTTTATCTCGAGCATGGCGTACAAGAATACTGGGTGGTTTCACCTGAAGGACGGGTGATTTGGGTCTTTACGCCCGCCGACCTCGAGGGCAAAGTCTACGGCGCAGGCAAGCTCTCGCCATCTGTTTTGCCCGATTTGCAACTCGAAGTGCAGAAAGTGTTTTTGTCATGATCGAAATTTTTGCCGAAGACCAATACGCAATTTGTTCAGGCAGCACCACCTTACTTGAACTCGAAGATGCCCTGCCTCAAGGCTTGCAATACCGCGCTCCGCGACTTGGTATCACCCTCGAGGATTGGCTGCTTTCTGGCGGCGTTGGACAGCTCGAGATACCACCTGTTCGCAAAGATGTGCTTGGTTTGACTTACACAGCGGCGCATGGTCAAGTCGGTGTTGGCGGACGGGTCGTGAAAAACGTCGCGGGGTACGACGCAGTGCGGTTGGTGATTGGATCAGACTCGAGCTTAAACCGGCGGGTACGCATCAATAGTGCCATTCTTCGCCTGCGCCCACGGGTAGCTGTGCATCGGCTCGAGGAACAAGTCAGTGCAGGTCATGCGACTTTCTCGGTGCTTCGTGAACTCGGCGCGGCTTACGCTGTGGCGTACAAGCACTTGGATCATTGGTACTTGAGAGCCGAATTTTGGGGAAATCAACCAAGTTGGGGAACACTTGTTTCACATGACCTCGACCCGAGGCTCGAGTTACACGACGCACACGGAATTTTCCCTCGAGCCAAGCGGGAATTATCCGGGCTTGAGGCTCGGGTCTTGAACGCTTTGTAGTCAGTTAAGCTGTTTTATTGGCTCGAGCCATGCGCCAATCGCCGATGCGGCTGGCAAAGACCACAGCTGCAATAAAGCCAATGGTAATGCCGATGCTGGTCAGCCAACCCGGTACAGTACCAAATGCCCAATCAAAGACCACGGTACTGGTCAGAATCGGGAATGAAGCAACAATCGCAGTGCCAATCAGTTGCAATATCACATATGGAATTGCTCCGATATAAATATCACTCGAGGATATTTCAGGCGGGGCGCAACCTCGTAAGAAAAACAATGCAAAACCAAATGGTGGGTGCATGAAACTGGTTTGCATGTTGACCGAGAGCATCACGCCAAACCAGACCGCATCTATGCCAAGGCTATATGCCACAGGTGCCAGCAGCGGAATAACAATAAAGCTGATCTCAAAGAACTCGAGGAAAAACGCCAGGAAAAAACAAGCAAGGTTGGCAACAATCAAAAAGCCAACCACACCACCGGGCAGGTTATCAAAGAAATGCTCGAGCCATTCAGCGCCACCAACCAGTTCAAAAACAAGGTTAAAGGCGTTTGAACCCAGCAAAATAAAGCAAACCAAAGCTGTGATTCGGGTTGCTCCTTCGATGGCATCCACTAACATTTTCCAAGTAAAGGTTTTTTTCCAAAGCGTCAGAATAATTGCGCCAACCACGCCCATCGCGCCGCCCTCGGTTGGCGTAGCAATGCCCATAAAGGTTGTTCCTAGCACCACAAAAATCAGGGCAATCGGTGGCACAGCCGAAACCATGGTTTTCTTGAACAATTCCATGCCCTTAAACTTAATCGCTTCTGGAGGCAGAGCTGGCACATCGGCTGGCTTCCAAATCGTCAGAGCAAGCACATAAAGCATGTATAAACCGGTCAGCATAAAGCCCGGAATAAACGCGCCTTTGTACATGTCGCCGACACTGACTTCTGGGTAGCCAATTCGCAAAGCATCGGCAAGCACAATCAGCACCAAACTGGGCGGAATGACTTGAGTCAGGGTTGCTGAAGCCGCGATTGTTCCCGTGATTAAGCGCTTGTTATAACCGTACTTGAGCATAATTGGAATGCTAATCAGTGCCATTGAAACCACACTGGCAGCCACCACACCTGTAATTGCACCTAGAATCGCACCGACCAGAATCACGGCGTAAGCAATGCCGCCTCTGGTGCGACCAAAGAGCATACCAATCGTCTCGAGCATGTCCTCGGCAAGCCCAGATTTATCTAGGATTGTTCCCATGAGCGTAAAGAAAGGTATGGCTAGGAGGTTCTGATTTTGAATAATCCCAAAGACACGAAACTGCATACTCTCGAGGGCAACCCATTCAACCCCGGGCGCACCAATCAGTTGCCCAACTGCAATCCAAAGCATGGCAATGCCGCCCAAGGTAAATGCCACTGGATAACCAATCAGCAGCAAGATGATTAGGCTGGCGAACATTGCAGGACCCATCCACTCCATTTATAGCTCCTCTCTCGAGCTTTGGAAATGCCCGGGTGCGTATTCTTCGTTGCCCATTAAGTGCGCGATGCGTTTAATCAATTCCGAGATGCCTTGTACCAAGAGCAGTGCAAAAGCAATCGGAATGATGGTTTTAATCGGGTAAAACGGCAATCCACCGGGGTCGGGGGACATCTCCATGGTCTGCCATGATTTTTGGGCGAAGTGAAAGGTGGTGTAGGTCATAAAACCATAAAATGGTGCGAATGCCAGAAAAAAACCAATGACATCTACCCAAGATTGGGTGCGCGGCGAGTATTTACCAAAAAGCAAGTCTATTCGCACATGACCGTTGCGCTTAAGCACATAAGACGCACCGAGTAAAAACATAATTCCAAAGAGATACCATTGCAATTCGATAAAGGTATTACTGGCGAGTTGCCACTTAAAAATACCGCCGACCCAACGAACAATCGCGTTATAAGCAGCTATCAAGGACATGGCAAGGCACAGCCAGTACATCGCAACACCGACCCATTCGTTGAACCAATCAATCCCTTTTGAGATCTTTAGAAAAAAACTCATCTCTCAACCCCTCTCCTATATTTTTAGTAAGCCTCAGTTTACTAAGTTCAGCCAGCAGAAACAAACACTGTTGCATCGCATTTGAACTGTAGTACAGACTTATTTCTCGAGCCAAGCATTTTAGCCTACAGCCAACCAAGTACTTCGAGGCGTAAAGTAATGGTGTGCAATCCTCAAGTGTGAAACTATCAGCCGCATCCGGAACAACCATCGTGGCAGTCATGACCGCCAGTCACTTTATCAACGATAACTTCACCAGTTTACTAACACCACTTCAACCTGCACTCACTGAGAAATTCAGTGTCACTTTGGGCGACACGGGAACACTGGTCGCCATTTTATCTTTTGTCGGCAGTGTCTCACAGCCGCTTTTTGGGGCATTGGGTGATCGGGTAGATCGTAAATGGCTGGCAGCGGCAGGTCCTGTTTTAGCTGCACTTGGCATGACACTCATTGGATACGCACCCTCGTTTTTTCTGGTCGCCATGCTGATTGTACTTGGTGGGATTGGCAGCGCGGTCTTTCACCCAAGCGGCGCGGCTTATGTAGCGCAAAACAGTCAACTCGAGAAACGCGGCTTGTATGCCAGCATCTTCAGTGCTGGTGGCACAGCAGGCTTGGCGCTCGGACCACTCACCGCCACAGCACTTGGACTGCACGGCATTATTTGGCTGATGCCACTCGGAATCATCATGGGCGCGATTTCATTCATGGTCACACCAAGCAGCCGAGTCTCGAGCAAACCCGTGGCACTGCGTGATTACCTCGAGTTATTCCAAGGTCCAATTCGTAGCCTCTGGGCAATGGGTGTGCTGCGTTCGCTCAGCACCGTGACGTATGCCAGCTTGTTGCCATTTGTTCTCAAAGGCAAAGAATCCGATTGGGTGATTGCTGGTTCGCTGTTTATGCTCTCCATCGCCAGTGCGATTGGTGGAATTGTTGGTGGACAAATCTCAGATCGGGTTGGGCGCACCACCGTTTTGCGCTCGAGTGTGCTGCTGCTCATTCCACTTTTTGTTGGCTTGGTATTCTCGAGTCCCTCGAGTATTGGCTTGATTCCATTTTACTTGCTGTGTTTTGCCACTGGCGCACTAGCCAACGCCACGATTCCTGTTGCTGTGGTTGCTGCACAAGAATTTGCACCCGGTAAAACCGCCACCACCAGCGCTTTGATGATGGGCTTTAGTTGGGGAACGGCTGGCGTGCTGTACAAACTCGTGGCAGAACTCGCCGAAGCCACCAGCCCGCAAGTCGCCATGCTGACCACGATTGCGCTCCTCATTCCAGCTTGGTACATCACCTTAAAATTACCTGAGCCACCTCGAGCCGAATTGGGCTAACGAACCATTTGCCAAATTGGGCTAACGAACCATTTGCCAAATTGGGCTAAACTACCCCATGGTTCGTCTCGAGTTGCTTGGTGCTGGCAGGGTGCTGCTGGACAATCAAATCGTGGCGTTTCCTTTTGATAAGCGTGGTGCGCTTCTGGCGTATTTGGCTTTGCAAGCTTGTCCTGTGCAACGCTCGGAACTCAGTGCATTATTTTGGCTCGATACGCCTGAACTCGAGGCTCGGCGTAATTTGCGCCAGTTATTGCACCGCATTAGTCAATTGCCAATCGGTGCTTGTGTTCCTCGAGATGATTCGCGCAGTGCCGCCCCCCTTGAGTTTCTTGGAACATGTGATTTGCTCGAGTGGCGAAAAGCCGTGGCAATGCGTCAAAGCCAAGCGCTCGAGGTGACTCCCACGGTGTTGACTTCGTGGAATCTGCCGGAAGCCCCAGAGTTTATGGCTTGGCTCGAGGGTGAGCGTCACGACACTCTGCGCCTATGGCGAGCCTTGGCACTCGAGACGGCAGACCAATTCTTGATGCGTGGTCAGGCTACCAAAGCCATTGAGCTGCTCGAGCGGGTCTTGGATTTTGAGCCTTTAGCCGAGGATGCGTTGCAACTGCTGCTGCTTGCCAGTCAGCAATCTCAGCACTTGGGGCGTGGTTTGGCGGCGTTTGAGGCTTTTGCTGGAACATTGCGCCAAGAAGTTGGGTTAAGCCCAACGACTCGCACCCTCGAGTTGGTTTCTCTGCTCGAGCGGGTGCAAGTTCAACCAAGTGTTCTGGAGCGTCCAATTCCTGAGCGCATCATTGCCCCCAGATTCTTTGGACGTGACCAAGAATTAGCTGCTTTGCGCCAATTGCTGGATAACCCTGAGACACGTTTGCTAACCCTTACGGGTTTTGGTGGGGTTGGGAAAACCAGATTGGCAAAAGAACTCTGCCCTGATGCCATTGTGATTAAGCTCGAGAATGTCAGTCAGCCCAGTGCTTTGTTGGTGGCACTTGCCGATGGTTTAGGATTGCGTTTTGCTGCCCATCAGGATGCTAAAGCGCAACTTCTCAACCATGTTCGTAACTTGGACACTCCAATCCTTTTGGATAATTACGAGCAGCTACTACCCGAAACCGAGTTGATTGCTGACTTACTCGAGACTGGTGCGCGTTTGATTGTTACCTCCAGAGAAGCCCTAGACGTTCCACTCGAGCAGATTTACACCTTGCATGGTTTGGAGTCTCGAGTGGCAATGGACTTATTTTTGGAACGCAGTAAAAAACAAAATCCTGACCTCGAGCCAGACTGGTCAGCCATAGAAAAAATTGTTCAAATTTTGGACGGAATGCCACTCGCCCTCGAGTTGGCTGCAACTTGGACCCGTACCCTCAGTTTGTCTGGTCTTGCTACGGCGCTCGAGACAGACACGGATTTACTTGATTGGCGCAGAGTTTTTTTGGGTTCTTGGCGCAGATTATCATTTGAGTTACGCCAAAAGTTCAGTACCTTAGCGGTCTGTGTCGGCGGGTTTACCTCCGAAGCAGCCTTGGCATTGGCTGGGGCAACGTTGCCTGATTTGGCAGTATTGGTCAGGGCTTCGCTCTTGAAGGTCGAACATGGGCGTTTTGGGATGCTCAAACTGATTCGTCAAGCTGCACTGAAAAACATGCCCAACCCAAACGCCAAGACCCTGCACGCCGAGTATTACCTACATTGGTTAGGCTCACTCGAGACAGTCCTCGAGCAAGACCCCAAAACCCACTTAGCGGTGGTTGGACTAGAAATCGAAAACCTACGAACCGCTTGGGATGAAGCGGTTTTGCAGCAAAGCAGTGATCTTTTGGGCGGAGCATGTATGGCGTTCTCGACGTATTTTGATTTACGAGGCTTGTTCTTTGAAGCAAGGCAGCGATTTTTGGCAGCCGTGCCAGTCGTGCAATCTGACCCCAAAGCCCATGCCTTGATGCTGGTGCGTTTGGCTTGGGCAGAATTTCGCTTAGGTCTGTACCCTCAAGTTCAAAAGACCTTGGGCATGGCGCTCGGAATTTACCAAACATTGGGCAATCAGCGTGGCGTGGCGCATTGTTGGTATCAACTTGGCAATGTGGACGAAGCCCTTGGGAAATTTAAGTCAGCCAACGGGCATCTAAAACTGGCTCTTGAGGTGGCTCGAGCCCAAGCGGACGATACGGCAATGGCTCGAATCCTCAACACCCTCGGATTGATTGCTTTTAACCAAGGTCACCCCAAAACTGCCGTTGAGTACCACCGTGAAAGCCTCGAGTTACGCCGCAAAACCAATCAACCTCGAGCCATGTTTATTGCCCAACTCAACTTAGGTGATGCGAAAAAAGAGCTGCTCGAGTTTGAAAGCGCTCGGGTGTTGTTTGGAGCTTGTTTACAACTTACCCAGAACATCGGTGATGATTTTGGACAAACACTGGTTCTGAGTCAACTTGCCGACCTTGACCGCCGCGAAGGGCAGATACAAAAAGCCGAGCTTGGTTTTGGGGTGTCAATTGAACGCTGCCAGAAAATGGGACATGGTTATGTTGAAATCATAGCTTGGCGTGGACTGGCTTTGACATTAAAAGATTTAGGACAACTCGAGAAAGCTAAAGAATCCGCTTTGCGAAGTTTAGCGGTGGCTCATGCTCTAAATGTCACACCACAAACCAATTTAAGCTTGATCGTACTGATTCAACTCGAGCAGAACATGCAAAACCACACTCGAGCATGGCAACTCTCGCATTTACTCTTAGAAAACCGACCAAGTCCACCACAAAAACGATTGCTCAAAGACATCCTCGCCTCGCTTGGAGAAGTAAAAACCAAAAAGCTCAGTGCGTTTGAGGAAATTTTCCCCAAATCTGCATAACACCCGCATAACACCATTTCCCGATACTGATTCTCGGAGGAATGAGCATGAAAAAAACATGGCAAATGGTGGCTGTAGGTCTGACAATTGGTATTTTCGCGGTGGCGCAAAGCACCGCTCCAAAACCAACCCTTGAGAGGGTCTGGGGTGGAAACGCCAATGACACTATGAACGGCATGGTCTTGGATTCGGTAGGCAACGCAATCACCGCAGGTATCTCGAGAAGTTTTGTGGATTCGTTTTATGGCGATGTACTCATTAGTAAAGTCTCGCCAAGTGGTGAACTGCTCTGGGCAAAGAACATTGGCACAAAAGGCTCAGACTCACCTCTGCGCTGTCTAGATGGTGATTATGGCTCGAGCAGCCGCAGCATTGCCATTGACCGCGAAGACAGCATCTATGCGGTCAGCGAATCGGCTTGGGCGGGTAATGCCGAACCTCAAAGCCAAGTGGTGATGAAACTCAGTAGAAATGGTGATTTACTCTGGAGCAAAGCATGGCGACCTCATTGGCGCAACCAAATGAATGGCGCAACCACTGCCTCGAGTGTGACTGTGGTCGGAAACCGTGTCTTTGTGGCTGGTGGCGGCGGTGATTCGGGACCAGAAGCGCAAATCATGGTCAGCATCCTCGATGCTGTGAGCGGCAATCTGCTCGATAACCTGAGCATTGACCCAACCCCCGGTTCCAATGACCGTGCTTTTAGCATTGTTGCCAATCCAACAGGCAGCTTGGTTTACCTTGGCGGCTGGAATGGACGCACCGCTCGAGGACAAATCATTCGCTTTTCCGTGGCGAGCGATAAACTCAACCTTGATTGGGTGCGCGAAGTGCCACAAGAAACTCGAGGTAGCACCATCTGCGACATGGACATGGACGCAGCAGGCAACATTTACGGCGCGAGCGATGTCAAAGGCACACAAACCTATTTGGAACTCTTTAAGTTCGACCCCAACGGCAAGGTGATTTGGGGCAAAAGCTACAACGCTGGTACGCGCAATGACCGCAGCAACACCCGAGTCTTACGGGTCATAGGCAATGCTGTTTACCTAGGCGGACGCGTTGGCTACCAAGAAAATACCCAAGCCGATAGTTTCTTTGGTGATAGCGTGGTCTTGCGTTACAGCTTAGACGGCAAACTCGAGCAGGAAATGTATCACTTTACTGGCACCAATTCACAAGTGGTTGCTATGGATCACACCATGGGCATCGGGGTTTTCCAAGGTCGTTTGTATGTGGCTGGCTGGATTTTTCCCGGTGCAGCCAATCTCGTGGGTGAATGGCGCAACCCAAATGATTATAAATTCCCACACCCTGACACCAGTTTGTCCCTGCAAACCAGCGACCCATTACCTGTCGTGAAGACTTTGCGAATCAGCGCTCCGCAAAAGAACGGCGATGAAATTGGCTTGAAGATGACCGATGTCACCGCAAAAATTGAAATCGGCACACCCAAAACCCAGAGCGACAAAGGTCGCAGCACCCAGCATTACTTGTTTACCTTTGACCTGCCAAAGTAAACCTTATCTCGAGAGAAGGTGCAGACTAAATCGTCTGCATCTTTTTTAATCCACTCGAGCGCGAATGCAACGTTCAATTCGCTCTAAGGCTTCGGTCAGAATGGCTCGAGAAGTCGCAAAGTTAATCCGTAACCAACCTTGATAAAGCGCTCCATATGGTGGTCCGTCGTTTAAGCCGACTTTGGCTTCCTCGAGCAGAAATTTATGGACTTCAGATCCAAAAGGGAATTTGTTGAAATCAAGCCAAGCAAGGTACGTTCCTTCGGCTGGAATACAAGTCACTTCAGGCAAATGCTGCTCGAGCCAAGTGGACAGAAAATCTCGGTTGGCACGCAAATAATCCAGTGTTTGCTCGAGCCAAGTGCCGCACTCCTCGAGACCAACCCGCCACATTTCCATGCTGAGGATGTTTGGGTGTCCCATCAAGCCTTTGGTGGCTTTTTGAATTTGGGCTAGGAGTTCGGTGTTATGCGAAATCATCACGCCACCGCCGAAGCCAGCTGTATTGAAGGCTTTGCAAGGACCGGTTAAGGTGATGGTGCGTTGTGCAATTTCAGGACTGAGACTGGCGAATGGAATATGTTCCCCCTCGAGCCTGAGCATGGCGTGGAGTTCATCGGTCACGACCAGTAAGTTATGGCGCAACACAAAATCCGCTAGTTTCTCGAGTTCAGCGCGTTCAAACACCCGCCCCGTTGGATTTTGTGGATTGCAAATCATCAAGACCTTCGTTTTTGGACTGACCAGTGTTTCCAAATGTTCAAAATCAATTTCAAAACGTCCATCACGCACCACCATTGGATTCTCGAGGGCAACCCGTCCATGATCTCGGACACTGGTCAGGAACGGCGGATAGATTGGAGTTTGAGTAATGACTTCGTCACCCACAGCCGTCAAGCCTTGAATACTGGCATATAAGCCCGGAACGACACTCGAGACAAGCATCAAATGTTGAGGTTCTAAGCCGTGCAGCCCATAATCTTCTTGTTGTGCAATGATTGCAGATAACAATCTTGGATCGCCACCCATGAAAGGATAACCGACACCAAACTCGAGCCGCGCCAGCACAGCTTTTTTGATCTCCTCGGCAATTGGAAAATCCATATCCGCCACCCAAAGCGGCAACACACCATCAGGGTAATGATTCCACTTGACGGAATACGGATCGCGTAAAGCGGCTGGCTCGAGCGCATCAAAATTCGGCATGAAACAAGTCTACTCGAGAAAAGAGGAAAGAGGAAAGAGGAAAGTTTTTCAGGCTGTCCTAAACCGTAGGGGCGAAGCACGCTTCGCCCTGTGACTAAGCGTATTATTTCAATTCTGCTTGTCCTTGTAAACCGAAACACCATACGGTTCAATCAAACTATCCCCATACAAAAACTCCGTGTCCGGCTCGAGCGCCAAAGCAATTCCACCTCGAGTCCAATTCTGTGCATAAACCAATCCACCGCGTTTGGTAATTCTTAAGCCAGATTCAAGGTCTTCGTAACTAACCCCAGCCCTGAACAGCGCGTACTCGAGGCAACGTTTGATGATGCCTTGACCGTGAACGCCAATGTACATTGTGCCACCGCCGAGGCTGTTAGTTTGGTAAGTAATACCAATTTCATTGTAAAGCGGGTCCTCAAAGTACGTTCCTAAAATGCGAATTTCTGGATTTAAGACCTCGAGCGATTCATTCCAAGTGTGCGTCTCATACGTCATGTCAAAGGCTTCGATTCTCGAGGTCAGTCCGGGACGCAGGGCGTCAAAGTTCTTGATTTTGACTCCTGCCAGTTTTGCCAATGGATTCTCGAGGTTGACTGCTCCAGATGGGCTGCGAAAGCCTGAGCGCGTACCGAGAATTAGGTTCGCGCCTCTCTGGACGTACTGCTCGAGATGCGCTGCCAATTCGGGCGTGGCAATGATTAAAGCTGGAGCAAGAATCAGGCTGTAATTTGAAAGGTCGCTCGAGGGATGCTGAATGTCAACATCCACTCCCATTTGCCGCAGTTGCGTGTAAAACATCACCATTTGTGACCAATACGAATTGCCCGCATGATGCTTTTGCAAATCAAATGCCCATAAGGATTCGTAATCGTGCAGGATACACACTTGTTTAGGCTCGAGTTGGCTTGAAAATTTTTCTAAGTGCGGTGCGAATTTTTGCACCTCGAGAAAACCTCGGTCTGGGCTTCCATCATGGCGTAGCAAACCAGAATGCAGGTTCTCTTGGGCAACTCGAGCGGCTTGCCAACGAAAGTACGTGACCACATCCGCGCCGTGCGCCAAGGCTTGGGTTGTCCAGAGGCGCACCGCTCCGGGGGCTGGCAGTGGGTTATAAGCTGCCCAATTGACTTGTCCGCATTGTTGTTCCATCACCCAAAACGGTTTGTTTTTCAGTCCTCGGTAAATGTCATGATTCAATGCCACCAAATCTGGGTGTCCTGTACGAGCGAACCTGATTTTACTGGCTTCATCAAGGTTTGAAGTCTCGAGCATTCCCGTTGGGTAATTATCCCAAGTCACAAAATCAAGGTGCTGAGCAGCTTTGTAATGGTCAAAATCCGAGAA
>JAAFJQ010000060.1 GCA_013298185.1 Deinococcales bacterium
CACGGCTTCTCTGGCTTGGGGGATCAGGTTAAACGCCTCGAGTTCCATGTCTTCGTCATCTTGGAGGGTAGCGAGCAAGGCAGCATCGTTAAACAACCCACCCGCTTTTTCCCTTATCAGCCCCGTGATTTCACGGCGACACAGCGTAGGTTCGGAGCGCTTGGGGACGACCACCAAAAAACCATGGTTGTGGCAACCCTCAAGTAAATCCCAGAAGCGTTTGATGCTCGAGTAACGCTCGAGTTCCGCAAAATTACGTGGTGGTGTGGGCAGTGGGACTCGTGGTTTTAGCAGCTCGAGGTCAGTCATGATTTCACCCCAAGCAAAGGTGCAAGTTTTTCTTTACCCGCTAAGCCACAAGCGATTCCATTGGCTTGCAGATGGGTTAAATCTGCTTTCTCGAGAATGGCTTGTTCGCGCTGTAAACTTTCAGAAGTCAAAAGATCCCGCAGGGTTTTAGCGCTTCGGGCATGTCCACGCACTGTGTTCAAACGCTCAGGCTCATGGCACGGATGAAAAGACAATTCTTTTTGTAGAGTCTCGAGCAGGTCTTTTTCAGTTTCATATTCGGCTTGAAAAGCACAAATCAGCCACGCCTCACGGCATGGATTTGCCGCAGCGACCACAATCGGATACTTATGGCTAAAATGTGAATCTCGAGCTTGCTGTAATCCCAAAAGACGTTGTGGCTGAGTATCTGCATCACACACCAGCACCACAGCTAAAGGATTGGCATGATGCGCTAACAAAAGTGCATGACGGGTACGAAACGCATAAGGTGATCCTTTTACACCATTAAACTTTCCGTACAAAGGTGACATTTTGCGCTGTTTGAGTTCATCATCAACGTCTTGCCAAAGCAAAAATGGCAGATGCTCCTCGAGTCCACGCCAAGCAAAAAAATCTGGAACAAAATCAGGTGTTGCCTTGAGGAGTGCAAGTTCAGCCAAGCCGCGCACCACTCGCAAATCTGAACTGCCCTCAATAATCAGAATAATTCCAGCATTCTCAGGCATATTCTTTTCGTTTCAACAACCAATCTTCACCAACATGCGACCAGAATTCACCCACATCCATGACCTGACTCCATTCAGCAAAGTCTGGATGATCGGTCAAACACCCAACCACTGTGCCTTGTTCGGAGTCTCGAGCAATGACACGTACTTCTTCGGGTTTGAGTTCACTCAGAATATACGGCGAGTGACTGCTTGCCACAATCTGCAATTTAGGATTGATTTCTTGGAGTTTACGCAGAGCCTTAATTAAGTCCCGCACGGCTTTTGGGTGCAGTCCACGCTCGAGGTCGTCTATTAAAATCAGGGCATCGCCTTCAAATCGGGCAGCCGCCACCAGAATACACAGCACCAGCAGTGTGCCTTCAGAAACGTATTTAGCTGGAACACCCACGGCATCATCAAAATCAAAAATTAGTTCTTCGGCAATTCCAGTCCAATTTGGGTCTGGCTCGAGATTCACAAAGTTTTTAGCTGTTGCATCAGCACGACGAATGCGAAAGCGTTTTAAGCCTTTAATCACCGAAGCCAAATGCTCTTGAACTCGAGCAAATGCGTCTGGGAGTTCTTGTTGCAAATATTGGCAAACCGTGCCTAACCCAGAGCCGTCACGCTCGAGAAACGGGATTTTCAATGGGCTATGAGATGGTTTTGATAAACTCGAGAAATTCGCTTGGATGAATAATCGTACTGGTAAAATGTTATAGCGGTCTTGAAGCTGAGCAAGAATCAACTCTGACTTGCCAGAAAAATCCGTAACTTCATGGTAATACACTTTTGTTGGCGGAGAGGATCGAGAAAATTCCTTAGATGTGACATACCAAATATCAGACTCTTGCTTAAACCCTATGTCTAACTTGGTCTTGTTATACCCAAAAACAAAAGAAATAAAATTTGCCTTTCCATATGACAAAACAGAATTTGGTTCTTGAAATTCCCGATGTGGTAAATCTCCTTCAACTAAAACCCTGTGACCATTTGTTCGTAATCCACAGATTCTATGCAACACCTCGAGAATTGTGCTTTTGCCACTGGCGTTTACACCAACAAGCACCGTGAACGGCTCGAGATCAATCGCAACATCTCGGAGCGCTAAAAAATTCTTGACTTCTAGGCGTTGTAGCACAGGCTGAGTTTAGCACTTTTGATTTTGCAAAAGGGCATCAGCTTAAGGATTCGATAGATCGTTAAAAGTTGGTTGAACAGAAAAAATGCGTGACCAACAAAAAAAGGACTCGTCCAGCTTGGTCAAGCAAAGCAGCAATGCGAACAGCTAGACAAACAAAGAAAACTCGAGCCTAAATTTCTTCGTGGGTTTGGCTGAATTTGTTATTCTTGGTGTTGCTGTGTTTCACTCGGCAATTTTTGCCGCTTTTCATTTTGCTTGCTCACGGTTTAGACTCAACTCGGAGAATTCATGATTACACCAATTCATTTTGCCTTGATTCTCTTTGTGGTTTTCAATTGGGGCTTAAGTTTTGTGGTGATTCATTTTGGTTTGCAGGGCGTACCGCCGCTTTTGCTGGCAACCTTGCGTTTTGCTTTGGCGGCGTTTCCTTTGGTGTTGTTTGTGCGTCGTCCGAATGTGCCTACTATTTGGTTGGCGGTCTATGGCATCAGTACAGGTGTGATTCAATTTGGGATTGCTTTTACGGCTATGAACATTGGCATGAGTTCTGGACTGGCGAGTTTGGTGATTCAAATGAATGCGTTTTTCACAGTGTTACTCTCGAGCCTGTTTTTTGCTGAGCGCCTGAAATGGTTTCAATGGCTTGGGCTTGCTGTGGCTTTTATTGGCATTGGTTTGATTGGTACAACCAAGGACTCGAGCGCAACCCTGCCTGCGATTTTACTGATGCTGATTGCTGCACTTGGTTGGGCAACAGCCAACATCACGGTGCGGTTTGTCTCGAGCTTAAAACCAAAACCAGATTTATTTGCTTTTGCAGTGCATGGCAATGCGTATGCGCCACTGCCTCTGCTTGGGCTTTCGCTGCTGCTCGAGGGTGGGTTTAGGGATTGGGATGCGTTGGCGCACCTGAGTTTAACTTCTGGGTTGTCGGCGCTTTACCTTGCGTGGATTGCCACGGTGGTTTGTTTTGGCGCATGGGCATTTTTGATTGGGCGTTACAGTGCTGTGCAGATTGCACCGTTTAGTTTGCTTGTGCCTGTGTTTGGTATGTTGCTCAGTGCGCTGATGCTTGGCGAACAATTCACCCTTATCAAATTACTGGCTGCTTTCTTGGTTGTACTTGGTTTACTGATTAATGTTTTTGGCTCGAGATGGAGGAAATTATGAATTACGCAACGCTGTTAGCAACCCCAACCTTCCAAGGTGCTTTGGAAGAACTCGATGAGATGCTGGTATCTGGTCAGGATACTTTCTTGGAATTTGAAGACGCTCAACTCGAGCAACCTGTATCCGAAGGCAAATGGTCGCGCAAAGAAATCATTGGGCATTTGATTGATAGCGCTCTAAATAATGTGCAGCGTTTTACAAGGGCGCAAATTCCAGCGCATCTCGAGAACGGTGTTTTGGTGGTGCAAGGCTACGCTCAAAATGATTGGGTGCGATTAGCCAAGTACAATCAACGCGACCGCCTTGCGATGATGGAACTCTGGGATACCTTGAACGAACATATTCTCGAGGTCATGCGCGATGCAACACCAGAAAATTTAGCTGTGCCAATCAAAATCGGGGATGGTGAACCGATGTCACTCGAGGATGTTTTTATCAGTTACGTTGGACATGTGAAGCATCATTTGGCTCAATTATGATTCCACGTTTTCTTGCTTCTAGCATCGCCTTGATTTCTTCGTGTGAAAAGTATTCACCTTTTCCTGCCCGACGTTCAAGAATGGCTTTTCTAACTTCTTTAGGAACAGGGTCTTTGCTGACTCGAGCCGTACGCAATTTGACTGTCAATGGATGTTCTGGTACTGCCTCCTCAAGCAAGACCTCGAGGGCTTGACGACGGGTACGAATTCCACGTTGACGGCGAAAAATATCAATCTTTGCCAAGGCATTCTTGGAAATCGCTTTTTCGAGCATGGTCATTCAATTATTTTAAGGGGTTTTCTATGGATTTAATCGTTATGAAGTTCGGTGGCACGCTGATGGGTAGTGTTGAAGCAATTAAGCACAGCGCCAGTTTGGTGGCAACCAGCGTTAAAGCAGGTACTCGAGTTGTGGTCGTTCCCAGCGCCATGAGTGGCGTGACCGATCAGCTTTTGAAAATTGCGGCGACGGCTGAACGCGGCGAAATCGAGTTTGCCCAAGATGAAATCAGCCTCCTGAAAAAGCGTCATCTCGAGACTGCGGCTGCGCTTGGTGCATCCGAAAGTGGGCAGCAGAAAATACAAGCCATGCTCGAGAGTCTCGCCCAAACCGTCAATGGTATTTATTTGTTGCGTGAACTCTCTAAACGCAGCAAGGATTTGATTGTTTCCTTTGGCGAACGTCTCAGCGCCCCATTGATGTGCGCTTCCCTCGAGCAGCAAGGTGTATCTGCTTTTGATTTAACGGGTGGGCAAGCTGGAATGCTGACCAATAATAATTTTGGTAATGCTCGTCCACTGCCCGAAGCCTTCAACCGCATTCCCAAGCGGCTCGAGGGGTTGTTCCAACAAAATGTGACTCCTGTGGTCACGGGTTTTATTGGCGAGACGGACAAAGGCGCAATCACCACCCTCGGGCGCGGTGGCTCGGATTACACCGCCACAATCTTGGGCGCGGCACTGAACGCCACCGAAGTTTGGACGTGGAAAGATGTGGATGGGGTCATGACCACCGACCCGCGCATCGTGCCGGAAGCCCAGAACCTCGAGCAGCTCAGTTACGCTGAAATCATGGAAATGGCGTATTTCGGGGCAAAAGTGTTGCATCCGTTGGCGGTTGTACCACTGCACGAAAAAGGCATTCCACTGCGCGTGAAAAGCGCCGCCGACCCCAGTTTTGCGGGTACACTCGTCTCGAGTGAATCACGCCCCCTGAAAAATGGAGTCAAAGCCGTGACGGCTGTGCGAAACGCCAACATCATAGACATTGGTGGCGCAGGTATGGTCGGTGCAGCCAACATCACCTCACAGATTTTTGATGTGCTGGCGGGGCTGGATGTCAATGTGATTATGATTTCGCAGTCGTCCAGCATGGCGAACATTTCGATTGTGGTGCAACAAGCCGATGGCAAACGGGCTTTAGAGGCACTACAAAAACAATTTGCTGAATCAGATAGTGTCGGCACAATTGAATTCTGGGAAGCCATCAGCGTGATTGCGATTGTTGGCGAAGGAATGCGTGGCGCTAGGGGTGTGGCAGCTAAACTCTTCACAGCGGTGGCGAACGAAGGAATCAGCATTGACATGATTTCTCAAGGCTCGAGTGAGTTGAATATTTCCTTGGCAATAGACGATGAACACACCGTACAAGCGGTGAAAGCCATTCACAAAGCCTTTGGTTTGGAGAAACTCGAGATATGAGAGTACCACCTTCTCGAGATATGAGAGTACCACCTTCTCGAGATATGAGAGTACCACCTTCTCAAGATATGAGAGTACCACCTTCTCGAGATATGAGAGTACCACCTTCTCAAGATATGAGAGTACCACCTTCTCGAGATATGAGAGTACCACCTTCTCGAGATATGAGAGTGCCACCTTTCGTATCTCGAGCCAGACCAAGCAAAAGGCTCGAGTATCAGCTTGTAGCTTGAGGGTCTAAAATTGCTTCGATCTTGGGGAGACTTTCTTGCCGGTAAGTACCCGAGATATATTTACTTTCGATCAATTCTCAGCAGGGCGAACTACACACGATATACTAACGAATTGATACCTTGACTTAAATTTGCTTTCTTGCTGGTATTGTGATGATTAAAGTTGTTCATAGAACTTATTTGAGTGAATTTCGTGAAATTCTTGGTTGACCAAATTCAGAATTTTTTTGAAGTGCAGATGAACATACTCGTCAAATGTCATTTCTTCTGAATCTAGGGCTTCTATGATTTCTTCTACTATTTCTACAACAAAAAAATCGGGTAACGCATATTTAAAACCGCGCTGTTTTGCGATTGTAAATAAATCTGATTTTGATTTGTTCCAAATTTGTTCATTAAAACTTTTTTCTTCAATAGCTAGGTATTTTTCACGCAAAAATTGATTAAAATCAGGGTAAAACCCCACCAATGAATTTATTTCTGGATTGAATTCTGAGAAAAAAATAAAAATAGAATCTCCTGTTAAAGGTGGATAGAGTATATAATTTTCAAGACTTATGATCGAAAAAATTTCTTTTTTTAGTTTTCCTTTCATAAATTTACACCAAAAAATGACTAGATCACCCAAAGGATACCCGGGCTAAAGCAAATTTTACCCATGTCGAATTAAGAAAAACAACACTTATTTACTCAAAACAATTCCTACACCACTTCCTCGAGTCGCACAACACGCTTTTCATGGTACGAGCGGGTTGCGGCTAAGCCAAGGCGCAAGCTCTCAAAGGCATCATCAGCACTTGGATTGGGGCTTGTGCCATGCTCGAGGCTCTTAAAGAAGGCTTGTAACTCGAGTTTGTAGGCTTCTAAGAACCTGTCCATGAAAAAATGATAATGATCGGCGCTTAAATAGCCTGTACCAGCACTGGTTTGCCCGTATTGCCACATCGGGGTTTTTGGTGTGGCATCCAAGACTATTTTGCCGTGTGTGCCGAAAATCTCGGTGGTGATGTCGTATCCATAACTGCTGATTCTCGAGTTTTCGATCACGCCAACTGCGCCGTTCTTAAAGCGCAGCATCGTGGTGATGGTGTCTGAATCGTTCAGGGCTGCAATTTCTGGATTGTGAGCCGTTCCCCAGACCATCACTTCTTCGACTTCGCCAACCAGGAAACGAGCCGCGTCGAGGTCGTGGACTGCTTGGTCTATGAATTGTCCGCCCGAGGCAGCCAGATACTCGAGGCTGGGTGGGGCTGGGTCGCGTCCGACAGCGCGGAATTGACGGATTTCGCCGAGTTCACCTGCTAAAATTTTTTCTTTGGCTTTTGAATATGGTGGGTCGAAACGCCGGTTAAACCCAATTTGAAATGGCACTCCGGTTTGGCGTACCACCTCGAGTGCCGCTTGGGTGCGATCTAAAGTTAAGGCAACGGGTTTTTCGCAAAAAATCGCTTTGCCAGCTTTGGCGGCGGCTTCGATCAGGGGCGCGTGGGTTGCGGTGGGTGTGACAATCAGCACCGCGTCCACGCCGGGTGCGTCAATGGCTTCTTCTGGATTCACAAAATCAAATTCAGCTCGAGTCAGGGTTTTAGCGGCTTCCCTTGCGGGTGCAAAGGGGTCTGCTACGGCAACCACACGGGCGTTGGGAATGCTAAGTAAGGTTCGAGCGTGTTCAATGCCCATGCGACCACAGCCGAGTAATGCAACTCCAAAGGTTTTCATTGCTTAGGATTCTAACGTTTTTTGTGGGACTTGTGCTTGTCCAAACTTTGCAACCACAAACTCTGGTATATCAAGCCTCATAAACCCTAGAACTGGTATATTTCTTATTTGTGGAGTAACATACTCTTTATTGTGGCGCGTCCTCTGGTGTTCACCGAACTCAACCGCACAGCATTTCTGGCATTGTCCAGTCATGCCGAGCCTGTACCACTCGAGACTTTGGGTGAGGATGTCGGTTTAAGCGCTCCTTATGCGGCGCAGTGGTTGCAGCAACGCCTTGATGGACGTTTTTTAGTTCAGGATAATCTGGTGGCGCTGCAAGATTGGACTCGGGTTTTTCCAGTTAAAAACGAAGTGATTGTCGCACTTGATCTTGAAGCCACCAATGGCGACCCAGTGCGCGAGGACATCATTGAAATTGGCGCAGTACGAATAGACCACAATGGCACGCAAGAATTTCAGTCGTTTGTGCCGAGCAACCGTCCAATTAACCCTTTTGTGCAGCGTATGACAGGTATTAACGCAGCCATGCTCGAGGGAGCGCCGCCAATTGGCGAAACTCTTTTTAGACTCGAGTCTTTTCTCGAGGGGGCAACGCTGGTGGTTCACAATGCAGGCTTTGATGCTGCACTTTTAGCCAGAGAATTTGCTAAGCTAGGGCGCAAGTTACCCAATCCGATTGTGGATACGATTAACCTTGCACAGGCTGTCCTGCCCGGGAGACGCAAACGTGGACTCGAAACCCTTTCCAGACTCTATGATGTTCCTCAAGCCGCAAGGCATCGCGCATTGGATGACGCTCGGGTTACACTGGCAGTTGCAAAACACCTTTACTTTTCCCTCGCGGGTGTCCGCGAGTTGACTTTGAAAGAACTCCACGATGACCTTACCAAAAGCCAAATCCCTCAAAAACCCACCAATCCAAACCCTAAGCCCCAACGCCGTCGGAGGTTCCGTCGTGAGCGTTAAACAACTTCGTTACACCATCACCCGTTTATGCTTGGACACTGGCAGTCTTGGTGTCACCAAATACCTCGAGCCGTTCATGCCCAAAGAAGGTGCATTAACCGTTGTTTTAGAAGCTGGACGCGAACTGAACCTCGAGGCAAGGCAAGGACGTTTGTACGGCTTACTTGATTTTTTTGCACAGCACAAGCTGGCGGTCAATGATTCTTTATTACTGACCCCACTCGAGCCACGCCGTTGGCAACTCGAGGTGCTGCTGAAATCCCGCTTGGCTGCCAGCAACCCAACTGCTGCGCCTGCTGCACCTGCACCAATGGAAAGCATCATTGAAGATGAAAGCTCGCATATTCGGGTGGTGCGAAAGCAGCCAGCACCTGTTTCACCGTACCCAAATGGCATTTTGTACCCAGTGAGCGAAAAAGCCGAAACTTTACCCGAAAACCAAAAAACCATTGTTTCTAGCTTAAAAATTGGAAGCGAAACCATATCAGCCCCACAACCAGAACCCCGTCCAGTGCCACAAAAAGAAACGCCTGTTTCGCCGCTCGAGGCATTAGTTCAGACCTTCACCACCTTTGGTTATGGCGTCAGTCCACTTGAAAGCGGTTTGCAACTCGAGGCACGGCTGCCACGCGGTACGCACCGCATTGCCTTGGCACTCGAGGGTCACAGTGACATCAGCGCAGTCCTCAAAGCTGGGCGTTTACAAAGCGCCAAGTACTTAGCCGTTGCCACCACCACCGATAGGCTGGGTTTGGTGGACACCGCCACGGCTTTTGGCAATGTCGCCAAAGTCGAACTCGAGGCACTGACCACGCTCGAGAAACTACAAGAACACTTTGCCCTGACCCCACTTGAACTCGAAGGTTACTGGAACGCTGGCGGCATCAGCCAAGATGCGCTGGAAAGCATTCAACAAAGCATCAACCAACGCCTCGAGACACGCGGAGAATTTAGTTTTATCATGCTGGCACTGAGGCACTTTAACGCCCCATGCGCCATTACCCCAGAAGACATTGTGGCGAAGTTGCCTGGCAGTGGCATCGGTACAAGCACCGTCTTACAAGTCCTAGAAACCCTGTCCAAAGCTCCTTTTATGCTGGTCACACCACTGGGCATGGGTGAGTACCACCTCAAAGTCAATTTAGACCGAGGACTCGAGGATTTAGCGGGGTACGTCTCGAGTGTGAAGATGCGCCTGCGGACTTCTGCACCGCAAAAAGCTGACAATGTCTTGACTCGGATGCGGTAGATTACTTTCTTTATTACTTACTACCAAACACAAAAGCATTGCATCTCGAGAAACCCAAGCACCAAAAGCAATGAATTCCTATTTTACCCTGCCAAGCAGTGCTATAATCCTTCGGCTTGCCATTCAGTTGTGGCACCTGGAGATTATTCATGTTAGGAATCATTAATAAATTATTTGATAACAACGCCAAAGACGTGGCAAAACTGCAAAAAGATGTGGTCAGTAAAGTCAATGCGCTCGAGAGCGAAATGGAAAAACTCGCCACCGAGCATCTAGCCGAAGAATTTGGCAAACTCAAACTACGCCACGCCGACGGCGAATCTTTGGATAAACTGATGGTCGAAGCCTTTGCGCTGACTCGAGAAGCCTCGAAACGCACGCTAGGCAAACGCCATTACGATGTGCAACTTGTAGGCGGCGCAGCGCTTCACGCTGGGCGTATCGCTGAAATGAAAACGGGCGAAGGCAAAACACTGGTTGCCACGCTTGCTTTGGCACTGAACGCCATTTCTGGTAAAGGCTCGCACTTGGTGACAGCAAACGATTACCTTGCCAAAGTCGGCGCTGAGCAAATGGGTCTGATTTTTAAGACACTGGGCTTGAGTGTTGGTTTGATCCAAAGCCAAATGCACCCAAGTGAACGCAAAGATGCCTATGCTTGCGATATTACGTACATCACCAATTCAGAACTTGGCTTTGATTACTTGCGCGATAACATGTCGCCAGCCCCAGAAAACTTGGTGCTTCGAGCCGATACGCCGCTGAATTTTTGCATCATTGACGAAGTAGACAGCATCCTGATTGACGAGGCTCGCACGCCGCTCATCATTTCGGGCGCTTCAGAAAAATCCACCACCAATTATTACCTGATGACCAAAATCGCGGGGATGCTCGAGAAGGGCGAAGCGGTTGTGCCGGGCGATAAATCCCGTACCGAACCCACAGGCGATTTCACCGTGGATGAAAAGGGACGCAATGTTCACCTGACCGAAGTGGGTATTTCCAAAGCCGAGAAGTTACTTTCCATCGAAGGGTTGTTCACCACCGAGAACATGGAACTTGGGCATATGTTGATGCAAGCCATCCGCGCCAATGAACACTATAAAAAAGACGTGGATTATATCGTCCAAGAAGGCGAAGTTGTGATCGTGGATGAATTCACAGGTCGCCTCATGCCCGGACGGCGTTACGGCGAGGGTTTGCACCAAGCCATCGAAGCCAAAGAAAATGTGAAAATCGCTGGTGAGAACCAGACCCTAGCCACCATCACCTATCAAAATTTCTTTAAGCTCTACAACAAAATCGGTGGTATGACCGGCACAGCCAAGACCGAGGAAAAAGAGTTTATTGAACTCTACAACGCCGATGTCCTGGTGATTCCAACCAACCTGCCAATGGTGCGTAAAGATTCACAGGACGTGGTGTACCGCTCCGAGCTGGGTAAGTTCAAAGCGGTTCTCGAGGAGATTGTCGAAAAGCACAAAACAGGGCAGCCTGTGTTGGTTGGTACGGTTTCAATTGAGAAATCCGAATTCCTAAGTAAGCTCCTGTCCGAACCCAACCGCTATGTGCAGTTCCTCGAGAAAAGCGCTGGGGCGCTGCAAGCCCAGCTTGCCAAAGCCAGCTCGAGCCTGATCGAAGAAATACAAAAACTGCTTTCCAATCCGGGTGCGCTTGTGCCAGAAAAACTCGAGGGCGTGAAAGCCAAACTGCCTAAAAACGCGATTCCGTACTTTGAGCAACTTGAGCGGGAAGTGAACGTCTTGGCGGCGCTGCGAAAGGGCATCAAGCACAATGTCTTAAACGCCAAACAACACGCTCGAGAAGCCGATATTGTGGCACAAGCGGGGCGCAGTGGTACAATCACGATTTCCACCAACATGGCAGGGCGTGGCACGGACATTCAACTCGGTGGTAATGCCGAATTTGCAGCCTATGCACACCTCGAGAAGAAGGGTTTTAGCCGTTATGATGACGGCATTGAACTCTTTGTGGCGGCTTGTTTGCGTGATGACACCGAAAATGCCAAAAAGCATGTGACCGATAAACCAACCATCAACGACGATGATATTGCCCAGATCATCAAAACTCGAGATGAATTCAGAGCCGATTTTGTGAAAGTCAAAGAAGCTGGTGGCTTGCATATCATTGGTACGGAACGCCACGAAGCCCGCCGAATTGATAACCAATTGCGCGGACGGGCTGGTAGACAAGGCGACCCCGGCTCGAGCAAGTTTTATTTGTCATTTGAAGATGACTTGATGCGGCTCTTTGCCAATGAAACCGTGGTCAAGATGCTGGACAGGCTCGGCATGGACGACAACCAACCCATCGAAGCGGGTATGGTCACACGTTCGATTGAAACAGCGCAAAAGCGGGTTGAAGACCGCAACTTCTCGATTCGCAAGCAGCTTTTGGCATTTGACGATGTGATGAGCAAACAGCGCGAAGTGGTTTACGCCCAACGCCGCGAAGTGCTGCTTGGCAAGGACGAAGGGGTCAATGAATTGACCGAAGGCATGATTGTTGACTTCATCAACACCCAAGCCGCCCTGCACTTAACAGGTGATTCAGACGAATGGGATCTCGAGGCAATGCGAGCCACTTTGGTGGATGCCTGCCCAGCTTTTGAGAACTTTGATTTTGAGTCTTTACGCGACCAAAAACGCGATACGATTACCGATAAGCTGCTTGATGTGGCTGCCGAAGCCTACGAGGCTCGAGAACAACAACTGACCCCACAAATTCTGCGCGGACTCGAGCGTTTTGTGGTGCTGCAAATCGTAGACCAGTTCTGGAAGGAACACCTGCACAGCATGGATGTGTTGCGAAGCGGCATTTTCAACCGTCAGTACGGACAAAAAGACCCATTTGTCGAGTACAAATTTGAAGCCACCAAGCTGTTCTCGGAAATGACCGAAGCGATCAAAGCCGAAGTCACCAAGTTTATTTTCCGTGTGCAAGTCAATTTTGAAGCCCCGCCACAACAAGCCCAAGCCGTTGCCGAAGATGGCAGCGAAGCCCCAGCAGCTTACACCAGTGGCTCAAATCCATTTATTCGCTCGAGCAGCACCAAGGTACAAAAGCTCAGCCGCCAAGAACGCCGTAAGAACGAACGCGATGTGAAAAAAGGACGTTAAGTAAAGCCCAAACCTCCCAAAACCCAAGTGGTGCGGGAGGTTTTTTTATTGCAGCACATAAACAGCTCGAGCATCCAAGCCAATTTTGCCGTTGGTGTCCAAGCGCTTTAAGACCGCTTCAAAACGCCAATCGTTTGCCCAAAGGCGTTTTAAGCCAAGCAGCACAGCTCGTTTTTGATGAGCCGTCTCAAAAGATTTCAACTCTGGGCGACGCAAAATCAAACTGCTCGAGAAATGGCTGTTGTCAAACGCTGTGTAGACTTGCAAAATAAAATCCTCGAGCAGACTCGCCTCGAGAATGGTTTTTTCTGCCTTTAAGCACAGCACCTCGAGTAAATCTTCGTCTAAGCGGCGTGGATTGATTGGCTTAAAGAGTTCTCGCAGGTTCTCGGGCAGGTTATTCGAGACATAAAACTGTTCTTCGGCTCGAGCCGTAATCACAAAACCTGTTTTACCCACAAGGTTCTTGGTTTCCGAGCCAACTTGTGCAGGTGGCAAACGCAGGCTTTCCGTGAATGAACAGAGCAGCATCAATGCAAGGTAACATGTTTTTGTGTCCGAAACCAATTTCGAGGTGCTGCTCAGTTCAATGCAGCCTGTTTTACAAGCTGGAGTTTATGTCTACGTGGTGCTGCCAGATGGCTCGAGTCTACCAAGCCAAGCCCTGTGTATGTTTCGTGAACCCGAAGGCGTGACCGTGATTCTCGAGAAAACCCAAGCCCAAGCCTTGAGCCTCGAGTACAGCTTTGAATGCGCTTGGATCGGTTTAACGGTTCACTCGAGTCTCGAGGCGGTTGGTTTAACGGCTGCCTTTGCCAGCGCCCTGACCCAAGCAGGTATTTCTTGCAATGTGGTGGCGGCTTTTTACCACGACCACATCTTTGTGCCTGTAGAAAAAGCCCAAGCTGCCATGAAGGTGTTACAAAACCTGAGCCAATCTCGAGTGATGTAATTTTTTCGCCAGCCAAAACGCTAACAGACAAAAATAGAACTTTTATCCAATTGCCCAATCTGAAATTTGTTTCTGCTCGAGGTCAAACAGCACCCCGACTTTGATCACCGGTTTACTCAGGCTATCAGCATAGCGACTCGAGTCTATTTGCTCGATGGCTTGCTGTGCAGTACCAGCTGTCTTAAATTCAAAAATGATGCTGTAATCAAAGGTGGTGGTTAGGGTATCCATCCTTCCCAAACTGGTCTGGACTTGGCTTTGGGTTTGAAAACCAGTGCTAATCAGCATCAGGTGCATCAGGCTATGCACATACGCTTCTTTTTTGGGAAAAATCTCGTAAGGAATTCCAGCCAGTACCTTGTTTGAGACTTCAAAAAATGTAACCCAATCCAAAGCCAGTAGCGCATCTTGTAACTCGAGGCTAAAACTACCCATGTAACTTTTGCCTTGGCTGTACTCGAGCAGTAAACTCTTGGAAAATGCTTGCCGCACTTCTTCGTTTGGGTATGACAATTGATACCGTGTCCCAAGGGTGGTTCGGGTTTTACCAATCATCGTCAAATAACCCGTTTGAAACATTAAACTGATAGGCTCAAGGTTTTCGACATTGGTGCTGCTGATGGTCATTTCATCAAGTGCTATGGATTCAAACTGCATCGCATTAAATTGCGCGTTTTTCACCAGCTCAACCAAGAAAGTGGGTGTTCCTGTTTCATACCAAAATGACCGAAATTCTTGATTCTCGAGGAAAAGCAAAAACGAAAATGGACAGAACATTTTATGAATTCCGTCCCATGAATATCCGTTGTACCAAAAAGTAATGGCTTCCCATAACTCTGGCAATGAAATGTTTAATACAACCGCGATTGCTTCAAGCCACGATGTCAAATGCGTTTCAATTTCGCTTCTCGAGTACCCACAAACCTGAACGTATTTTTGATTCAAGCTGATGTCTTGCAAATTATTCAAATCAGAGAACAAACTGAGTTTACCAATTTTAGAAACACCAGTTAAAAACACAAGGTGAATATGGGCATCGAGCGGCTTGAGAACACCGTAAACGCTTTTTAGCACCGCTTGGTGTTCGGTGCGTTTAACTGGCTCGAGCAGGTAATCAGTGATTGGCTTGTCGTACTCATCTATGAGAATGACAACTTTAACAGTCCCTGACAAAGCTCGAATTAGCTCTTCAAAGGCGGATTTGGCGGTATTCTGCTCCAATTCAAATCCATAGTCTTGGGCTATGCGTCGCAAATCCTCGAGAATTGACATTTCCAATGAACGTTCCAAATAATCCAAAGCACTAAAATCCAGGCGAATCACTGGACGTGGTGCAAAATCAAATTGATCCTCGAGCCAAAGCCCTGCAAACAAATCCTTGCGCCCTGAAAAAGCAGCTTTGAAGGTGGATAAAAAAAGCGATTTCCCAAAACGCCTTGGACGAGCAAAGAAAAATCGTCCACCTTGGAGCAGTGGCATCATGTGCATGGTTTTGTCAATGTACAAGTACTTTTCCTCTCGTAAATGGGTAAAATCTTGAATTCCGATTGGTAGGCGCATAAAGTCATTGTACTCGAGCAAGTCAGAGGTTGCCATGTACTCGAGCAAGTCAAAGGTTGCCATGTACTCGAGCAAGTCAGAGGTTACCATGTACTCGAGCAAGTCAGAGGGTGCTACGTACTCGAGCAAGTCAGAGGTGGCCATGCCCCCTCACCAGAGCCTTTCATCTCACATTTGTCTTAGCTTGGGTGTCATAATCTAGCATCATGTGGCGACGGGCTTTTCAAATGGGTGGTTTGGTTCTGGCGTTACTGAGTTTGGTTTCGTTTTATATTGTTGAAACCAAACCCAAGCATAAAAGCGTGGCGCAACCCAATTTAATTGCTGCTACTGGCATGACTCCAGTGGTCAATATCGCTGTGGCTGGGCGTGACATTGAATACTGCAAACCCGGTTATGGTCCGATTGGCTTAAAAGCCGAACCCTGCGAAGGCATTGAGCGTTACGGGCGCACCGATACGATGATGTTTGTGCGAATCCAGCCCGGGCGGGTGGATGTGGTTTCGATTCCTCGAGACACCTACATTGAGGATCGTTTTGGGGCGCATAAAATGAACAGCAGCTTTTTATACGGCGGTAAAGAAGCGGTGGCAGCAGCTGGGATCACCGACTCAAGAACCAATGCGGCAGCAGCTGAACAACCTTTTCGTGATGGTGGTTCTAAAGCCTATAAGGAATCGGTTGAGCAGCTTCTTGGTGTGACGATTGATTACACCGTGGTTTTTAATGTTGAATTGGTGGAAAAAGTGATTGATGCGCTTGGTGGCGTGGATGTGTATGTGCCGGAACCAATGAAATGGACGGATCGCGCCGCTGGTTTGTACATTGATATTCCAGCTGGGAACATCCACTTAAATGGTAAGAAAGCCGTGGAGTACTTGCGTTTTCGTCATGGTGTTGGTTCGGATTATGCACGCATGGACCGAGGCAAAGATGTGATTGGTAAGTTACTCCAAAAAATCAAAAGCCCAGCCGCCTTAAACTTAATTCCAACCGTTATTGGAGCTTTACAAAACGATGTGATCACCAATGCCAATCTCGAGTTTGCACAGAGCATGATTGGTTACTCCAAAGGGCTAACGCCGCATTTTTATACGCTGCCAACCATTGAAGATGCGCGGTATGGTTCGTATTTGATTGCTGATATGCCCAAAGTACAAGAGATGATGCAGGGGATTCTCAATCCCACCCCAGTCAACCTCGAGGCAGTCCCTGCGAATGTGCCAACCATTGTCAATCAGAGTGGTGTGCCGCGCTTAGGGCGAGCGCTTGCTAGGTATCTTGAGCGCAACGGCTGGGGACAAGCCGAAGTAATTCCTTCGGATGTGATCAGTGCTGAACCAACACGGGTTGTGCGCCGTGCTTGGGGCAACCTCGAGACCGCTGAATTTTATGCTCGGGTTCTTGGGGTGAGTGTGGCAACGCCCTACCGTTACCCAGATGGAGCGGGCAATGTCAGCATTGTTCTTGGCAAGGACGCAGCTCAAAAATATGGTGCTTTGGCACTCGAAGCCAGCTTGATTCCCAGCCCTTAAGACCAAGTTGTCCACAGCTTGTGAAAATGCTTTGGGTCTGTTATGCTTTTTACATAACTTAGGAGCTTAGCTTGACCACAGCTTGAATTGGTCTTTGCGAGAACTCGAGTTCTTGGTTATCCACAGAAATCAAGTTATTCACACACAGCTTGTGGATAACTTAAAAGGGGTTTTATGAAACTTGATTTGATTGGCATTGTTGTCCAAGACATCCCTCGCAGCTTGGCGTTTTACCGACTTCTAGGCTGGGAAATCCCAGAAGTTGACCCCGAAGAAAACCATGTCGAAATCACCCTCGAGAATGGTCTGCGCTTTGCTTGGGATAAGTTAAGCATGATGCAAAGTTTTGACCCAAACGCCAGCATCCAACCCCACAGCATCGGGGCTTTTTTATGCTCGAGTCCCGAGGAAGTGAACAGCACCTATGCCCGATTGACAGCCGCTGGCTATCATGGTCATAAAGCCCCTTGGGATGCCTTTTGGGGGCAGCGTTACGCCATGATTCATGACCCAGATGGACATGGTATTGATTTGTTTGCACCGCTTTAAGGCGGACGCAGTTATGGTGTACCAATCAATGTCGTTTCCCGTGCCACATCCCTTGGGCTGCGCCGCCCAAACTGATGGGCTAAATCCCGCTCCGAGAGTTTTAATGCTGTTGGTCTGCCATGTGGACACGCCCAAGGCACTTGGCAACTCCGCAACGCCTCGAGTAACGCACTGGCTTCGGCACGCTCGAGCCGATGACCTGCTTTGATCGCGGGTAAACACGCCATTCGTGCCAAAAAATCACGGCGAGCATCGGGGGCGTTTAAGGCTCGAGACAGCAAATCCACCACCGTCTCGAGCCTCACCCCAATCAGCGCGGCGGGAATACTGGCAATGCGGTGCAAACCACCGCCAAAGTTTTCGACAGTTAAGCCCCAGCTTTTAAGCTCTTCGCGTCGCGTCTCGAGTGCCAATTCAACATCTGGGGGAAGGCTAAGAAGCTCTGGTTTTGGTAACTCGAGTGGCGGCATGGTGTCAAAGGCTTGCTCGAGTTCCTCAAAAATAATGCGTTCATGGGCGGCGTGTTGGTCAAGTAGCCACAAATCGCCATCTAAACTCTCGGCTAGTAGGTACGTGTCGCGGTAAACACCAATCAGCCGCAAACTCGGAAAGTTTGAACGAATAATCTGCGGGGCTTGCACAATTCTGGGTTCAGGCGCACTTGGCGCAAGTGGCTGCGCGTTCAAGGCTTGGGCAATCGCGGCAGTAACGGCAGCTTCGACCCGTTTCGCCTCGAGCAACGCCACCCGCAACTTACCGGGATGTGCATTTTGATTGACCCACTCGGGCGGCATGGACAGATTCAACACCATGCTTGGCGCATGGTGTTTCGGCAGTAAACTCGAGAATGCCTGCAAGACTGTTTGCTCAAGGTGACTCTCGAGTTCCACCGGGCGGTTGTTGATTGCCAAGTGCATTCGGTCAGTCCGAGGTCGCGCCAATTCTGGTCGGGTGATCACCCCAGATACACGAATGCCATCTTGCTCAAAGTCAAGGTTAAGTAAACGATTGGCGGTCATTGCGCCATACACCGTGGCAACTGCTTCGCGGAATGAACTTGGAATGTGGTTCAAGCGAACTTCTTTTTCGACCAGCACCCGCCAAGCCACATGCGGATGATGCAGCACATAACGTTGCACCACGCTTAGCACCCGCCGCACCTCGAGGGCATGGCTTTCCAAACCTGCTTTACGGGCTGGGAAACGCGCAAATAATTTTTGCACTTCGACGCTTGTACCAGCTGGGCAAGTGACTTTCTCTAAGTTCCGCTCACCATCCAAAACACTGAGTTTGACGCCACCAAGTTGAAGTTTTGGGCGGCTGGTCAGCACCACATCGGCGGCAAACGCCATGCTCCAGAGGGCTTCGCCACGAAACCCAAGCGTATCTATTTTTTGTATTTCCTCGAGTTTGCTGGTCGCAAAACGCTCCAAAGCCAATTCAATTTCTTCTTGGGCAATACCAAGACCATCATCCGTCACCCGAATGACCTCGAGTCCACCGCCACGCAAGACAATTTC
>JAAFJQ010000061.1 GCA_013298185.1 Deinococcales bacterium
CAAGTGAAATGCACATTTGGCGAAACCAAGTAAATCATGGCTTGGAAATTGCTTTGTACATCTTGGACTTGTTGGGTGATGGCAAGGCGCTTGGCATAATCAAGTTCTTGTCGTCCACGCTGAAATAGTGCCGTGACTTGAGTTTCCCATGCGGCTAAACACTTTTCGCTGTTGTTAAAGATATGAAGATTGGAAACACATGGTTCACTGTTGGAGTTCAGTGGATAAATTCGGTTGCCGCCGGTTAAGCCAAGCAGAATCGCATCGAATTTGCGGTCATCACCTCGGCTGAGTAGGGCTTGGACAATGGTATTAAAATCAATTGGGCGAAAATTGACTTTGACCCCAATTTTACGAGCCTCATCGGCAAAAATTTTAGAAAAGGCTTCGCGGGTGGTGTTGCCAGCGTTGGTGTTCAAATCAAACTCGAGAACTTTACCTTCACGGTTGACCAAAAATCCGTCGCTGTTTTTCTTGGTAAAACCAATTTTAGCAAGTAACCCCGTGGCTGCCTCGAGATTAAAATCAAATTTTTTCAGATTCGGTGAAATCCATTCGGGTTGAGCCGCGTACACCCCCGAGTAAGCTGGTTGTCCTAGTCCACCCAAGGCAATGTTGACCATGGCAGTACGGTTGACAAGGTGACTCATGGCTCGGCGGAAATTATCGTCACGGAAGAGTTTTTGCTTGAACGGATCAGATTTACGATTCCAATTAAAAGCAATCCATGAACTCGAGGCAGCCGAACCCACATTGGCTTTGAGAACGGCTTTTAAGCCGCCTGAGTCAGTAGCTGCTTTGATTTGCCGCAAATCATCAGCGTTTCGCACACTAAAGGTGTCCACCCCACCTGATAAGTAAGCAGCTAACCAAGCATTGAGGTCTTTGTAGATGTTGTAAGTTAAACCATTCATGTAAGGCAATGCCCTGCCACTTGCGTCTTTGTTCCATTCACCAAAGAATGGATTGCGTTCAAAAGTAGCGCGTTCACCAGGGCGGTAAGACTCGAGCATCCATTCGCCGGAGGTGACGATTTCGCTTGGTTTGGTGTTTAAGCTCCACATTGCTTTGATTCCCGCTGCGCCTTTGGCTGCGTAGACCGAAGCAAAAACATGGGTTGGTTCTGGATTAAATGTGAGGACTGAAACAGCTGTCACATCTACTTTTGGAAAAACCACACGGATGGTGTCAGCGTTGATTTTACTGATCACAATTGGCTGTTCATCTACAAAAAACGTGTCATAGGTGTTGCTGCCAACATCTTCGTCGGTGTTGATCTTAAAGGCAGTCACAAAGTCATCAGCCACAATTGGCTTACCATCTGACCATTTCATGCCGTTGCGTAAGTTAAACGTCCAAACCAGTTTATCTTTGGAAACGGTGTACGAACTTGCCATGTAAGGAATGTAATCATTGGTGGCAGGGTCAAAGCTCATCAGTCCACTGTTTGATGTGATACTCGGAATACTCAGGGCTTCCGAGGTGGTGAACGGATTGATTGTCTTGAAGTCCGAAATCGTGGCATGACGATATGTGCCACCTGTACGGACTTCGGCGGGTGTACTGCTTGATAATTTTGCTGAATACGTAAACACCTGCGCCGATGCGCTCGAGCCAAGTGTCAGTGCTGCCAATGCCAGCCAAATGCGTTTCACAAAAAACCTCCAAGACAGGGTTGTTGGCAATTGCGAACTGCACAACCCTGTTCAAATTGACTCGAGAAGTGGTTCTCGAGCAGGATAAAGTTATCAATTTTTATAATAACTGTCAAATAGTAAATTTTAATGTATTTGACGTATTGATGACGCAGTTTTTGAATTAGAATTGACACAAGAATTCAAGTATTTTATCAGGGCAACAGACTGATTACCCTGATATAAAACCACCCGAGAAGCACTTGGAGGGACGTTCTCGAGCCGAAGAAGTCAAAAGTCCAACCACACCTCAGGTTGATCTGTCAAAACAATGCGTTTCACCATGCCAGCTTAAGAAAAAAGTGGATGATAGAACAGTACCACTGTATCTGTTTTTCAGTAGACCAGTGATCCTAACAAACATCGCCAGCAGGGTTTTGATAGCATTCAAGGCTTCGAGGCGATCTGACCAAGAACTTGGGTCTGACGAATTTTTGAGTCATAGACGTAGAGTTTATTGGAATACGAGGCAAAAACTTGAAACTCCTCGCCGCTCCATAAAACTTCAAAAACTTTCATATCTCTTTGGGTGACACGATAATTGCATTAGCGAATCTCATCAGCTGCTCGTTGCCCGCTTTGCAATGCGCCATGCACCGTTGCCATGTGTTGCCTCGAGGTGGCTTCACCTGCAAAATGCAGCGCACCGATAGGAGCTGCCAAGGCAGCAATATCGGCTGGGCTACTGCCTTGACGCAAACTCGAGTAACTGCCCCACGAAAAAGGATCGTTGTTCCAACGGCTGAGGATGCTGCCGCTTGGTTCAGGAATACTGCCAAACATGGTGCGTAAGGTTTTCATGGCACTCGAGACAACCGCGCTCTCGGATTGGTTGGTTAAACCTCGAGCCACTGAGCCAGCGTTGAACATCACCAGCACTGCTTCGCCTGTGGCTCGGCTGAGGTCAAAGCCTTCTGCCCACAGTCCGCGTGTTTCGCCAATGTAACCCAGCACATCGGCTTCGGCGTCGCGCCAAAAGTTCTTGGGGAATCGCAAAATGGTTTTATCAAGCAAACCAAAACCAATGCTTGAAATGGCTCGAGTCTTAGCGGCTGGCAGCGGCGGATTGAACGCAATAGCACCGCGTTTCAGTACGCCAAGCGGCACAGTGATAATCGCTTTGGCAGCTTCAAAAACCCCAGCATTGGTGGTTATTTTCACGCTGCTTGCACTGTAATCAATGCTCGAGACAACCGTTTCTAAACGCACCTCCAAGCCCTTGGCTAAGACTTGCGGGATTTGCCCGTAGCCTTTGGTTAGGATGAGTTCCGCGCCTTGGTCTTCCTCGGCGTCATCGTAGAACCGCGCTGATAGGTTCTCGGTATCCTCGGCGTACTCGTGTTCGATACCCGTGTTGATCGCGTACTCGAGCCGCCTGTCTTGAATCGCATTCAGGCGCAAATTGGGTTTGACTGCGTTGATTGCGCTGCGTAAACTGAAACTCGAGTCATCGCGGCTTGGGTGGTTCTCTAAGCGGTCAGTCAGATTTTCAATCTGCTGCTCGAGTTCATCATAGGTTTTATTGCTCAGTTCGCCGTTGTCATCAAAAATCGTTTGTCTCTCGAGGTCGGTGCTAACGGTGGCGAAATTGTTTTGCTTACCAATGGCGGTTAATGGATTGCCGGTTGCCCCATGAATCCACTGAGCGCCAATTTCTAATGGGAAACCCAGCCGAGTATCCGTCCAGACCCGCCCACCAAGGCGGTTACGAGCCTCAAGAACCAGCACCCTTGCCCCTTTTGTGCTTAAACGCTGCGCTGCTGCTAAGCCAGCCACTCCCGCGCCAACCACAATCACATCCCAAGAGCGCTGGGCTTTGGCAAGACCAGTCAATGGAAGCACAGCAGCCATTTGTAGAACCTGACGACGATTGATTGACATGGACTTAGTTTAAGTAACATAGATGAGGGATTAATTGCCATTTTTGAGTTCTCGTAAAAAAGCTGGCATGTTTGCATCGGTGGCTTGGAACTGGCTCGAGACGGTTAAATCAGCTGCGTTTGCCGCCTGAAAAGCGAACAAATGAAGCAAGTAATCATTGTCTAAATCAAGTGGTACATCCACGTTTGGAGTTGCAACCCGCACCCAACTGATTAAATCAGGGTATTGGCGCTGATCCACAAAAACTTCGCGCCACCACAAAGCAAATGGGGTTTCGCCAATCACCACACCACCACTTTGCCAAATTGTGCCATCGCTGAAAGTCCATGTTTGCATGTTCATGCCAGACCAAATCCCACCTAAAAAGTGTAGCACCTCAAGGTCAGCACTGTATACCTATGCTGTTGGTGTCAGCATGGTTTTTGCTATACAATTTTTCAACCATAAAAGTTAAAAAAATCATGTAGATGCAGCTTAAGTAAGTATGGAATTCAACTCAAAACAAACGCTCGAGTAACAAATACTAAACTTCACTCGAGCGTCCGCGCAGCTATTTAAAAAGTTACGTTGAAACAAATTCAAGTTCATCCTTAAATCGCAAAAATCGAATCTAATTTCTCGAGGACACCCGCTTCTAAGACCAAGTCCTGTGCTTTTAGGCTTTCCTCAAGTTGTTCTGGTTTGGTTGCACCAACAATCGCACTCGAGACGGCATTGGTTCGCAGCACCCAACCGAGCGCCAAAGCCGTGCGGCTGATACCAAGTTCATCGGCGATTGGTTTTAATTGCCTGACTTTTTCAATGATTTCTGGGGTGTAGAGTTCTCGCCCAATTTGGGTTTCGGTCAGTCTCGAGCCTTCAACTGCGCCGTTATCAAATTTGCCAGTTAAAACACCCATACCGAGTGGACTCCAAACCACCAGACCAAGCCCATGGGCTGTGGTGCTTGGTATGATTTCTTGCTCGACTCGCTGCCTGAACGCTAAGCTGTAATGCGGTTGCTCAACAATTGGTGCAACCAAACCGTTTTCTTTGGCAAGGCTGACAGCCGCTGCGATTTGCTCGCCTGTCCATTCGGAAGTTCCCCAATACAAAATTTTGCCCGAGCGCACAAGGTCGGTCATGGCGTTGACGGTTTCCTCGAGCGGGGTTTCAAGGTCGTAACGATGACAAAAGTAAATATCCAAGTAATCCGTGCCAAGCCGCTTTAAGCTGCCGTGCAAACTCTGCATGATGTGCTTGCGCGACAAGCCACGGTCATTGGGGTCGCTGGACATGGGCCAGTAGCACTTGCTCGAGATCACCAAATTATCGCGCTTTTGGTCTTTTAAAATTTTACCCATCAAGAGTTCTGACTGCCCTTTGGCATAAATATCGGCTTGGTCAAAGAAATTGACCCCGCCCTCAATGGCTTTTTCGATGATTGCTCGAGCCAAGGCTTCATCGGTCACACTGCCACCAAAGGTTGTCCAACCACCAAGGGCAATCCGAGAAATTTTTAAGCCACTGTTTCCAACTCGTCTGTATTCCATGCGGGTAGTCTAACGCCGCCCTGTCTTTTGGGCTTGCAGTTTAGATGACAAATACTCAGTGCAAATGCCGTGTGCGTTGCTCAGTGCAAATGCCGTGTGCGTTGTAACTCGAGAAACGCCGTGGGAATCATGGCGAGTTTATGCCGCCCAGAAATATGAGCGCGTTTATTGAAGTTATCAAATCCATTTAACTCGAGTGCGCCGAGAATCGCTTCGTAGGCTTTGGCTGCCACAGCCACAGCAATTCGGGCAGCGCCGTGCAGGTGCGGTAGACCACGCCAGCCTTCGCGGTAGAGTTCGCGGGCAATGCAGTCAAGGTCGCGCATCAGGGCAATGTAATTGGGGGTCACTCGGCGTTGTTGCAAATCAAATTGGGTGACACCATGTTTTGCCATCAGTTCGATTGGTAAGTAAACCCTGCCCCTATCCAAGTCCTCGCCGACGTCGCGCAGGATATTGGTGATCTGCATTGCCATACCAAGTTTGAGGGCGCGTTCTAAGGTAGCCGCACCGCCATCAAAGCCAGCAATTGGGGTGATCATCCAACCGACCACGCCAGCCACGCGGCGGCAGTAGAGCATCAGCTGCTCGAGGCTTTCATAGGGCTGCTCGAGCAAATCCATTTCAAGCCCAAGGTAGAGTTCATGAAATGGTTCGTAAGAAATCGGGTAGACACTGGCTGCCCATGCCAAGGCTTGCGCCATCGGGTGTTGGTCTGGGTTGCCGTTAATTGCGTTTTCAACACGGCTACGCCATGCTTCAAGGGCTTCTCGAGCCGCTGTGCCAGTTAATTCGTCTACGGTGTCATCGCCGATGCGACAAGCCGCGTAAACCGCCCAAACTGCTTGGCGTTGCTGCATTGGAAAAAAGCAACTGCCAAAGTAAAAAGTTTTGCTGTGATGCGATGTCACGCTTCGGCAATGCTCGATTGCTTCTTTGGGTGGTGCTTTTTTAAGGGTTTGATTTCGCATTTATAAAAGTATCCTAAGCCAACTTGACTAGACAATACACTGTTCTCGCTTACGATTGATAGTGCTTGCAGCACAGCACAACTCATGGAAATAATTCCAAATTCAGTATTCGATGGTGGTCAGCTTACTCAGCTCAGTTAAGACCGAAATCGCATCTGGGTAACGCTTGGCAGGGTCTTTTTGTAGTAAACGCATGGCAACCCTGTCCAGCACATGAGAAATCCGACCTTCGCGGACACTCGAGGGTTCAGCTGGAATATGCTCCAAGTGGGCTTGTAGCACTTCTTGTGGTTCACCATCAAAAGGGTGCTGAGCTGTAATTCCCCAGTAGAGCATCACCCCAGCGCTGTACAAATCAGCCGATGGTGAAAGTGGCTGTCCTTGGATGGCTTCAGGTGAAATATACGCCACTGTACCAGGTGTGATTCTATCCCTGAATAATTCTAAGGTTGGACCCGAAAGGTCATAATCTATGAGTTTGACTTCCAAACCACTTGGCGAATCGCCGGGTGAAACCACCAGATTCTCGGGCTTAAAATCACGGTGAACCATACCTTGTTCGTGCATGTGCGACAAACCCTCGAGGGCTTGCGAGAAAACCGCTAAGAACTGCACCAAACCATGTTGCGAGACATACTCAGAAAAACGCATCCCCGGAGCAAACGGCATCAGGATACCCGGTTGCCCTTCAACCACAATTCGGGCTAAAACAGGATTGACATTTTTATGATGCAAGCGGCTACCAACCAAGTACTCACGGTCAGCCCTTGAAGCCAGTTCTGGTGGGAAGAGCTTGACCGCAAAAGGAGCGCCAAACATGTCAAACGCTAAGTAAACCACACTTGATGTACCTCGAGCGATTGGGCGCACAATGCGGTACTTATCGAGCAGGATTGTTCCCGAAATTGCCATCGGGCTACAGAATAGCAAAAATCAGCGCCACACAAGCAGTTACCGATAAGCCAGTTTCAAAACACTTTCATCGCCGCGCAAAACCACCACCCGCACCCCAGCTTCCTCGAGAACCCCAGCTTTGTTTTGCAGTTCGCGCACCTCATCGGGTGGAGCATGATGCACGGTTCTGCCCGATTCGCCCGGCTCGAGGTAAAAGCCTTCTGGCAGGGCAATCACAGTGACTCTGGCAGCTCTGGCTCGAGCATGGATTGCCCCTTCGATCAGCGCCGCCGGAGCGCGTTCGGTAATCAGAATCAGGTTTGTGCCAGCTTCGGGCAGCGGCACAGACAATGGTGCGTTCGGCTCGAGTTTCAGCGTCGCAAGGAGTGCCAATGAAGCCTCGAGTGCCATAAAACCAGAACCGATTTGGCTACCGGTCAGCGCACTCGAGACACCCACGCGCAGGTTTTGCTGATAAGCACTTTTGAGTAAACTGGCAGCAAGGCGGGTGGCACTCTCGAGGTAAATTGCTCCGATTCGACCTTGGCTGGATAAATCCAGATGAACTTGTACGCCTGTGGCTGCCACTTGTTCGTATTCCCTGACCACCAAACGCTGATACCGCCCGTTGTCTGTGCCAAAACGAGCTGTTTGTTTCCAATGCACACGGCGTAACTCGTCGCCCGGTACATAATCTCGCACGCCTTTTAAGGAAAGCGCATCCTCGAGTCCAAAGACCCGTGCTTTTGGACCATCGGCTAGTAACGGGCGCACCAAATCAGGCAGCTCGAGCGGGTGCAGTCCGGGGTAAACCAACAAAGTTTGGCTGTTGCTGCTGATTTTGGCGTAACGCAAGAACAAACCAAGTGGGTCAGACCAATTTAAGCCCAGTGCAGGAAAAGTAAATTCACCGCGCATATTTGGCGAAACGCGGTACTCGAGTTGGTGTTGACTCTGACCCCAAAAAAGCCCACTGAGTGCCACTTGACGATCTGGAATCAAAGTCAGCGGCACGTTTTCAGAAATGGTCAGAAGCGTAGGCAGCCAACTCGAGATGCTGATTTCAACCTGCACCGCCAAGGCTTCCTGAGTAAAGGTCTTACTGGTTTGCAAAGTGCGAATCGCCATAATTTTTGGCTGAGCGCGGTATAAAAACCAAATCAGAGCTGCCAGAAAAGCAATCCAAACCAACCAAGGCGCAGCACTTGGGCGAAAAACCAAGTACAGCCCAAGCGCAAAAGCAATCAAAAGCCAGCGCAGAATCACACCTTGAGTCTACTGTATTGGTAGGGCTGTGAGCTGTGAGCTGTGAGCTATGAGCTATGAGCTATGAGCTATGAGCTATGAGTCAAAAAACCTGACGCAGTTCTCGAGAACTGCGTCAGGTTTGGCTAGAAGCTATCAACCAGAAGCCAGAAGCTCTTATCGTCTGCCTAGGCGAATCACGGTGACACGGATTTGTCTTGCGCCCCAGCGAATCGCCGCACTGCGGTTGGGCATCCAAACATCAACGGTGTTGCGTTTGCGGGGGTGCATGGTGTCTTCGACGATAAAGTTCACACCCGATAACATACGGTTGTATGTGCCTCGTCCACGTCCATTGGACCAATTGCCCAAATCTTCGATGCGAACAATCGAACCATACGGAATACGGCGCAGCAAATCCCTCGAGAGGGCAACCACGCCAAAGCGGGTGCGAGCGCCTGTGGCGGTCACAAATGGGGTGCTGTCGGTCTGTGAGACATGCGAATTATAAGCTGTACTTTTGGCGGTGATGGTCAACAACGCACGGCTCGAGGTACGAACCACAGGAGCTGGCTTGGCAGCTGGTTTTGGTTTGGCGGCTGGCTTTGGGGCAGGTTTAGCCGCCACAGGTGCAGGTTTGACAGCCACAGGCGCTGGCTTAACAGCGGCTGGCTTGGGGGCAGGTACGGCAACTTGGAGAGGGGCTGGTTTGGGTGCGGCAGCCCCAGGTGTAGCGCTGATTGGCTTGGCAATGTTGGTGCTTGGGCTGACGGTAATCGGCAGGATTAAACCAGCAGGTGCATCCACAGGTTTGCTGGCTTGTGGGGCTGGAGCAGGTTGTGGGGCGCTGATGGGGCTGCTCGAGCTTGGTGTTGAGACTGTGGCGGGGCGGCTGACCACTGGAGCGCTTGGAGCTGGTTGAGGGGCAGCTTGAACGGGCGCGGCTGGTTGCTGGCTGACTGGACTTGGACTGGGCTGCGGTTTGGTGATGATTGGCAGCAAGTTCAGTGGGGCTGGGAGCGGCATGTTGGGCGAGAGAATCGTGCCATCGTCGGATTGTGCAAAGCTGATATTCAGTGCAATTGCAGTCATGATGAGCGCTAGAACGCGCAGACCTTGTTTTAACATCGTGCCTCCTGTACCTAAGCCAACCGTCTTATAAATTCTGGTGGCTCTGGTGTTACGGCGCGAACTCGCTTTGAATAAGCAAGTCCTAAAAGCCAAGCGCACTTGGCTGTCCGAAGGAGTTTAGGGACTGGTTTTAAGCGCCTTCTGAGAGAACGCTCGTTTTTCTCTCATCAGTTTAATATCTTCAATCTGAACTCGAGCGTAAAATTCAAGGTTAGCATGCTGATAGACACAGATGAATTCTGAGAGAAGTGCCAAGGAAACAAGCCCTTCTCTCATCTCGAGTTAAAAACTGTCTTAAAATTTTCATAAAGTAAAGCACAAGATATAGATATGTTTTTTTTAGACATACTAAATATAGAAACTGCAATCGTTGGGATGTTCGTCTCGAGGCTCGAATGATAGAATTTCCTAAGAAGTTCTTTAGGGAAAACCCAAAGAACATGAAGGGGTAGAAGATGATCTTAAGACGCTTATACGAAGTAACTGGCTACCTAACCATTGCCTTGGCACTTTTTTGCCTGGTTTCTGGTTTTTTCAACGCCATCACAGGCAAAGGCGCAGAAGCCCTGATTCTTGGATTCGTGACGGCTGTTTTTGTTGGAATTTCTGGCTTTGTGATTCGTGAATTTGCCTTGTCAGGCGAGAAAAAAGGTCAACTGTACGTTGGTGTCGCCGAGAAAAGTGAAATCATGAAAGCCGAATCGTTGGCTCGTAAGCCACAAAAAGTGGTTGTGAAGAGCTAAGGGCTTCTAGTTTCTAGTTGTTAGCTTCTAGCTTTTTTTGTCTCGAGCATTCTGCGTCATCCAACCGTAGGGGCGAGGCACGCGACCCTGCCCGCCAGGTGCATCTTAGGGTCAAGAAGCCTCGCCCAACCCGAGCAGCCCGCTTTGTTTCACAGCCCAAAAACCCGCTTTTTCTTTGTCAAAGGCGCAGCCGCGCCTTTTTTATTTGGAATAAACCATGAATGTATTCGTTGTTGTCGCTGTTCTCGCGGCTGTTTTTATTGCCTTAGCCTTGTATTACGCCCTGAAATTCCCAAGCGGTAAGTGGTTCGGGACTCGCCGCGATAAACTACTGCGAAAAACTGGTCCAACTGCCGAGGCAACCCTCGAGAATTTGAATGTGCGCTTTTTATCTCGAGCAGGTGGTCAAACCCGTTTAATGCTGAACGCCACCTATGCTTTTTTGGTCAAAGAAGAAAAATTTGAGATTGTGCTGCCCATCGAAAGCGGTAAACTGCCCGCCTCGAGCATTAAAAATGCCATCACCAACCAAGAGTTCGAGCGTGAAATCCCCGAACGACTTGAACTCGAGGACAACACCATTCTCGAGGGGCGCGAGAGTATCAGATTGTATTATCTCGAGAAATTACGTGCCAAAACTCCGCTTGTCACCGTGATTTACGATAAGAAAAACCCGAACATCGGTGTGGTTCGTGATTGGAAATAAAGCGCAAGAATCAGATTGCACCACTGCCCGAATACAGCGCACAATGGTCTGCATGATACTCGAGAAGAACAAGGTTCAACCGTGACCCGCGCTGATTGGCTTCGCTTGCTGTTTTTATCCGCCATTTGGGGCGCGAGTTTTATTTTTTATCGAATCATTGCCCCTGTGCTTGGCGCGGTTTGGACAGCCGAAACTCGAGTGGTGCTGGCAGGCTTGGCGTTGTTACTCTTTGCTGTGCTGACCAAAGCCAAGCTCGAGCCTGAGCGCTGGCGTTGGTATGGCACAATCGGGGTGTTGAACAGTGGCATCCCCTTTGCCCTGATTGCCTTTGCCCAACTAAAACTGACCGCTTCGATGGCTGCGATTCTAAACGCCACCACGCCGATGTGGAGCGTGCTGATTGGCGTGTTTGCCTTTGGGGGTAAGTTTAATCAGTTTAAAGCCATTGGCTTACTGCTTGGGGTACTCGGCGTAGCCGTGCTGGTTGGTTGGTCGCCACTCGAGCCGAGCCTGCAAACCACACTGAGTATCCTTGCCATGCTGACCGCCACCTTTTGTTATGGACTCTCGAGCAACCTTGCTAACCGATTCTTACGCGGCGCTCCGCCACTTGGGGCGGCTGTTGGTTCTCAGCTCGGCTCGAGCCTGGCGTTGGCGTTCTTATTGCCGTTTGACTTACCTCGAGCCACACCGAGTTTAACAGTGCTGGTTTGCATTCTGGCTTTGGCGCTGGTTTGTACCGCCGTGGCGTATATCTTGTACTTTCGTTTGCTTCTGGATGTCGGCGCGGTTCAAGCCAGCACCGTGACGCTGATTGTCCCGATGTTCAGTATGCTTTGGGGAACGCTGTTTTTGGGTGAACAAATCACTTGGGTAAAAATTCTTGCCTGCGCCATGATTATTGGTGGGGTCAGGTTCATCAACAAATGAATTCCAGTTTATCCCCACATTTGATTTATGAGATGGGTGTAATCTGAGGGTGTGAATGCGGTCTCAAAGCCGCTCGAGCGATTTAAGACATACCTCGAGTTGGTTAAGTTTGAACACACGGTCTTTGCGTTGCCGTTTGCTTATGCGGGTTTATTTCTAGCCAGCAAAAGCGAACTCGGCACTTGGTTTCCTGGTTTTACGGTGCTGTTCTGGGTGACGCTCGCCATGATCGGCGCTCGCACGGCTGCCATGGCACTCAACCGCGTGATTGATGCCGCCATAGATGCCCGCAACCCGCGCACGTCCATGCGTCACGTTCCCAAAGGCGCGGTCAAGCCACTCGAGGGGTATGCCTTGGCGGCGGTTTCTTTGTTGGTGCTGGGGCTTTCGGCATGGCAACTCAATCCGCTTTGTCTGATGCTGATGCCTTTGGCGGTGGTGTTCTTGGTGCTGTACCCATACACCAAGCGTTTTACTTGGTTATGCCACTTGTGGCTTGGCATCACCGATGGTGCGGCTGCCGCTGGTGGTTACATTGCCGTCACAGGGCGTTTTGATGCCACTGCATGGCTTTTATGGCTGGTGGTGATTTTCTGGATGGTTGGCTTGGATGTGATTTACGCCACCCAAGATTATGACTTTGACCGTGAAAACGGCATCAACAGTATTCCGCAACGCTTTGGGATTCCTCAGAGTCTCGAGATGGCTAAACTAACCCATGCGATGATGTGGGCGCTGCTCTTGGCAGTCGGCATTGTGGCTGGCAGTGGCATTGTCTATTATTTGGGCGTGATGATCATGGGCGCAATTCTTTGGTACGAACACAGTATTGTGAATCCCAAAGACCTGACCAGAGTCAACGAAGCCTTTTTTAATGCCAACACTTGGCTGGCACTGACCATGATTGCCAGTGTGGTCCTGGATGTGCTGCTGCGCTAAGCGAGCTATTCAATCTTCTCGAGCATTGCACCTAAAAAACAAAAGCCAGAAGCTCAACCACCTTAATTCGGCGGTGTGGGCGGGTCTGATGGCACAGGGTCTGGCGGTGGGGCAGGTGGTTGCCAATTCGGGTCATACATCTCGAGGTCTTGGGTTCGGACACTCTGGTTTTTAACACAAGCTGGTGGGGTGAATTCATCAGCTCGAGGGGCAACCTGAGCCGCGTTTTTGGTACAGGCATTGACTGCAATAATAATACGGTCTTCGCCATCACCGGGGATGCTATCGACCAGTGGGGCGCGGTACGGTGGTGGGTCAACTTGAGGTGGTGGTGGTGGGGTGTTCTCGGGAATGTCCACACGGGTTGGGTATGCCATCCGTACCACTTGGCGACCATTAAAACCCACATAATCTGGGACGCGGTAACTGCTGGGCGGTACACCCTCGAGTGCATTTTTCATAAAGTCACTCCAGATTTTTGGCATGTAATCACCACTGTATGCACCTTGAGGCATGGGTTTGTTATCGTCATTGCCCATCCAGACGGCTGCCACCAAACTTGGGGTTGTGCCAACGAACCACATGTCAACGACATTGTTGGTCGTACCTGTTTTACCTGCTACATCGCGCCCCGGGATTTTGGCTTGAATTGCAAAACTCGGATTTGGCGCAATGCTTGGCGGGTCGTTGACCACACCACGAATCATATCCAGACCCGTGTACGCCACTTGAGGCGACCAAACCCGACGACGCACTTGAACATCGTCTTGGCTGGGGTACAAAACCCGTCCATCAGCGGTTTCAATGCGTCGCAAATAGGCTGGTTGAATGTATGTGCCACCATTGACAAAAGTTGCATAAGCACTTGCCATTTGCATCGGGTTGACATCAATCCCACCACCGATGGCACTTGACCAACCTAGCTCTTTGGTTTCGATGCCCAGCATCTTTAAGCGGTCACGGTACGCAGCAATGCCAACATGGTCTTTTAAGATGCGAATTGTAGGAAAATTCAGTGACCAATTCAAGGAAAACCGAATGCTGCCCGTAGCAGCCGTGCTACCGGGGAAATTCCGAGGGCAATAATAATTTCTCGAGCAACCGGGTTTCGCCGCTTCGCCTGCCGAGTAAATGGTTAAAGGCGCATTGGAAACAATACTCCATGGGTCTAAGCCTTTTTCGATGCCCAGTGTGTACAAAATCGGTTTGATGCTCGAGCCTGAAGAGCGCCGCATGATGCTCGAGCCAGCCCGGTTGTATTCGTCTTTGCCCGAGTTGTCATTACCACCGACCATGGCGCGAACCTCGCCCGTGTACGGGTCAAGTGCTACCAAAGCAACTTGTTCATTGCCAACCGGACGACGCGCCACACCAACCCGAGTGGCATTCTCGGCAGCCCGTTGGGCTTTCGGGTCGAGGGTGGTGTAGACCCGCAAACCGCCGCCGCTGAACGCCTGGTCGCCGTATTTTTCTTTGAGGAATTTCCGCACTTCAAACATAAAGTACGGCGCTTGGGCTGTGCTGATTTCTTCAATGATTGTAATTCGAGGATTCTCGAGAACAGGCGCAATGATTTTTTTTGTGACAGGATCAGTTTTCACAATCACCGCGCCGTTATAAGCAAATTCAAGTCCTTTCCAGCCACGAGGTTTAATCGGGGTCAGCCAGATTTTTTTGGCTTCGGCTCGAGTTACCCATTTATTTTCAACCATGCGGTTAAGGCGAATTTCCATGCCGCGCCGCGCCCGATTGATGCTCTTAAAAAAACCATTTGGGCTAGGCAAGAGCGAAGCCAAGTACAAGCCTTCGGCGGTGTTCAAATCCACTGGGTCTTTACCAAAATACGCCTGAGCCGCCGCTCGAATGCCATACAAATTACCGCCCCAAAACGAAGTGTTCAGGTAAAGCGTTAAAACCTCTTCTTTGGTGAAAAAACGCTCAGCTTGGATCGAGAGCATGATTTCCTTGATTTTACGTTCGGCGCTGTCATTGTTGTTCAGCAACGTGGTACGAATCATTTGCTGGGTGATGGTACTGCCACCCTGCTGATTATCCTTGACAAAAGTATTGTACAAACTCGCAGCAAAACGACGCGGATTAAAACCATAATGAATAAAAAAATCTTCGTCTTCTGAGGCAATAATCGCTGCTACCACCGTCGCATCAATGTCATTTAATTTAACTGGACGACGGTCAATTCTTTCCTTGCCGATGGTCGGTGCAAGCACACCAATCAGGCTGCCATCCCTAGCAAAAACCTTGGTTGTCCCCTCGAGCCGATACTGGTCAAGTTGCGAAACTTGCGGCAGTTCTCGCGCCCAACGAAAGAGAATCGTTGACCCAACTGCTACGCCGGCAATGATGCCAACAAACACAAAGGCAAACACAATTTTAAGAATGCGAAGAAAAGTACGCATGATTTTAGTCTAATACGTCCGTGTGAGGAATGCTCTCATCAAGCCATGTGATAGAGCCTCCGAAAGAATGCCATTTCATCGTAAGTTACAGGACAGACACAGGGGTCTGTCCCTACATTCAAGGCATGAAAAATGCGTGAGGTAGGGGCGAACCCCCGTGTTCGCCCTGTTTTTCCATTTACGTATTTAATGATAAATCTGTAAGAATTTTGGACCTTTCGGAGGCTCTACCATGTGAAGAATGCTTTCGTCAAGCCATGTGAAAAATGCTTTCGTCAAGCCATGTGAAAAATGCTTTCGTCAAGCCATGTGAAAAATGCTTTCGTCAAGCCATGTGAAAAATGCTCTCGTCAAGCCATGTGAAAAATGCTCTCTTTGAGTCTTCAAAACCTGATAGGCTACTTAGCCATGAACCAATCCACCCCAGCTTATGAACGTCTCAGACAACAAATGTTTGTCTTGGTTTGTTTGGGCTTGGTGGTTTCGGGGGTGTTTGGCTTATTTGGGCTTGGTTACGACCCTCGAGTTGCCAAGCCAATGCAGTTGCTCCTCAGCCTTGCTGCCATTTCTGCGAGTTGGACATTGATTGCCATTTATGTTTTTCGCGTGCCATTTATCAAACTCGAGCGCAGCTTTGTTTGGTTTTTTCTGGCGCACTTTTTTTTGCGTCTGATTGTTGAAACATGGTCAAAGGATTTACAAATTGGTGAGTTTGAACTCTTCACCGATACAGGTGTGGTCATGCTGATGCTTGGGATGTTTATTGCCCTACCGATCAAAGAAGCCTTGGATTATTCGCTGCTGCTCTTTTTTGGCTTCTTGCTGATTCCATGGTCAGCTGTTATCTTTGCCGAAAAAAGCCAACCGCCATTATCAGCCCTGCTTTTTCGGCATCAGTTACTGACTGGTTTGATCATGGGTTTAATCTATGTTTTAGGAGTAAGTAAATCCGAATGGTACAGAGAGCAAGCCCGCAGCCAAATGCTGCATGACATTGCCCATCAAGATACCTTAACTGGGGTTGCCAACCGACGTTGGCTGCTCGAGCAAGTTAAGCAACTGACCTCGAGCTATGCACTGATCATGTTCGACCTTGATTCTTTTAAGCAAATCAACGACCAGCACGGGCATGACATGGGCGATACTGCCTTGCAACAAGCTGCCCTCCTTGCCAAGCATCAATTGCGTGAAACTGATCTGATTGCCAGATGGGGCGGTGAAGAATTTTTGATTGTGCTACCCAACGCCTCACTCGAGGTGGCAAAAGGCGTAGCCGAACGGATTCGTCTGAGTTTTCTTGAAACCAAAGCCCCTGCTTTTACAGCTAGTTTTGGCGTTGCCACTGCCGAAAAAGACGAATTTGACAGCAGCTTGAAAAAAGCGGATGCTGCTCTTTATCAAGCCAAGAACACGGGTCGTAATCAAGTCATGGTTTGACAGCTCAGTGCATCGCAACATACACTAAGACCGTAGAAAAAGGTTAAATCCGCTCCTGCGAGGGCTGCACCCGATATGTATTTGGAATGTAGTTTTTTTTAAGGAGGAGTATGACCCAACAACCCGTAGGTGACTCGGTTCAGTATGCCAGCCTCGAGACGTCAGTCTTAACCGCCACGCAACTTGAGCAGAATTTTCAGGAAATCCACCCCGCGCTTTCGGCTCGAGAAGCCGTGATCGAAGCCAATCGGTGCTTATTTTGTTATGACGCACCGTGTACCCATGCTTGCCCGACGCACATAGATATTCCGAGCTTTATTAAAAAAATTGCCACCGAAAACACCCGAGGCAGCGCTCGAGTCATCCTCGAGAGCAATTTTTTAGGTAGCACCTGCGCTCGAGTCTGCCCTGTCCAAGAACTGTGCGAAGGTGCTTGTGTGCTTGGCAGTGACCACAAACCGATTGAAATTGGGCGCTTGCAACGTTATGCCACCGATTATGTGCTGGAACGCAAGCTCGATTTATTTAAGCCCGGCAAACCCACGGGCAAAAAAGTCGTGGTGATCGGCGCGGGTCCGGCTGGTCTAAGCTGCGCTGCGGAACTCGCTAAGCTCGGACATGCTGTAACCATCCTCGAGAAAAAGCCTTTGGCTGGTGGCTTAAGCACCTATGGCATTGTGGTTTTCCGCGAACCTGTCGAGGTTTCTTTGGCTGAAGTTGAAATGGTGCAGCGCCTTGGTGTTGAAATCAAAACAGGCATCACCGTAGGGCAAGACATTCAAATCGCTGACCTCGAGCGAGATTACGATGCGATTTTCCTTGGGATTGGCTTAGGTAATGTGCCACAACTCGGCATTTCGGGCGAAGACTTAGGCGGCGTGGTGGACGGCATAGACTTTATTGAACTGACCAAAACCAGCCCTTACTCGAGCATCCCCGTTGGTAAGCACGTTGCCGTGATTGGCGCAGGCAACACCGCCATAGATGCCGCCACCATCGCCAAGCGCCTTGGCGCGGCTCGAGTGACCATGGTCTACCGCCGCACAGAAACCGAAATGACAGCCTATAATTTTGAATACGAATTTGCCAAACAAGAAGGCATTGAATACCGTTTTTTAACCGCCCCAGTTGCTATTCACGGTGACTCGAGTGGACTAACTTCTCTCGAGTGCGTGACCATGCGCCTCGGCGAACCAGATGCAAGCGGCAGACCACGCCCAGAAGTGATCGAAGGCAGCAACCACATGCTCGAAGTGGACATGGTCATCAAAGCCATTGGGCAGAACAAACAAACTCAACTTGCCCAAGCCCTCGGACTCGAGATTAAAAACGGGTACATTGTTACTGACGCACACAACCACACCAGCAACCCTAAGGTTTTTGCGGGCGGCGACTGTGTGCGCTTAAAAGGCGATGCCAGCACCGTCATGGCAGTCCAAGACGGAAAAATCGCTGCGAAAAGCATCACGCAAATGCTCGAGCGAGCAGCAATCGCCAACGACTAAAGGAGAACTATGGCTGACCTTTCGATTGATTTTTGCGGTATTCGTTCACCGAATCCTTTCTGGTTGGCTTCTGCGCCTCCAACCAACAGCGGCGCTCAGATTCATAAGGCTTTTGAGTACGGTTGGGGTGGGGCGGTTTGGAAAACCATTGGCGCTCCTGTACTGAATGTCTCAAATCGTTACGGCGCTTGGCATTACAACGGCTTAAAAATGCTGGCGATCAACAACGTTGAACTGATTTCAGATCGCCCGCTCGAGTTAAACCTAGCCGAAATTGCTGATGTCAAAAAACACTGGGCTGACCGCGCCGTGATTGTCTCGGCGATGGTCGAATGCCAACAACAGGCTTGGGTGGATATTGTGCGTCGCATCGAGGATACTGGCGCGGATGGCATTGAAATCAATTGCGGTTGTCCGCATGGCATGTCCGAGCGTGGTATG
>JAAFJQ010000062.1 GCA_013298185.1 Deinococcales bacterium
AAACAAGGCAGTGTGATACGCCGCGTCCAAGTGACCAAATCAACCAGTCAAGGTGTGGTGATCGTCGAGGGAACTTGGTGGGGCAAGCACGCGCCAGACGGTACAAGCATCAACACCCTGACTTCACAAGGTTTAACGGATTTGGGTGGTGGGAGCTTGTTCCACAACACGCCGATACGTCTCGAGACTGTGTAGGGATGTTGCAAAGAAGTAATTGGTTACAACTCCCCCCTCGCTTCGCTCGACCCCCTCGAAAAAGAGGGGGTTCAAGGGCAAGAACCAAAAACAAAGCCCCTTCAATGAAGGGGCTGCCGAGCGTAGCGCGGCTGGGGAAGTCCGTAAGAGGTTGCGCTTTTTCGCAATGAACTCGAGGTAACGCATGATAAAACCAGAACTGCTGTACACCTCCGATGCACCGCTTAAAGCCCGTCAGGATGTCCATGCCAATTTCACGATTGGCAGACCGCTCGAGGACTTGGTGGATGAAGCATTGAAGCTGACTCGAGAGCAGAGTTTGCTCGACATTGGCACAGCGTTTGGTGCTTTTCCAATTCGATTGCGCCAGCAAGGACACCATGGCAGATTGGTTGGTTTGGATTTCTCGAGTGGCATGATTGAAAAAGCCAAATCGTTCAATACCGATGTTGAATTTCTCGAGGGTGATGCCATGAACTTGCCTTTTGCAAATCATAGTTTCGATGTGGTCACGGCTCGCCACATGCTGTATCACGTTGCAGACATCAATCAAGCCCTGCTTGAGGTGAGGCGCGTTCTGAAACCCAATGGCACTTTTTTAGCACTGACCAACGCCGATGGTTACATGGCGGATTATTGGGCAGTCATCGAAAAAACCTTGTCAGGTAATAACATTTTTGCATCTTTTCTCGAGGAACACCTCAACGCAAAATATTACCACCTGCACCTGCTCGAGAAAATACAAGCTGTATTTCCAAATGCCGAACTGACCATCAAAGATCAATTCCTCGAGTTTCCAAACAGCGCCCCTGCCGTGGCATATTGGCATTCGATGCAGGCTGGTAGCCAAATCCCCGATGAGTCTTGGGCAGAAGCCACCACTCAACTCGAGGCTGCTTTTGCAAAACAAGTCCCGTGGAAAATCTGGAAAGGAATTGCTTCCCTCAAAGCTCATAGCTCAAAGCTCATAGCCCCTAACGCAACAAACTGACCTCACCTGCAAAAACCGTTTTGATTTCAGTTTCAGTCTGCACCAAAAGCGCCCCACTCGAGTCAAGGTCGAGGGCAATCCCAGACCAAGTGTCGCCGCTTGGCTCGAGAATCTGCACGATCTTCCCGAGGTTATTAGGAAAACTTTTCCAGAGCTGCAAAGCAAACTCTGGTTGCTCGAGAAATCGAGCATAGTCTAGGCGCAACTGCTTGAGAATGACCCGAAGCAAATCACCACGACGAACAGCTACAAACTCCTCGAGGGCAGCAGCTTTCAGTTCTTTTGGGAACTCTTGGAAGTGAACATTTACTCCAATCCCAAGCACCACAAATTTAACTTTGTTCCGTATGACCTCACTCTCGAGCAGAATGCCAGCCAGCTTGCGCCCGTCAAGGCTGAGGAGGTCGTTGCTCCATTTGAGTTGAGTTGTCAGCCCCAAATGGCTTTGAATTGAAGCTGCAAGGCTTGCTCCCACCAAAAGCGGCAACAGCCCAAGGCTCGAGAGGGTAACTCGAGGGCGTAGAAGGATCGAGAAATACAAACCAGAACCCGCTTGGCTCTGCCAGACTTTGCCTCGCCGCCCACGCCCATGGGTTTGCTGGTCTGCAAGCACCACCGTCCACTCTGGCGCTCCTGCTCGAGCCAGAGCGCGGATTTCATCCATGGTGCTACCAACCTCAGCTTTATACTGCACACCTTCGGGCAACGGCAAAAGATCAGTCATAAATCACTCGAGCCTCGCCAAGCACTTCAAATTTCAAGAGTTTTGCCTCAGGAAGATCTTCGAGCAAGCCCTCACCCCATTCGATCACCACCAAAAAAGCCGTCTCGAGGTAATCAGATAAACCCATGCGCCACAGTTTTTTGGCGTCTTCTAAGCGGTACGCATCAATATGCACCACCAAACCAAGTGGTGAATCATATTCGTGTATGTAAGTGTACGTTGGACTCGAGACAGGCGAAGTTGAACCCAAACCGCGCAATAAACCTTTAACAAAGGTGGTCTTACCAGCGCCCATCACCCCAGATAAAATCAGCACTGTTCCCGCCTGGAGCTGCTTAGCGTAACTCGAGGCGAATTCCTCGAGCCTCGAGGGGGTTTCAAAACGGTGAGGCATGGGTTGAATTTAACACAAGCCTGTCTTAGGTTAAAAGCTCAAGCGGCAAATGCGAAAATCGATTGGCGTATTTTAATTCAGTGCTTTGGTGTTCAGTTTCCAATAAGTCAATACGAGTAATACCTGTGTTGTTGAGCATAAACCAGTTTTTCCCACGCCCAAGCTCGAGTCCAAAGGCTTGCCCGATGATATGTGCATAAAAATGTCCATGTGAAACAATTGCCACTCGGTCGTGGTTGTTGCTGTGTCGTTCGAGCAAATTTGCCCATGCTTGCTCGGCTCGAGGCGCACAATCGGTTTCGGGTTGTCTGTTCCACCAGCCTTGAGCGTCGTACATTGAAAAGTCCATGGTTGGGAATCGCTCCTCGAGTTCAGCTCGGTTCTTACCGGGTTGCCCAACTTGAACTCCGTCCTGCTCGAGCCAAATGCCGCCTGTTTCATGCCATTCTTCCCAAATCACTGGGGTCAGTCCAGTGCCTCGCCCAACCTCGAGTGCGGTTTGAATGGCTCGAGTCATGGTGCTGCAATACAAGTGGGTGAAGCGTTGACCGCCCTCGAGTGGGTCATTGTTGCGACTTAAGAAATCTCCGAGGGCAACCGCTTGTTTCTGCCCAATTGGTGACAATTCAGGGTCGGCAGAGCGTCCAAGTTCTGCGCCTGTGGCATCATAAAGGGCATTGTTGCTGCTTTGGGCATGGCGGATGAAGTAAAAACGCATGGCTTAGGTTACGGGATTTGGGAGGCGAAAGGCAAAAGGCAAAAGGCGAAGGGCAAAGGTTAAAAGTAAAAACATCTGCTTTCCTCTTTCCTATTTCCTCTCGAGCCTCACGCTCCTCGAGCCATGATTTCTCGAATTTCGCCTTGGTCTGCGGCGCTTGGAACACCCCAATTTTTTTCGTATGCAAACAGTGTCTCGAGGGTTTGACTGCCAAATTGGTCGTTCAAAATCTCAAAGTGCCGACTCGAGATCAGGCTTGGGTGCGGTACACCACAAGCATGGCAAAGGCGCAGAATTTCTTTGCGAAGGGTGAGGAGATAATTGGCTAACCTTGCACTTTTGTCGGTCGGGTCAAGTCCTCGCATCAACCATTTGTCTTGGGTGGCAACCCCAGTTGGGCAGTGGTTGGTGTGACATTTTTGGGCTTGGATGCAACCAATCGCAAGCATGGCTTCTCTGGCTACGTTGATCATATCGCAGCCCAAGCCAAAAGCAAACAGCGCATCTTCAGGGAAGCCAAGTTTACCAGAACCTATAAACACAATTTGATGCTGCATATTGCGCTTGGCAAATTCAGCATAAACCCTCGAGAAACCCATTTTGAATGGCAAGCTGACATGGTCGGTAAACGATAAAGGCGCTGCGCCCGTGCCACCTTCGCCGCCATCTATGGTGATAAAGTCAGGTCCTTGTTGTCTGGCTTGCATTTGTTCGGCTAAGTGCTGCCAAAACTCGAGGTCACCAACTGCACTTTTGATGCCCACGGGCAGACCAGTTTTGCTGGACAGTAACTCAATAAAGTCTATCAGGCTACTGACATCCGAGAATGCCGTGTGGTTGCTTGGCGAGAGGCAATCTTGTCCTTCGGGAACACCTCGAGCCTCGGCGATTTCTTTGGTGACTTTATGGGCGGGTAAGACCCCACCCAAGCCCGGTTTTGCCCCTTGTGAAAGTTTGATTTCAATCGCTTTGACAGGTGCATTCTGGACTGTCTCGAGAAATTTTTCTAAACTGAATGTGCCGTCCAAATTGCGGCAGCCAAAGTAACCAGTACCAATTTGCCAAATCAGATCACCTCCGTTTTTGTGGTATCTCGAGATTCCACCTTCGCCTGTGCTTTGCAGAGCGCCGATGGCTGCCACACCACGGTTCAAGGCTTCTATAGCTGGGGCGGAAAGCGAGCCAAAACTCATGCCCGAGACGTTGACAACACTGTTGGGTCGAAAGGCTTTGGGGCGCTGATGGTAGCCACCGATAGTTTTAGCGCAAGGCAGGGTGTACTTGGGATCGTGCGATTCGGGCAGCGGGAACACACTGTGTTTGATAATCAAGTAATTTGGGCTGACCTCGAGGTCGTTGTCCGTGCCAAAGCCAAAATAATTGTTTTGCTGCTTGGCACTGGCATAGACCCATGAACGCTGGTCACGACTGAAGGGGCGTTCTTCGTTGTTGGCAGAGACAATATATTGTCGCAGCTCAGGACCAATCATCTCGAGGAAGTACCGCGCTCTACCAAGCAATGGGAAGTTTCGCAGCACCGCATGTTTGGTTTGACGGTAATCGGTATAAGCAACCCAAGCCAAGAACAGCACAATCAGTAGAATCCATTCCATGTCCATAGTGTAGTTGATTTTTGAACAAATCAGTTGTTGTACCAAGTTTGGCTGATACCCAGTATTTTTCTATCCATTGTCGAATTTCTCATTTCATCGTACATTCGTGGCAATTCGGGTGCGTCTTTGGTCACATGCTGGTTTTACTTTGAATTTGTTATGCTCGAGGTAACGAAAGTTAAGTTGCGGTGAGGAGTTCATTTATGAAAAAAATAGTTGTCAGTACATTGTTCTTGGTTCTCTCGAGTATAGCGCCCCAAGCCGCCGCGCAAGGCATGAATACATCCGAAGTAGATGCTTTGGTCAAACAAAACATGGAACGTTTTGCAGTACCGGGGTTGGGACTGGCATTGGTCAAAGATGGCAAAGTGGTGTACACCCAAGGTTATGGTGTGCGCGATGTCAAATCCAAAACCCCAGTTAATGCTGATACGCTCTTTGCGATTGGTTCGGTCACCAAGTCGTTTACCAGCTTAGCAATGATGCAGCAGGTGGCAGCGCGGAAACTGGATTTGGATGCACCTGTGCAGAAATACTTACCTGACATGAAATTCTCGGATGCGGCTATGGGTAGCAAAGTCACGGTTCGGCAACTCCTTTCGATGACCAGTGGCTTGGATCGGTTTGACAATTGGGCGTTTGACCCAAAAGTCAATTCCCGCAGCAAAATGCTCGAGACAATTGCCGAGATTCCGTTTAGTGCCGCGCCGGGCAAGGTTTTTCAGTACAACAATCAAAATTATGTGGCGGCGGCAGCGATTCTCGAGAAGCTGACCAATCAAAGCTGGGAGGCGTACACCAAAGCCAATATCTTTGCGCCGCTTGGTATGAACCGCGCTCAGTTTGATTTTCCTGATGCGGTGAAAGATGGGAACTACGCGGCTGGGCATCAGGTGGGCATCGGCGGGGTTCAGGGCTTGGCTTCGTTTGAGCGCTTTCCAGTGATTGCCCCAGCAGGTTCAATTCATGCTTCGGTTTCGGACATGGCAAAGTATGTGGGATTCCAAATGAGCCGAGGCTCGAGGGTGGCTTCGTTTTTTGCCTTAAAAGAAATGCACAGCCCACAAATTGCCATTGGCGATGCGTACTCGAGTTCAATTGCGGGTGTGGCTGGTTTTGGTTATGGAATGGGCTGGTTTACCCAAGAGTACCGTGGTTACAAAGTGGTAGAGCATGGTGGCAACATCAATGGCTTTACCGCCAATGTGCAGATGCTGCCACAAAAAGGTTGGGGTTTGGTGCTGCTTGCCAACCGCGATGGCGCAAATGCTTTTATGGATGCGACTCGTTTTGCGATTGCCGAGAGCTTACTGAACATTCGACCGCGCAATGATTTCAGCAACGCACCAAGCATTGCTGACCAAGAAATTTTAATGGCTGCCAAGAGCTTTGTTGCCAAACCCGAAGTCTTAAAACAACTCGAGGGAACATATGCGCTGATCACCAATGACCAACTTCAAGTTGCACTCGAGAATGGAAAACTCATTGCCATTCAAGGCGGTCAGCGCTTTCCATTGATTGCAGCTTCGGACACGCATTATGTGGCTGATTTGGGGGTGGCTTTGATTGTTCTCGAGTTTCAGCCTGCTGCCAATGGCATGGTTTGGTTGTACCAAGGTGGGCAAATTGTTGGAGTCAAAGTGCCAAGTACCGCCACGGCTGCGGCTGCCCCTAAAACCTTGACTGACAGCCAAAATCGTTTTAGTGCCACCTTGCCAAGTGGTTTAGAAGTGGTGCAGACCACACCGCAATTTATTGTGACTCAATCAGATAAGCCAGCTTCAGTGTTTTTGTTTAACGTTAGTGCTGCTAAAGCCACGCTCGAGGAAACTGCTTTGGGTTTTATCAAAATCCTTGACCCAAACTTTAACCTCAAACCCGCTCAAACCTCGAGTTTACCTGCAATCAATGGCGTGGTTTGGACACAAATTCTGTATTCTTTGCCTCAAGACCAGACCTTAGCCGTCTTTGCCACACAAAAAGGCTCGAGTGTGTACATGGTTGTGGTGCAAGCTGACACCAAGGACTTACAGGCATTGACCGCGTGGATTGGACAAATCCTCTCGAGTTACAAAATCCTGTAACATACCCGAATGAAAAAATGGGTACTTGCATTGGCTTTAACCCTGACTGGCTTTTCGAGTGCCGCACCTCGAGAGAACAAAGTTCGGCTTGATTTGCTCGCCCCTGATTTTGTTCTCACCAATCAAAAAGACCAAGTGGTGCGGCTCGAGGATTTTCGTGGGAAGCCAATTGTGCTGAATTTCTGGGCAAGTTGGTGTGGTCCTTGCCGCTCGGAATTTCCGGGCTTGCACACGGTTTGGCTTCGCAATTCAGGGCTGGTTGAGTTCTTAGCGGTGGCTATCAGCGAACCTCGAGATACCAGTTTAAGGTTTATGCGTGATAACAAGTACACTTTTACGGTTCTGACTGACCCAAGCCAAAATCAGAATACCGAAACCACCAAAGCAGTCGCCAATCGGTATGGGATTGAAGCCATTCCAACCACATATTTTATAGATGCCAATGGGATTGTGCGCCGCACGGTTATTGGTGGCATGAATACCTTGGATTTCCGAGATTACTTGCGTGAAATTGGTGTCAATGACCTTGGGCGCTGATGGTGAGTTCAGCAATCCATTTGGCTTGTCTCATCCTTTGGATGTAGTGCAGGTTGGAAACTTTTTTCCTATAAAAAGCGTAGAATACTTGCGTAGAATTCCCTTAGGAGGATGCCTTGATCGAAGTTTCTTTAACCCCGCACCGCAATTATTTACGCGCCTCGCCAGAAGGCAGCAGTGACACGCAAAAATTGTTTTTGTTGGCGCAACTGACGCCACAAATCACTTCTCGAGCGCCGCTGGCTCTGACTTTTATTGTGGATACATCTGGCAGTATGCGAGAAAAAGTAGCTGGTGGTAAAACCAAATTGGATTTGACCTTAAATGCCTTAAAATCCTTGGTCTCGAGTCCAAACCTTGCCAACACCGATACGGTGGCGGTGGTGCAATTCGACGATGATGCCAGCACCTTAAGCGCTCCGACCAACAACCGCCAACAAATGCTGAATGCAGTTGAAGCTCTGCGGAAGCATTCGGGTGGCACGATGATGGGTTTGGGGATGCTCGAGGCACTGAATCACACGATTGCTGGTAGCACCAATAAACGCATCATGCTGCTGACCGATGGTGCAACTTTTGATGAGGATGCTTGTCGTGCCGTGACCAATACCTATGTGGCTCAAGGCGTGGCGATTACCAGCATTGGCGTCGGCGATGAGTTCAACGAGGACCTGATGGGTGAAATCTCGGATCGCACTGGCGGTCGTGTGATCCATGTGGTTGGACAGAATGCCAATCCACCTGCCAGTGTGCTGGCGGATAACTTAGACGATGTGCTGGGCGAAGAATTCAAACGGGCTGCCAGCGAAGTTGTAACCAACCTCGAGTTTTCTTTGCGCGGGGTCAAAGGTGTGACCTTAGACCGCGTTACAAGGGTTTATCCATTCCTTGCCGAATGCGATATGCAAAACACTGGCGGGGCAATGAAAGCCCGCGCTGGCAACCTTGAAGCCAAAGACCAAACCGCCTTTCTGCTCGAGTTGACTTTGCCACCGCGCCCACCTGCTCGGGTGCGAATTGCACAAATTGGTTTGACTTTTGATATGCCCGGCGAAGGCACTCGAGGCGAAATTCCTCCAGTGGATGTGGTGGTTGAATTTAGCTTCGACGAAAACGCCACAGCAGCCGTCAATCCAACCGTTATGGGTTACGTGCAGCAGCGCAACTTGGAGGGCTTGGTCAAACAAGCTGCCCAAGAAGCCCAAAGCAACCCGCAAGCGGCGGCAAAAACCATTGAAATTGCACGAGCCATGACGGTGCGCCTTGGCAATGCCGCCATGACCCAAGTCTTAGATAAAGCCAAGTCCGAACTCGAGTCTGGCAAGGGTATGTCGGCTGGGACAGCCAAAACCATTAAAATGGGCGCGAAAACCCAGACGATTAAAGTCGGTGGTGGCTCGAGCAACCCGAGCGGCTTACCATCCGATGAAGAGATTCGTAAATTGACTGGAGCATGATTGTTTTTGTCTCGCATTCTTGTTTAGATTTGACGTAAAATAACCCAAAGGAGTCACCATGATTGTTTGTCACGTTTGCGGTACTGAAAACCCAGATGGTTCTAAATTTTGCGAGGGCTGCGGAGTTGAATTGACTGCGCCTGTTGTTGCTGCGGTCGCCGAAGTTGTCGCTGCGCCACTTGAAGCTGTGATTGCCCCGCTCGAGACTGCGCCGATTGCCCAAGCTGTTGCGCCAGTTGCCGAAGCAATGGTTGCGCCCGTGGCTGAGGCGGTTACACCCGTGGCTGAGGTCGTAGCACCCGTACTCGAGGCTGCACCAGTCATCGAAGCTGCTTTGCCCGAACTGCCCGAATTGACCCCACCACCATTGCCAGCGACCGACGAAAGCGCCTTAGACCTCGAGGCTGCGCCAGTTGTGGCAGCGGTTGTAGCACCTGCGGTTGCCGTTGCGCCTGTGGCAGCTTCGGTTGGTTCAACTTTAGATGGCACAATCAACCCCAAGTCTACTTTAGAAACTCCTATCAATTCGGCTCCAAAAGTGGCACGTTTGATCCCACGCAACGTCGGCAATAGCACTGGCTACACCATGCACTCCGAGCGAATGGTGGTTGGACGCTTTGACCCCAGTGCTGGACCTGTGGACATTGATTTGGCAGGCGGACAAGGTGAGAATTATATTTCGCGTCGCCATGCTGAAGTTTACTTAGAAAATGGTGTCTGGATGGTACGCGACCTTGGCAGCACCAACGGTGTGTATGTCAAACGGGCAGGTCAAGCTCAATACAGCCCTCGGATCATCGAACCACAAGCCTTGTCAGATGGTGATGAAGTCGCGTTTGGCAACATGAAATTCTTGTTTGTGTACTCGAGTGATGCCGCGTGAACCACGACCCGTCGCGCCCACAAACCGAAGGCGCGTCTAGCTCCAGCCCAGAAACCGTAGATATGTCTGCGGTTGACCCGCTCGAGTCTGAGGAAGGGATTTATGTGCTGCCCGAGGACTCAGGGGTCTTTATGCCTCCACCAGAGGTTCAGGCTTGGGAGGAACAAGCAGCTCAAACGGCAATCATGCCGCCAAAAATCATTTTTCCTGAACCAAGACCACCGACGCTGGTCATGCCCGAAGCACCAGCTGTTGCACCAGTCGCCGTACAAACTGCACCAGTTGAAGCCGAAGGCGATTTTCTCGAGGAAGAGGTCTTAGCCCCGACCGTTCCAACCAGTGCAGTGCCGCAATTGGTTGTGCCACCAATCATGAAACTCGAGCGGGGTGAATACGCACTTTTAACCCAAGAATCAGCTGGACGGGTGATCGCCAAAGCCCCAGATGGTTCTGAAGTCCGCATTGCCATTTACGCCCGTGGTGCTGATGTCACCAGAGCGCTTTACCCGCATCCAATGCTACCCAACCTGATAGATGCTGGCGAAGTGGATGGTAAAATTTTAATTGCCCATCCCAAACTCGAGGGCAACACGTTGGAATCAGCCATTTATGAAAAAAACAAAAACGTAGTGATCTCGACGGTGGTGGATTTGGCACGGCTGAACCGCTATTTGCACGCTCGAGGTTTTGCCTTGGTGGCGATTGACCCCCGAGATGTGCTGCTCGAGCCAACTCGCTTACAGCGTTTACCCAATGTGCATAAAATCGGAGATGTGGTTGGCGCCGAAGCCCCGCGTTATGGCGCTCCTGAACGGGCGGCTGGGCATAAAATCAATGGTAGCGAAGGTGTGTATACCCTTGGAGCGTTGATTTATCATGTTTTAACTGGTCAGATGCCTGTTGAGGGCGAGATGCTGGTCAGTTTCCCCGAGATTCCTGGTGTACCACAAGCCCTGACTGCAATGCTTTCGCCTTCGACCACACGGGTCAATCCATCAGATGCTTTAGAATTGTGCAGCAAACTCGAGAAAGCCATGGAAAAACGCTTCTCATGGGTGCTTGGCACAGCCACGACCGTTGGAATCAACCCTGACCGTGTCACCAACGAGGACTCGGTCGGTTATCGCACGCGGCGTTCAACTGGCGCAGCCCATAACGACACAATTGTCGTGGCTTGTGTTGCCGATGGCATTGGCGGCATGGCACGCGGCGAGGATGCCAGCCAAGCGGCTGTTTCAGGTTTTCTGGATTACCCGCTGTCAGAAGTTTCACCACAAGCCGCCCATGAAGCGATTGCCCTTGCCAATGCTCGAGTGATCGGAGCAATGGAAGGCAAATCTGGTGGTTGCACCTTTACTGGTGTGATTGCTGACGGCGACAAAATTGCCCTAGCTCATGTCGGCGATACCCGAGCCTATTTGCTGACCGACAAAGTCGAGCAGATTTCCGAGGATCACAGCATGGTGGCGATGTTTGTAAAAATGGGAATTATTCCTGCCGAAGCGGCTCATAATCATCCTGACAGCAACAAAATCATGCGAGCGCTGGGTTCAAACCGAGAACTGCCACCAGATTACGTTGAATTGCGTGAAATCACCGTTCCAGCCAATGGTACGATTGTGATTGTCTCCGATGGTGTTTGGGGGGTTTTTCCGCCCAAAGAATTTGAAGTCGCACTTTTAGAAATAAAACAACCACAAGACCTAGCAGATCGTTTGGTGCGTCAAGCCATTGAACGCAGCACCTCGGACAATGCCACGGCTTTGGTGATGAAACTCGAGGCTCGAGATCCGATTTAAGGCTTTGAGCTTTGAGCTTTGAGTGATAAGGGAAATACAACATGATTGTTTGTCCGTACTGTGCCACGCAAAATCCAGATTCCAATAAAACGTGCAGCATGTGCGGTGCGAGCTTAGAGGGCGCTCAGTATCCAACTGCCTTAAAAGCTGGCACAAGTATGCAGGGCGGCAAGTACAAGATCGAAAAAGTACTGGGGCAGGGCGGCTTTGGTGTAACCTACAAAGCGCAGAACACCACACTGGGCATTCCTGTGGTGGTTAAAGAATTTCAGCCTTCGGGCAGTGTGCGGGTTGGTACAAGCATCCGTCCACCAGCCACTTACCAACCAGCTGAGTTCACCGAAGCTCGAGCGCGTTTTGCCGATGAAGCTCGAGTGGTGGCTCGATTAACTTTAAGCAGCCCCAATTCGCATATTGTGCGGGTTTACGATGTCTTCACCGAAAACGACACCGAGTACTACACCATGGAGTTCTTGGAAGGTAAGCCTTTACAAAGTCTGGTGGAAAAAGGTGGAGTCTTAACCGAACAACAGGTCTTGCAGATTGCTCGAGAAATCATAGATGCACTTGACCAAGTTCACTCTGCAAACTTACTGCACCGTGACATCAAACCCGATAACATCATGATGGTGCAACGCGGCGCGGTGCTGATTGACTTTGGTAGCGCAAGAGCAATTGCTGGCGGGGCAAAACAAAGCATTATCATTACACCGGGTTACGCGCCACTCGAGCAGTACGCCTCAGAAGCTCGGCGCGGACCTTTTACCGATATTTATGCTTTGGCTGGCACACTGCAATTTGCCTTAACCGGCAAAGAACCTGTGGCTGCCACCGACCGCGCCAGTGGGGTCAAGCAACCCACAGCTCGAGAACTCAACCCCAAAGTCAGCAAGAATTTCAGTGATGTCCTCGAGAAAGCCATGAAAATGAAAGTGGACGAACGTCCGCAAACCGCTCGGGATTTCTTGGCGCTGCTCGAGAAAAGTCTGGGCAATAAAGCAGCCCCACCATCTGCCACAGTTAAAGTCACGCCGCCACCGCCGCCAGTCACGCCTCCACCACCACCGAAGCCTGTGCCACCACCGTATGTCAGTCCGCCACCCGTGGTCAATCCAAATCAAAATATTCCGAAACAAGCACCCGGCGGACAAATTTGGGGAACGCCACAACCAGCAAATCCTGCTCCTGTGGTTGCTCCACCAGCTAAACCACAACAAGGCGGCGATTACCTGTGGTTGCTGTACTTGGTTTGCGGCGCTTTGATTGTCCTTGGCGAAATGCGGATGCTGCCCGCTCAAGCTGCTTTGATTGGCTTTTATGGCGCGGTGTTGCTGACTGCTTATTTGGCGTTGCAATGGCTGATTGGCACTTGGATTGGACGGATTGTCCTGATTATAGCAATCGCGGTTTTGGCTGGACTGATTTTTAATGTCATTCCAAATCCATTTGGGACTTAGCTTTCAGTACTTGGTCAATCTCGAGCATGGTTGTTTGAGGCAATTCACCAAATTGCATCGCACCAGCATTTTCTTCAACTTGGGCAACGGTCTTAAAACCTGGTATCGGCACAAGGCTATGGTGAGTTGCCCAAAGCCAAGCCAAAGCTCCTTGTGCAAGGCTTCTACCGCCTGTGCAGAGCAGTTCTCGAATGATCTCGAGTTGCTTTAACTGCATGGCTTGTTTGCCCGTCTCGAGATTCCACTTAAAACGGGTTCGCATATCGTTGTCTGGAAACTGATGCCCAGCTTGGAGTTTTCCTGTCAGTAAGCCCATCCCTAGCGGTCGGCGCACGATCACACCCAAGTTCAGAGCAGCACAAAGGGCTGGAAGTTCACGGTTGCCCTCGAGGATATTCAGCAAAATGGGTACAACACTGGCATTTGTAGCTCGAGCAAAGGCGGTCAGGCTTTCGGGTTGTTCGTTGCACCAAGAATACATGCCAATCAGACCTTCTTGTACCAAGCCATCCAGCGTTCCAGCCACTTCAAAGGCTTGCTCGAGTGGCAGGTCAAATAAATGCAGATGATAATTGCCCAACAGCCTAAGCCCATTGGTCCAACATCCAAACCAGAACGCCCCAACACCCGAGTTTCCATGGGTTCAGTCTACAAAAAAAGGCGAGTTCTGCACTCGCCTTTTTGGTTTAATCCAAGAAATCGCGCAGTTTTCTGGTGCGGGATTCGTGGTACTTGAGTTTCCTCAAGGCTTTATTTTCGATTTGGCGAATACGTTCTCGAGTGACATTAAAGTACTGCCCTACTTCCTCAAGAGTGTGTTCGCGTCCGTCAATCAAGCCTTTACGCAGTTTTAAGACCATGGCTTCACGCTCGGTCAGTTTTGCCAGTGCCTTCTCGAGTTCTTCGCTTAATAAGCTCTTGGCAGCGTTATCCACGGGAGTATCTAGGTTGTCATCTGGGATAAAATCGCCGTAAAAACTGTCTTTCTCATCACCAATTGGCGTCTCGAGCGAGACTGGTTCTTGGGAAACCTTGAGGACTTCTTCGACTTTTTCAGCATTCCAACCCGGTCCCATTTGCTCAGCGATTTCTTCAAAGCTCGGTTCTCGAGACAGTTCTTGTTGCAACTGCCTTGCGGTACGGGTGAGCTTGTTGATCGTTTCGACCATGTGAACTGGAATACGAATTGTACGGGCTTGGTCGGCAATTGCACGGTTGATGGCTTGACGAATCCACCAAGTCGCGTAGGTGCTGAACTTATAACGGCGCTTGTACTCGAATTTCTCGACGGCACGGATTAAGCCTTGGTTGCCTTCTTGGATCAAATCAAGGAAGCTCATGCCACGACCCGTGTATTTCTTGGCAATACTGACCACAAGGCGCAAGTTGGCTTCAATCAGGTGCTGACGGGCTGCATCGCCATCTTGACCTTTGCGTTTTAAGGTGCGGCGGGCGCGTTCTTCGGCATCATCTGGAAGCTCAACAAAGGCTTTTTTGGCTTCTTCGCCCTCTTCGACGCGGCGAGCAAGGTCAATTTCTTCCTCGAGTGTCAGTAGTGCTACCCGTCCAATTTCGTGGAGGTACTGACGCACAGGGTCGTTGGTGCTTAAGCGCCCTGTTTCTTCGGCGACTCGAGTTTCTAAGTCTTCTTCCTTTTCGCCTTCTTCGTCAAACGCACCATCTAGCCCGAGTTCATCGTCCAGCTCGAGTTCTTCGTCATCGGCAAGGTCTTCGATGAAAATACCTTCGGTTTGCAGGTACTGCATCAAATCATCAAATTCATCGGTTTCATCTGGGTTTAAGCCAAGTTCGCGCAATGCCTTACCGAGCGCATCGGCAGCTTCGGCACTGTTGAGCATTCCATCTTTTTTGCCGCGTTTAACCAAATCCTTGATTGCATCGGTTTCAACCCAAGCCCGTTTTTTAGCAGCTGGTTTACCTTCGGGTTTGGCATCTGGCTTGACTGGGGTTTTGCTGGTGGCAGGGGCGGCTTTTACCGTTTTGGTTGGTGGAGCTGGTTTGGTTTCAGCTTTGGCTGGAATCACTTTAGCCACCAGCTGGGCAGGTTTGGCTGGCGCTTTGCTGGCAGGCTGAGGAGCAGCTTTCGCAGCTGGAGCAGCAGCTTTAGCAGTTGTGCTGGTTGCAGGTTTTGAAGCCGTGCGTATTGCAGGTTTTGCAGGTGTTTTGGTAGCAGGTTTCGCAGCGGCTGGCTTAACTGGTGTTGCTTTGGCTTCTGGTTTTCTTGCCACTGGTTTTGCAGCAGCTTTGGCAACAGGTGCGCTTGGTTTGGTTGGGCTGGCGGATTGAGATGGTGCTTTGGAGGTTGTCAAGGTTGGATTCACTTTCTTGGTCTGAGAAGAAGATGTTGGCTTAGCGGGTTGACTGGCTGGCTTAGCAGGTTGGTTCGAGGTTTTTCCGGCTTGGGTTTTGGCAGGCGGCTTGGTAGCAGTGGCTTTGACAGGTGGCTTGGCAGCAACTTTAACAGCTGGCGGAGCTGCTTTTTGCGGTGCAGCTTTTACAACTGGCTTGCTGACCGGTTTGGATACTGGCTTACTGGCGGCTTGACTGGGCTTACTTGCTGTTTTGCCGACTGGTTTTGCTGTTGCCATCTGTCCCCCTGTCTCGAGTTCTCTCGAGCTACTTGTTATACGTTGCCAAAGCTGCATAAGTTTCACATGGCAAACTCGGCTTTAAGAGTGTATCACTCTTAAGCCGACATTATTTGGGATTCCCCCGCAAGGAGGACGGTGAGTGTACGAAGGAAATGTCAAACTGTCAAGGTGTAAAATCGTGCAGCCCTGTCAAGGTGTATTATAAGAACATCATGAAAATTGCCTTTATCTCCAGCGAAGTTCACCCGTTTTCAAAGTCTGGTGGTCTTGCCGATGTTGCCTCGAGCCTACCAATTGCCCTTGCCAAAATGGGACATGAAGTGGTGGTGGTTTCGCCGTGGTACAAAACCCTTAAAAACGTCACACCATATTACCTGTGGGAACTCGAGGCTTCGCGCCTCAGCACCCGAATGGGCGTAGCTGACACCCTCGAGCATGGGGTACGTTGGGTTTTTGTGGGTGGCAGTTTGTTTGACCGCGATTCGTACTATGGGTATTCCGATGATGTCTACCGTTTCTCGCAGTTCTGCATGGCAGTGCCGCATGTGCTGCATGGGCTGCACTTTTTTCCCGATGCCTACCATTTGAATGACTGGCAATCGGGTTTGCTCGCGCCATTGTTGCGTTTTGGTGATGTCCCCGAAGCTCAACGCCACGCCAGAAGTGTTTTAAGCATCCACAATTTGGCTTTTCATGGGCGTTGGGGTCTGCGCGATGTGCTGTCTTGGACGGGGCTACCTGATTGGACGGGCAACCCAGACGGACTCGAGTACAATTCCGATGCCAATTGCCTCAAAGCTGGAATCGTCTATTCGGATGTGGTCAGCACCGTTTCACCGCGTTACGCCTTTGAAATCACCACCCCTGAAGGTGGTTTTGGCTTGGATGGGGCATTACGCGCACGAGGCGTTCGGGGCATTCTGAACGGTATTGACACCGATTACTGGAATCCAAGTACCGACAAGTACATCCCCAAGCATTTCTCAGACCTTAAGGGCAAACAAGCGGCTCGAGAAGCGCTGTGCAGGGAACTGAACCTCGACCCTGACCGCCCAACACTGAGCATGGTCAGCCGCTTGTCGGAACAGAAAGGGCTGAGCATCATGTTTGGAGCGCTCGAGGAAATGGCGCGTGATTGGAACATTGTGATTCTAGGCAGTGGCGATAGCGGCGCAGAGCAAGGGTTGAATTGGTTTATGCAAACCCGACCCAATGTACACTTCTCGAGCGGCTTTAATGAAAGTTTGGCGCACCGAATTTACGCTGGTTCAGATGCGTTTTTAATGCCAAGTTTGTTTGAGCCTTGTGGCTTATCGCAAATGATTTCAATGCGTTACGGCACACTACCGATTGCAAGGGCGGTGGGTGGACTTGCTGACACCGTGCCGGAGTCTCGAGGCTATCCATTCTGGGATTACTCGGATTGGGCATTGGCGGCAACAGCCCGTTATGCGCGTTCGCAATGGCGCTCAGAAGAATGGGAAAAAAAGGTCAATGAAGCGATGCGTACAGATTTTAGCTGGGACACCGCTGCTAAAGAATACGTGAGGCTTTATGGGGGGTAAACGCACCGATCCTAAACTTGAGAAAACCAAGGACTACAAGCACCAACGGGTGACAGTTGCCGAGTACCCCAAACGAGCTATTGTCTCGAGACGCAAAAAGAAAAAAGGCTTAAATCGGCAGGTGCGCCGCAAGGTGGTGCAACTGCTGCACGAAGAAACACCCTTGCGCGAAGACCAAGAACATCGTCTGCCCGAAAGTCTGAAAGTTCGTCGTGTGTACCGCGCCGATAGTCTGCCACTCGGAAAAGCACTCGAGTACAAACAACAAGCTCGAGGGCGCACAGTTGGTTCAAATTTTTTTAGACGGCGCTACTCGAGTGCCGAAACCGAGGCATTTGAAGCCTTTCTTGAAGCGCTGACCACAGGCGAATCCAAGAAACAAGTGGTGCGAAATACAGCTGGTCATTTTGCGATTTGTCTCGAGCCTGAAAAAGACCCTACCCAATGGCGTTGGCTGCTGACAAAGCAGCAATGGCTCGAGGCTTTTTTCAAAGACCGACCAGCCTGGCGAGCCAGATTGCTGGCTTGGATCAACAGCGTTCTCGAGTAAATTTATTTGGAATTGCTCAGGGCTTTCAGCACTGTGTCTGGGGCATACGCTGCGACCTTTAGCAAGGCTCGAGCTGAACCATTGGGTTTGCTGCGACCTTGCTCCCAATTTTCCAAGGTTCGGACACTGACACCAATCATTTTGGCGAATTTTGGACGGCTAAGATGCAATTGATTGCGGGTCATCAGTGCATTAGATGCTTCATCAAGCACAGTGCGACGCGCAGGCTGCATTTCGCCACGTTCAACCGCCAACATTTCTGTCAGGCTTTCCTCGAGTAAGGCAGTTAAGTCTTTTTTATTGTTCATGGGATTTCCTTCCAATCTTCGTTTAGGCTTTTAAGGGAGTTGTTCTATATATTTTGCTAAAAGTTGAATTTCTTGTTGCGTTAAATCGCTTTTTTCGTTTTTGCTGTAGATCAATAACAAGTAAATTCGATGATGGATTGGTCTGTGAAAATAAATGATTCGTAAACCCCCACTTTTGCCTGAGCTTTTAGTCGCCCACCTGAGTTTTCGACCACCCTTGCTTTTACGAATCACTTTTCCTGCTTCTGGGTTCAACAGCAAAAAACATTGTAATTGCCTAAGTTCCTCATCATCCATGTAATCGTTGATGATTCGTACAAAAGCGGCGGTTTCATAAAACTCCACGTCTTAATGCTACGCAAGTTG
>JAAFJQ010000063.1 GCA_013298185.1 Deinococcales bacterium
TTATTGTAGTTACTGCATAATTGACTATGGACATACGAAGCAATGGCTGATAAATTCATCTTTAACCTCCTGTGACCGCAGGGGGTCTTATTTTATCAGCCTTTTACAGACTGCGTAACTTCAGTAACCTTTAACCTTTTCTCTTTTTTCTTACGCAAACGCTTGTTGCAAGCTCGCCATTTGTCGGCTGGCGAGGTAACGCACGGTGCTGGGGACACTTGGCGCAGAGACAATCAGGGCTAGGGCGCTGGTGTCATTGATGCGGCTGACCAGCAGGCTTTTTCCTTGATACTCGAGCGAAAAGCTGTGCAGGTCAACTCCGCCTAAGTTGATGCCCAAGCCGTTGGAAATACTGGTCAGGGTACGAACATACGTACCAATCAATGGGGCTTCATCGAGTGGTTTGCCGTGTTCGGCAAGAACACTGGCGTCTACAGTGGTGGCAACAATCAGAACGGTTTCAATTTCGGGTTTTTCTAAGAAGGGTGCTAACTGGCTGGTGAAATCCACGCCTTTGCCTGTTTTGGGAATGGCAATGATTTCTGGGGCGCTTGGCTGAGTAGGGCTGATCGGTTCGGCTGGTTGGCTTTCTGGTTGGGCTTGGCTGCGTTTGGCAAGGGCAGCATCTATGCGCGGGAACAGGTCTTCTGGGGTAAAGGGTTTGCTGACCACGCCTTCTGCTCCGGCTTCTTTGGCTTGGGCGGTGACGGATGAATCCACAATGCCACTGATTAACAGCACTGGCACATGACGAAAACGATCTAAGCTTTTTAAGCGCGAAGTCAATTCAAAACCGTTCATGTTGGGCATGACCACATCGGCGATGATCAAGTCGGGAACATCCGTAGCGATCAGTTCCATGGCATGTTCGGCGCTCGAGGCGCTCCAAACAACGTATTGGCGTGGTGACAATAAACGCTCGAGGGCTTTACGGACACTGACTGAATCATCAACAATTAAAATTTTCATTTTTTACCCCTCATGATTGTGCCAAACACCCTCGAGTTGATTGATACACAATACTCTTGGGTTGGTGGTTATTGCGAAACACCCTCGAGATTTGCCAGTTCCATCAACAACTGAAACAGGGACTTGCGGATGGTACGGGTTTGCAGGTCAAGTGCGTCTGACTCGAGTTTTTCAAATGAAAAATGCCCTTGGCTGGCGTGGCTGGCTTGTCCAAATAAGCGAATCACGGCTTCTTCGCCAATGCGTCCATTGTATTCAGCGTGGGTGGGTCTGCCCTGCGAGAAATAAATCGCGCCATATGCGCCGTCCATGTGAATCAGTAACTTGCCAGTGCTGTTGGATTTAGCGAGCCATTGGACCAAATTCAGTAAATCGGCATCGTCTAACGAACCACCGATACTTGGGGCGCGGTCTTGGCTGGCGCGAACTTCGTTGTGAACTTGATGCAGCACTTCTTGCACAAGGCGCTTGGCAATCAGGGCAATGTCGGTTGGGTTGGAATTGGGGTTCATGACCAAGTCGTGTTTACGCATTTCAAATTCATTGGGTTTTTCGGCAGCCAACAAAATAAAACCAGTCGTGACCAAGCTCGGGTCGCCGCGCACAATTTCGTGCAGGTCGCAGCCAGACATGTCGGACAACTGCCCTTCGGAAATAATCACATCGGGTTGTGAGCGTTCTAAAATGCTGGCAGCGTGCATAGCGGTTGGGGCAATTTCGACGTCAAAGTCGTTTTTACGAAGTGGCGACTCGAGGTTGCCAATGCGAGCTTTATCGGCACTGACAATCATGGCTTTCATAGCGCACCCATGTAGCACTGGTTCAGCGCACCCATGCGAGGCTGGTTCAGCGCACCCATGCGAGGCTGCTGGTTCATAAGCTCGAACCTTCTTCGCGGACTCGGCTTAAGAAACGCTCGAGACGGGTTTCATCAATTGGTTTGCTGAAATACTCGGACACGCCAAGCGCCAAGGCAAATTCGCGGTGTTTGTCCGAAGCGCGGGTGGTAAGCATGGCAACCGGTAGTTTAGCAAATGCTGGGCGGCGGCGTAACTCGTCGAGCAGTTCAAAGCCGCTTTTGCGTGGCATCTCGAGGTCGGTGATGATCGCATCAAATTCGGCTTCGCTGGTCATGAAGTTCAGGGCTTCTTCGCCGTCAGCAGCCGTGGTGACATCGCAACCCATGCGGGTCAGCAGCCCAGACACGACTTTACGCACCGAGAGTGAATCGTCCACCAAGAGCATTCGGGTGCGGCGAGCCGAAGCAATTGTGCTTGGAGCGCGGATTTCGCCTCGCTCGAGTTTGGCTAAGCCGTTCGGGTCAAGCATCAGAATCACATCGCCTTCGGCACTGACCGAAGCACCGGACAAATGGGCAATCTGGTCAAATGGCGCATCGAGTTGGCGCACCACGGCTTGCTCGAGTCCAAGCATGGCGTCCAATTCGTAGGCGTAACGTCCGACTTCGGAATCTAAGATCATCACAGCTAAGCGCTTGGTGTCATTTTGGCTGCGTGGTAACTCGAGAATATCGGCTAAGTAATTCAGCACAAAACGCTCGCCTTGGAAAGTAAATTGGCGTTCATCAATGCCTTGGGCATTTTGGCGAATTTCAATGTCGCGGCTGTCTAAGCTGCGAAGCGCCCGCACGGTTTCGGCTGGCACAGCAAAATGCTCACCGCTGACTTGGATGCCTAGAATATCGGAAACAATTAAATTGGCTGGGATACGCAAAGCAAAGCGCGTTCCAAAGCCGCTTTCGGTCTGAATCGAAACTGCGCCTTTGAGACGGCGGATGTTGTTGGCGACCACATCCATACCAACGCCGCGCCCAGCTCGGTCTGTGACACTTTTGGCGGTGGATAAACCGGGCAAGAAAATCAGTTCAGCGGCTTGTTCATCGGTCATGGCAGCCACGTCTTCGGGGCTGCGTAAGCCGCGCTCAATGGCTCGGCGGCGGACTTGATCAAGGTCTATGCCAGCACCATCGTCTTGAATCTCGAGAATCAGGTTCGCGCCTTTGCGTGAAGCGGTAATTTTCAGTAAGCCTTCGGCGCTCTTGCCACCTCGGCGGCGCACATCTGGGGCTTCGATTCCGTGAATCACAGCGTTGTTCACCAAATGGGTGAATGGGTCAACTAGGTTTTCCAAAACCAAGTTGTCAATTTCAACATTTTCGCCGCTTAATTCTAAATTCACCATTTTGCTGACTGCATCGGCGGTGCTTCGCACCTGACGGCGCAAGCGTTGGTACAACCTCGAGAGTGGCACAAGCCGCAAACGCCCCGCCTCGAGCCGCAAGGAGCGCGTGAGTTTTTCAAAGTCTTGGGTTTCGCGCCGAAAGCCCTTGCCTAAATCCTCGAGTTCTTGTTGCAACTCGGAAATGTCGGCGGTCAACTCGGCAACACCACGGGCAATTAGACTGGTGTCATCGTAACGGTCAAACTCGAGTTCGGAGAACATGGCTCGCACATCTTCGATCAATTGGCTTTGGGGTTCTTGGTTTTCTGGTATGACTTCGGTTTCAGGTTCAATAAATTTGGGATTACCAAAACGCTCGCTAATGTCAGCACTGGTGCGCTCCAAGCGGCTACGGCTACCAGACAGCAGTTCGTTTAATTCCTCGAGTCGTTTGGCAAAATTATCAAATCGCGCCCTGGTTAAAAGCACCTCGCCAGATAAATTCAGCACCCGCTCGAGACGATTTAAGCCAACCCGTAAGGTTTGGTTATTGCTGGTATCTACATTCTGGGCAACAGCAACAGGAGTAGCCACTGGAGCGGTTGCCTGTGCAACTGGTGACATCTGCACCACAGGCGTTTCGGAAACTTCGGGTGCTTCGGGTTCACCAAGAATCAAATCAAGGGCTTTATGGGTTGCCTCGAGCGCTCCAAATAACGCTACCTCGCGCCCTTCGGCGGTGGCAACCATGCGCGATAAGGCATCAATACCTTGGGCGACAGCATTACCAAATTGGTCATTCCAAGTGGCGTTGTCGTCGCGCACCAACACCAAGGCATCCTCGAGACGGTGCGCCAATTCACCCAATGGGCTACAACCCACCGAGTAACTTGCGCCTTTGACGGTGTGAAAACCACGGAACATTTCGTCAATGGCAGGTTTGGGGATTTCCAAATCAAGGCTATCTAAGCCGTGAGCCACCAACTCGAGGTTCTCGAGGACTTCGGGTGCAAAGTACTCCCAGACTTCGGGTTGGCTGCGATGAAATAACCGCAGTTCGTCGCCGATTTGTTCACTTGGACTTTTTTGAACAATTGGGCTTGGTGCTGGCGCAGGCTGGAGCAAAGGTAAATCAGGTTCATCTATAAAACCAAGGCTGGCGCCCATCTGGGCTTGGCTGCGCTTAAAGTGACTTGGGTTTTTGACCAGTAAGCGCTGCAATAAATCGCCTCCGCCAAGCGCCGCCAATGCCAAACCGGGTTCGCCTTCTTCGCCCGTGTTTTGAATCCGCGCTAAGGCTTCGGACAGCACGGCTGTAACCTGCGCTGAAAAATCCAATGCCAGACGGCGTTCATCCGAGGCAAACAAATGAGCGCTTTCAAAGACCCGTTCGAGCAAGCCAGCCAAACTCGAGATTTCGCCGTACTGGTACAAACCCGCACTGCCTTTTAAGCGGTGCGAAGCCACCACCAAACGGCGCAGACCATCAGGATGCGCCATCAAAAAAGGAGCTGATTCGAGTTCGCCAGTGGTTTCCCAAGCTTCGCTGAGGAAACTTTCGATTAAGTCATGGGGGCGGGTATAAGCAGTCATATTAACGAGTATAAAATCATACTAAGCAGGCAGACGGAAGCGCTCTAAACTTTGTGCCAAAGATTGCGACAGGCTTTGCAAATCAGTGGCTGCCACACCACCTTGGCGGGTGTTATTTTCGGTCACTTGTGCAGTTTTGGCAATACGGGTCATGTTTTCACGCACCACTTCAACGCTTTCAGCTTGTTCGGTCGCAAGGTTAGCGATGTCGGTTGCCACCTGAGCCGACTGACGCGCCAAGTCAGAAATACGCTCCAAGCGCTCACCCGCTTGGGCTGCCACCTGTGTACCCATTTGCACTTGTTCAGCACCTTGGTTTGCCCGTCCAGACAAGGCTTGGATTTCTGATTGAACGTCTTTAACGATTGTACTAATGCGACTGGCGGCTTTGGCTGAATCATCTGCCAAGGAACGCACTGCGTTTGCCACCGCTCCGAAACGCGCTCCTGCCGAACCAGCCCCAGCCGCCTCGAGCGAAGCACCAAGTGCCAAAAGGTTGGTCTGCGAAGCAAAACGAGCAATGGTACGAACCACTTCGTTAATTTCTTCAGAGCGCCGCGCCAGGTTCTGCATCCCTTGGGTCATCTCGAGCATTTGACTGCGAATCTGCGCCAATTGTTCACGGGTTTGAGACACGGCTTGCGTTCCAGCACTCGAAGCCTCGAGTGTAAACTGTGCGGCGGTCGCGCCCTTATCGGCTGTAATTGCCAAGGACTGCATGGCTTCTGCCACAAGGTTGGTTTGGCTTTGAGCGCCTTGAGCCAGAATCGCTTGGTTCTGAGCGTTCTCGAGAATCCCTTGGGAAGTCTGGGTCATTGAATTTGCACCCAAAGAAACCTGTTCGGCAGCTGAACGCACATTGCCCAGCAGCACCCCGAACTCCTCGGTCATGATGTTAATCGCGTCCACCACATTACCCAGTACATCGTCGGTGACTGCTCCTTTTTTGGTCAGGTCGCCACTGGCAATATCCATGGCGACATTCAGGAACTGCGACACGTTTTCTTGGAGTTTGACACCGCGTTCGCGCTCGAGGTTTTGTTCGTTGAGCAGGCTTCTCAGCTGTGAAATCGAAGCATTTAAGGTGTTTGCCACCGAACCAATTTCGTCGCGCCCAGAAACAGCAATTCGCATGTCAAGGTTGCCGCTTCGCAAATTGGCGGCGCCACGCTCGAGGCTCGCCATACGGATGGCAGTTGATCGTCCGACCAAAAATGCCAAGATAATACCCGCCAAAAGACCAGCTCCAAGGGCAATAAAAATCAGACGCTGGGTTTGTTGGACATTCTGAGCTGCGATTTCACGTTGGGTTGTACCAATGTTGTCGTTGATTTCAGCAAGGGTCTGCAAACTACCGCGCAGGCTGTCAAGTGAAGAAACGGTTCTTAAAGCAATTGCAGCAATCGGAGCTTGAGTCGCAGCCACTTCAAAGTAATCCACATTTTCTTTTTTGGTTTGATCCACCAATTCTTGAATCCGTGCCAGGGCTGCTTTTTCTGAAGCCAACAACGCCGCCCCTCTCGAGCCAAGGTTGGAGGCGCTGGCAGGACGAATGCTCAGGGCGTACTGAGAAGTGTAGAGGTTAAACAAGGCTTCGCCCAACTCGAGGGCGCTCTGAGCGTCATAAACATACTGTTCACGGTTTTCAACGGTCAGCGTGCTGCGGTTTAATAGCTCGAGGAAGCGCTGAGCATCGGCATATGCCAGTTGTGAACTGGACAGTGATCTGGTTGGGTTCAGCGCATATTCATAGCTGTTGGTCAAGGCGGTTTGCAAAGTGCGTAAACCACCCAAAGAAGTGAAGGTCACAATGGCGGTGGATAACACCAAAGCCAAAACAATCAAAACCAGTTTCCAGCTAAAACGCAAATTGGTTAGTAGGCTGGTTCGCACAGGCGCACCGCCTGACTCGAGCGTCTGAACTGGCTCGAGTAGCACACGGGGCTTACGTTGAAACAATGATTTCCCGACTTGGCTCATGACTCATTCCTCCTCTTTTAAGCAGGCAAACGGAAACGTTCTAAGTTCGCGGCTAAATTCTGCGCCAACTGACGAAGCTGCTCGGCGTTGCTCTGACCGCTCTGGCTTTGTTCACGCGCCGATTGAGCCGTAGCAGCAATGGTCTGCACAGCTTGGGTCACGGTTTGCACACGACCGACTTGGCTGCGAGTCACATCGGAAATACGGGTGGCAAAATCCGAGGATTGCTGCGCCAACTGCGCGATTTGCTCGAGCTGACTACCTGCTTGGCTGGCAATACGATAGCCTTGTTCCACTTCCTTTGTACCGTCTTCGATACCGACCACCAAGCCCTGAATTTCAGTTTGAATACTCTTAATCAAACCGGCCACACGGCTGGTGGATTTTGCCGAGTCCTCTGCCAAGCGCCGCACTTCGTCTGCCACAATCGCAAAGCGAGCGCCAGCTTCACCCGCACCCGAGGCTTCGATTGCGGCGTTCAAAGAAAGAAGGTTGGTTTGCGCTGCGATACCTGAAATCGTATCCACAATTTCTTGAATCTCGAGCGAACGATCAGACAAACTTTTAACCGACTTAGAAATGTTACTGACCTCACGACGAATGGCATTCATACCGATCAGGGTTTCCTGCACAGCTTGCTGACCGTCGCGGCTGGCTTCAAGGGTGCGCTGCGCGATCACAGCTGTATCAGAAGCGGTGTTGGTCAATTCCTCGAATTGCTGACTGACCTCGAGGGCTTGCCCTTGGGCTTGTTGCGCGATTTCTTCTTGGCTGACAGCACCTTGCACAATGTTACGGCTGGCATCGGTCAGTTGACGCGCTCCTGAGTTGACTTGTTCAGTGGTGGCTTGAACATCTTTTAACAAGTAACCAATTTCTTCGGTCATCAGGTTAATCGCGTCAATCACGTTACCAAGCACGTCCTCGGAAACTTTACCTTTTTTGGTGAAATCGCCGCCTGAAATATCCATGGCGACATTCAAAAAATCACCAATGTTTTCTTGTAATTGCTTAGAACGCACGGCTTCATCGCGTTGGGCATCCACGAAATCACGCAATTGTCCTACCGAGTTATTAAAGGCAATACCCAACTCACCAATTTCGTCCCTCGAGCGCACAGGCATGGTTTCGGACAAATCACCTGAACCGAACTTCGCAGCTACTTTGGACATTTGCGAAAGCGGTTGGGTGATCGAACGGGTGGTGAGCAAAGTAAAGAGCAAAATCAAAACCACCAAAATCAACACACCCGCCAGCACAGTGCGCTGCGTGTTTTGCAAACCAGTCACACGAGCCTCGAGCAGTTCGTTCAGCTTAGAAAGCGCGTTGTCGTACAAGCTATAGTAATTGGTCAGCAACCGATTCATGCCATTAATAAAAGACTCAATCGGATAACTGCCAAGTGCGCCCGAGCCTTCAACTTCTTGCAAAAAAGTTCTGTCCACCACATCATCGAGCGTGGTATTGGCAGCACGGTTAAAACCAACGGTTTGCAAATTAAATTGCCCCAGCTGCTTGGGGTTGGCTAAAGCCGCAAAAGCAGCTGAGCGCTCAGCTTCGGCTAAGCCAGTACGAGCGCGAGAAAGCACGGCATTCAAACGGAATTTTTCGTCTTCAACAATTCGCTTACGGGTCAGGATACCCACGCCAAGACCAGACATCTGACCGATGTCATCCACGATGCTTGGCAATTTATCAGTCGTCAAATCCACGGTGTAAAAAGTGTCTAAACTAGGGTCAAGAATCAAATTTGAGTTATTTGCGACTGTACGGATCAAATCAAACATTTCGGTGCGAATCAGTCGGTTATGAGCTTCAAAGTTAGAATCAACTGTGCTGGTGACCAGATTTTCTTCAATGTTGCGCCAACTGGTTTTGACTCGGTCATAGATTTCGTTGGTTTTCAGGGTTGTGCCGAAACGGTTGTTCAAACCATCGGTGGTGCCAAGCAAAGTATTGATTTCTTCGGCTTTCTTTTGGCGATTTTGAATCACCTGAGTCGCACCTGAACGCTGTTGGGTGACAAGGCTTCGGTGTTCAGAAAAACGTTGCAACAAGTTGCCAAGGCTACGCAAATAGATCGCACCATCACGTTCACGCAAAGCAAAATTAATCTGCTGTTGCTGCTGATTCAAGAGCAAAAACACCACCAAACCAAGCGGAATCAACAATGCCAAAACCAGCAGCAAAAGACGGGTAGACACCAATAAACCACTGCGCGGTAAACCAGAATTTGAGATTGTCTCAAATTCTACTGAGGTGATGGTTGCACTGGGCGGCGTTTCTTTTTTTGCACCAAATAAAGAAAACTTTGGTTTCTTGGTCGCGTTCATAAGCGAACCTCCTGTACAGACAATGCTGCAAATACTTGACTTTGGCTCATGATAAAACCCGCAAAGTGGTGGCAGGGGCGGTCACAACCAGCGGGCTTGACTGCGGCGTGAAGGTCAGCGAAAGTTGTTCTAAAATTTTTGATAAGCTCAGCAAAGGCACAACTTGCTGATTAAAATAAATCGCATCCTGACAAACGGACTCGAGAAAAGGTTCAAAAGCGGGTGTGGCAGCTTCAAACGCCACAAAACCAAGGGCTGCATCTATGCCAATACCAAAGGAACGTCCTTCAAACTCGAGCTGAACCGCAAATTCGTGTTTTGGTACAGGTAAACCCAGCAGCGGCTCGAGCGCCACAATTGGAATCACTTGCGAACGAACCGCGAACAGACCAAGCAAAGTGCTTGGGGTTCGCGGCGCACGGCGCAAATCCGTCAGGCTATGGATTTGCCGCGTGTAAGCACCATGCAGCCCCACCGTATAAGCCCCGAATCGCACCACACAGACACGTTGACCAGTCATAGATCACCCGTTCGGCACCAAACGTGCCACCATGCTCAGTAAACCCTCGGCAGTGTATGGCTTGGGCAAATAATCAGTTGCACCTTGGCGCTTACCCCATTCAATGTCGGTTGGTTGGTCTTTGGATGAAATAATACAGACAGGAATGTCTTTGCTCTCGGCATCACGGCGCAATTTACGCAAGATTTCATACCCGTTACGCTGCGGCATGACCACATCCAAGATAATCAAATCTGGTTTTTCTTGGGCAATCAGGGCTTCGACCCCTTCGCCATTGATGCACAATGCCACCCGATGCGCCGCGCTGGTGAGAATGGATTCTGCCAATTTTAAGTCCGCCATGGAGTCGTCTACCGCAATAATTTTTGCCATTTGGTTTACCTCGAGAGAATAAGAATAGTAAGGCTTTGGTGAAGCCCGAGTACCTTACCGTACCAGACTTCACACCTCAGCAGTGTGCAAATTACACATTGGACTGAGTATAGCTTTTTTTGTAGCGCCTGATAAAATGAACGGCTACAAACTATACAACTCAAAAGGCATCTGGTCTGGCTGCCCATGGCTAATCCACATTTGCTGTGTGGCTAGGTTCATGATCACACCACAAATGGTGGCAACACGGTCTTCGGGTGGTTCTTCTTGGTTGGGGTAACGACAAATCCCATCGGGGTCATCGTCGCGGTCAGCTAAGAATTCTTGGATGTCCTCGAGTTTTAACGGTCGCCGCGACTCGAGCAAACTGGTCATACGATTTTGGCGATGATAACTGTGCGGACGGCGCTCCGAAGGCGGTTCAGAAATCCCCATGCTATTGGGGTCAAGAAAATGATTGGTGTGCGCCATGCTGCCCAAGTTGCACTCGAGCATCCGAATGCCGCTTGGTGCAGTTTCAAAATCAATGGCTAGGTTTGGCGCTTGAGCCACCATAAAATTAGTGCTACACGCCCGAGTTCCATCATCAATGATCGCTTTGACGGCTTCTAAACTGCTTGAACGCAAAATCTCCCAGCACCGCGCATGGGTCGGACGAGCAGTCCTAGACCAATCATCGTCCATGCTGGTCAGCCCCGAAATACACAACCCCAAACCAGCCGAATTCAACCCCAGTTTTGGCGCAAAGATACCAGCTTCGGTAAAACCAAGGGTGGTCAGACCATCGTTGTGCTTGGTTCGCAACAGCGCCCCTTTGACCCCTTCAATCCAATCCCAATTCTGCCCAATGGTTAATTGCCCCGTTGCCGTGGCTTCGGGTAGGGCTGCAAAAATCGTGCAACCATCAGGGCGACGATGGGCTGGATTTGGACGCACCAGCCCAGATTTCTCCAGACCAACCGTGCCGTACTGATAGTACAGAATCTCGTAACGGGCGTTCAATGCCGCAATTTCAAAAAAATTTCGTCCCGAAGTCTGGGCAATACCACGCATCCCCTCGGAGTAAGCTGGCGAGAACTGCTCAAAGTGCCGAGCCACTTTGGCTGCCATGGACAGGGTCAGTTCTTTGGAGAGCTTGGCTTCTTTTTCAAAGCGGTAAAAATACAATTCGACGTTATGTTCAATTAAATCCTTCAAGGCTTCGCCATGTTGTTGCCCCTGCTCGAATGGTGTGCCGCTGAGTTCTACCAAAGGAAAAGTCATACACAAAGCATACAAGGAATCTGGGCTGCATGATGCAAATGGCAGATGACTGGGGCTATACTAAAAGCCATGAAACAACTTGTCTTGGCAGCCGCACTGCTTGGTTTGGTGGCTTGTCCTGCACCCAACCGCCCAGAATCCATGGTGCTGGGAACACTCGAGTTGCCACTGAGTTCACTATTGCCAGGCTCCATGAAAACTTTGCACCCACTGGCAACTTCGCTGCCGAATGATCTGGCGGTCTTGACCTTGGTTCAAGCCGAAGATTTTGTACACACCGATGGGTGGCGTTACCTCAAAAATGTTTTTGAAGTCACCAACCTCAGCAGCAGCCCATGGCAAAACCTGACCTTCTACGCTTACACGCAAAACTTGGCGAACCAAGGCGGGTCAGCCATCAAAAACCTCAGCAACTTTATTGGCAACACCAGCAGCAACGCCCAATCTGTGCAACCAACCCAAGGCATGAATCAAACGCCTTTTGAAGTTGAATCCATTCAAGCCGATTTCCAAGCCATCAGCCGACTCGAGGCCATACAAAACCAAGCCCGTCAGATGAGCCTTCTTGGCAGCAACGACAGCCTACTCGAGTACGGTTTTGTGGCTCGAGTTGCACATGATCGCCGCAGTATTTTAGGAACAAACTGCAACCCTGTTGCTAACCCCAATTGCAACAAAGGTCGTGTGACCATGGCTTACCGAATCCCCAACAACCAAATCAACAATGGCTACGGGTTCACAGCTACTTTTGTGCTGGTGGACGAAAACACCACTCGGGTGACACGCGGCGTGCAAGAAAGCACCAGCAGCGTCAATGCTCGAGCTTTACATTTAGCTGCCAAGCAAGTGGTTTTCCTAGGCGAAGACACTGATACCTCGAGTCTGGGAAATAGTCAACGCCTTGCCAACCTACGAATTGCCGATGGGCTAAATTACCTGCTACCACCCGCGATTTTATATGCCGTTGGCGACATTGCAGGTTGTGGTGCCAATTATAAAGACGAAGAAACCGCCACCATGCTTGGAGCGCTGCCAGGTAAAATTCTCACGCTTGGCGATAACGTTTACAGCACAGGCACAACTGCCAATTACATCAATTGCTATGAGCCATCGTGGGGAGCGCTGAAAGCCAGAACATACCCCGTGATTGGCAATCACGATTATGACGGCTCTAGCAACACCGATTACCTGAATTACTTTGCTGATCGGGCTGGTTCAAATGGCAATGCACGTTACCGCTTTGAATACGGCGGTTGGCAGATTCTGGCTTTGGACAGCAATTGTAGTTTTGTACCGTGCAGCGCCGCAGGCACACAAGGACAATGGCTCAGTGAAAACTTAGCCCAAAGTAACTTCTGCACCTTAGCTGCTTGGCATCATCCACGTTTTTCATCCTCGAGCGCCCATGGCAGCGACGCAAAACTGACAGACTTTTGGCAACTCCTGAACAATGCCAGTGCTGACTTGGTTTTAAGTGGTCATGACCACACCTTTGAGCGCCTTGCACCAATGAAAGCCAATGGCACACTCAGCGACGATGGCATTCGTTCGTTTGTGGTTGGCACTGGCGGCGCTCCTCAGTACACTTTCGGCACTCCCGTTGTTGGCAGCGAGTACCGCGAAAACAGCAAATATGGAGCATTGAAACTCGAGTTATACCCAAGTGGTATGCGTTGGCAATTTATTGCCACGGACAACAGCCAAGGTGATGCTGGGCAAATGCTTTGCCGTTAGCTTATAAAAAATCGCCGTTTTGCGTTACACTAAGCAAGTGTCCGAACCCGAAACCCCCAAGCCCACACTGCTGGCTGGGCGATACCAATTGCGTGAACCCGTTGGCGAGGGTGGTATGGCAGTGGTCTGGCGGGCATTTGACACGATTTTGAAGCGCGACGTCGCCTTAAAAGTGCTGCACGAATACGTACCCCCGACAGACCGCCAGCGTTTTCGCCGTGAAATCCGCACCTTATCTCGGTTGGCGCACCCAAATATCATTGGGATTTACGACCTTGGCGAAGAGGACGGACGGGCTTTTTTCACCATGGAACTCCTGACTGGTGGGCATATCAGCAGCCTCGGTCCGCTCGAGGATCACCCAGAAGAACTCGAGCGGTTCTTGCGCGTGGCAAAAGAGGCTTCGCGGGGTTTGATGTACCTGCATGATTCAAAACTGGTGCATCGGGATTTAACCCCACGCAATATTTTAATAGACGCTCGAGGACACCCGCGAATCATGGATTTTGGTTTGGTGTATGTGTCCGATGCCACCCGCGATTTAACCCGCACTGGTTACACCCTCGGCACACCACAATATATGGCACCCGAGCAAGCCAAAGGCACGTCTATTTCAGCCAAATCCGATATTTACTCATTTGGGGCTGTGCTGTACCGCGCCGCCACTGGTGTTGCCCCATTTGAAGCCGATAACGACCAAGGTGTTTTATACCAACACGTCTATGAAATGCCCAAGCCACTCGAGCAGCACAACCCCAGTTTACCGATGGCGGTTTCTGAAACCATCCTCGAGTTTCTGCACAAAGACCCACTCGAGCGCCCAAATAACCCGACTGAACGCTTTGAAGAGGCTTTCTCGAGGCTCGAGCGGCAACATTTTCCCAGCCATTACCGAGGCGGGCGTTGCCGCACAGGAGTCCATCCTGGTGGGGTTGCCATGCCACAAAAATTACGCTTGGCGTGGGAAAGCCAATTACCCAGCGAAATTGTCTGGGGAACTGCGATGACTGGTTTTGAGAACACCATCACCATTGGCACAAGGGATGGCAACATGAATGTGCTATCTGCCTCGAGCGGGGAGCTGCTGGCAGATTTTCAAAGCCGCGATGAACTGACCGCTCCAGCTTACTTACAAGGCTCAGAGTTGGTCTTTGCTGGGTGGGACGGTGTGACTCGAGCCATCAATTGGCAAACCAAACAAATCCTCTGGGCGCACCAAAGCAAATCCGAAATTGCCACCGCCCCAACCCCGTACAACGGCGCTTGGCTGGTCGCCACCCGAGACGGACGCTGCCTCAGTTTAAGAGCCGGCACACAAGAATGGGTTTACCAAAGCAGCGCAGGCTTTGCCGCCACCCCACTGATCTGGGCGGGCAGCGCAATCCTAGCCGACGAAAACGGTTCGGTCACCGCCGTTAATTTAAGCAACGGCAAACGCATCTGGCAATTACAACTTGAGGGGGTACAAGCCACACCCTGCATGGTGCGCGACCCAAAAAACCCCGAGGCAGCCCTGCTGATTGTTCCATCATGGCAAGGCGAAGTAGCGGCGCTCGAGTTAAAACGAACCGAAAAAGATTGGTTACCCGAACCCGAAGCCCGATGGGAATACGACCTTGAAGGCGAAGTCTGGGGCAGCCCAGCCATCTTTGGAAACACTGTCATTCTGACCAACTGGCAAGGCGAAAACGGCAATGTTCGAGCGGTAAACCTCGAGACAGGCGATGATATATGGAGTCTAAGCACCCAAGGACGAATCACCGCCAGTCCAATCATCTCGAGAAGCATTGTTTACCTATGCAGCGAAGCTGGCGAAGTGCTGGCATTGCGCTTGGCTGACGGCAAAACACTCTGGTCAGCTCAACTCGGCTCGAGCATCCAAGCCACGCCTTTGATTTTGGGCGGAGCGCTCTTCGTAGCCACTTTAGATGGTGGCATCAGGTGCTACAGATGAATTTTCGGTGGCTGGTCTTGTACAATGCGCTCACCACCCCGCAAAGGAGCTTCAAAACGTGACCACACCTGTACTCATGCCCAAACTGGGTAATTCAGTCGAAAGTTCATTGATTGTCGCATGGCGCAAAAAAACAGGCGAAGCTGTGCAGCAAGGCGAAATCCTGTGCGAAATTGAAACCGACAAAGCCACCTTTGAAGTACAAAGCCCCTCGACAGGCAAGCTCCTCGAGACCTTTTACCCCGAAGGCGAAGAAGTACCAGTCCTCACCCCAATTGCTGTGATTGGCGAAGCTGGCGAAGTGTACAGCCCACAACCAACCCAAGCTATTTTTTTAGACGCACCACTGCAAACGTTTGCCAAGCCCGAAATACAGACTGCAACTTCTCGAGAACAAAGTGGTGCAATCTCCCCCAGAGCCAGAAAATTAGCCGCCAACCACAACCTCGAGACAACACAGATACAAGGCAGCGGACCTAAAGGCAGAATTTTAGAACGCGACATCAAAGCCAGCTTGGCAACTCGAGCCGCAGCCCCAAGCGCTCCAATCTCGAGTCCGATTATCTCGAGCGTATCAGTCTCGAGTCCACTGCCCGAAGGTGTAAGTGCTATTCCCCTCAAAGGAATCCGCAAACGCATCGCAGATCGAATGCTCGAATCGTTGCAAAGCACAGCGCAACTCACCCTCAACACCAGCGCCGATGCTCGAGAATTACAAGCCTACCGCAAGCGTTTCAAAGCCCACGCAGAGAAAGACTCGAGCATACCTAATATCACGCTCAATCACCTGATTATGCTGGTGGTAGCCCGCACCCTTAAGCAATTTCCAAATGTCAACTCACTCCTCGAAAACGACACGCTTTACCAACACCAAGACGTTCACCTTGGCTTTGCGGTGGATACCGAACGCGGATTGCTTGTGCCAATTATTCGCAATGCCAACCGCATCAGTCTGCGCGAACTGACTGAACAAGCCACGCGCTTGGCTCGAGAATGCTTGGATGGGAAAATTGCACCAGATGACTTGCAGGGTGGTACATTTACGATTTCCAACCTTGGGGGGTTTGGGATTCAGACCTTCAGCCCGATTCTCAACCCGCCACAAATAGCCATTCTGGGTGTTGGCAGCATAGACTTAAAACCCGTGCAACTCGAGGAACAAGTGGAATTTATTCCGCACCTGAGTTTGTCCTTGACGATTAATCATCAAGTTCTCGACGGCGCTCCTGCGGCGCGATTCTTGCAAGCGCTGTGTTACAACATCGCACATTTGAACGATTTGATGCTGCTGTAGGGTGGGCTTTGCCCACCGCTTTTTTTGCATGGTGCGGCTAAAAAAATCTTCATGAAAGGAGGTAGCAAAAAAACCCAATGAGTTACGGACTCCCCCTCGCTGCGCTCGACCCCTCAAAGAGGGGTGCTGGTGTTATGAATTTGGCTTTCACTCGAGCAACGAAAACAAAAAACACCCCGAACAACCCTCTCCCGCGTCTGCGCGGTGAGAGGGTAGCGAGCCTAAGCGAGCTGGGAGAGGGTCGGCTGTTGCAATGCCACAATCCCTTTCTCGAGACTCGAGTTTTTGTTGTGCTGAACTGTAAATTATAGAAAACCAAGAATGTCCTATCAGGAGTGTCTTTTATGCCAAAATCAATTCCAATTCTTCCTTCCGAAGTGCGCCGCCAAACAGTTCTCGAGTCGCCAAGCATTCCAATCAATGCGTATACGCCCAATCCGAGTCTCGAGGCGGCTGAATTTGGTTCGGTAGCGCTGACTCAAATGTACCGCGATATGGTTCTGATTCGAGAATTTGAAACCATGCTTGATTTGTTGAAGCGCGAGGGTCAGTACCGTGGCGTGGCGTACAACCACAAAGGTCCAGCGCACCTTTCAATCGGTCAGGAAGCTGTCGTGGTCGGGCAGGCGTATCACTTGGGCTGTGAGGATTTTATTTTTGGTTCGCACCGCAGCCACGGCGAGATTCTTGCTAAAAGTTTCTCAGCAATTTCGCAACTCGAGGACACTGAATTGCTGAACATTCTCGAGTCTTACATGGGTGGCGCGGCACTGCGAGTGGTGGAAAAGCTCGAGCATGACAACGTCAAAGACTTAGCGATTGATTATATTTTGTACGGTGCGCTTGCCGAGATTTTTGGACGCGAGCATGGTTTTAACATGGGCATGGGTGGCTCAATGCACACGTTCTTCCCGCCCTTTGGCGTGATGCCAAACAATGCCTTGGTCGGTGGTAGCGCTGATATTGCTGTTGGTGCAGCGCTTTTTAAGCGAATCAATCGCCAAAAAGGAATTGTGATTGCCAACATTGGTGATGCTTCGATGGGGTGTGGTCCAGTTTGGGAAGCCATGGTTTTTGCCAGCATGGATCAGTACCGCACCCTCTGGGATGCTGATTTGGGCGGTTCACCGCCAGTGTTGTTTAATTTCATGAATAATTTTTACGGCATGGGTGGACAACCCCAAGGCGAGACGATGGGCTTTGGCACATTGGCTCGAGTTGGCTTGGGTGTTAATCCCGAAGCTATGCACACCGAGCGAGTGGATGGGTACAACCCGCTTGCCGTGGCTGATGCGATTAAACGCAAGAAACAATTGCTGCTCGAGGGGCGAGGACCCGCGCTACTTGATGTGGTCACGTACCGCTTCAGTGGTCATTCCCCATCCGATGCCAGTTCGTACCGTGAGCGCTCAGAAATTGAAGCATGGCAAGCCCAAGACTCTTTACTTTCCTTTGCGGAGTATTTGGTGCAGCACGACCACAGTCAAACCTCGAGCCTCGAGCAAATGCGTGTTGCCACAGGCGAACGAATGCAGCGTGTTTTGGAATTAGCCATTTCACTTGAGGTCTCACCGCGTCTAAGCAGTCGCACTGATGCGATTGGCGATTTGATGTTCTCGAGGAAGAAAAAAGACCAACTCTCGAGCCGTGAACCCGAGGTGCTGCAAACTCAGTCTGAATCCCGTTTTGCTGTGACCCAAGGCAAAATCCGTTTTGGACTCGAGAATGGCACTCCAACGCCAAAACTCAAGACCCTGACGTATGCCGAGGCGCTGTTTGAAGCGATGATACATCGTTTCTACATTGAC
>JAAFJQ010000064.1 GCA_013298185.1 Deinococcales bacterium
CCTTCGATGAGCCACCCGAAAACCATGTTCGGGTAGCCGAATTTGTCCATGAGCGCTCGAGGCGAATTGTCGAAGAGGGCGGGCATGTCGTCATTCTGCTGGACAGCATCACCCGTTTGGCTCGAGCCAACAATTTGGTTACACCCGCCACAGGGCGCACCTTGTCGGGTGGTTTGGACAGCAACGCGCTGTATTGGCCCAAGCGCTTTTTGGGTGCGGCTCGAAACATTCGTGGCGGTGGTAGCCTGACGATTTTGGCAACTGCCTTGGTGGAAACTGGCTCGAGGATGGATGACGTGATTTTCGAGGAGTTCAAAGGCACAGGCAATATGGAATTGCACCTGTCGCGTCGTCTCGAGGAACGCCGTATTTTCCCTGCGATTGATATTCTTAAATCCGGTACGCGCCGCGAGGAATTGTTACTCGCCACCGATGTGCTTCATAAAATGTGGTTGCTGCGAAAAGTGATTTCCGATATGGATCCTGCCGAAGCCATGGAAATGCTGCTCGAACGCTTGAATCGCACCGAAAACAATAAGGAATTCTTGTCGCAATTGGGTGGCGGGTAAGCATTCTATGTTCAGTCAACCAAGCCTGATTGTCTCCTGCCAAGCTCGAGACGATAACCCATTAACGGGTAGTATCTACATGAAAGCCATGGCATTGGCGGCGCTGCAAGGCGGGGCGGATGCGATTCGAGCCAATGGCGCTTCAGACATCGCCGCGATTCGTGAGATCACCAACAAACCAATCATTGGATTACTGAAAAAAGACTTAGCAGATTTTGAAGTCTACATCACCCCAGATTTTGCCAGCATCGAAGAAGTGATTACCGCAGGCGCGGATTATGTGGCACTGGATGTCACGCACCGCTCACGCCCAGTGCCGCTCGAGGATTTGTTCGCTGCGATTCATGCTAAAGGCAAAAAAGTCTTTGCCGATTGCGCCACACTGCAAGATGCCACTCGAGCCGCCGCGCTTGGGGCGGATGTGGTCAGTACAACCATGGCGGGGTACACACCTGATACCGAAGCCTTGAAGACCTCAGAACCTGATTTTGTGCTGCTCGAGCAGATTTGTCAGCAAGTTCAAGTGCCAGTGGTCGCCGAAGGGCGTTTCTGGACACCTGAGCATGTGAGTCAGGCTTTCTTGCTGGGTGCAACTGGGGTTGTGGTTGGCACTGCCATCACCAACCCTCGAGAGATCACCAAGCGCTTTGTATCGGCTTTGCCAAAACCATGATTATCCGACCAAATCACAGAATTCGTTGATTCGCACTCGAATTTGATCCAAGCTCGAGCGCCAAAAATCTGGGGTGCGAATGTCAATCCCAAAGCCACTGGCGAGCGTGGCAGCGTCGGCAAGTCCGGTACTCGAGAGCAAGGTGTCGTACTTGGTTTTGAAGATTTCGGGATTCTCGAGGTACTGGGCGTACAAACCAAGCCCAAAAAGCAAACCAAAGGTGTAGGGGTAATTATAAAAACTCAGTCCAGCGCTGTAATAATGCCCTTTAACCGCCCACATGTACGGGTGGTACGTGCTGGGGTCTAAGCCGTCGCCGTAAGTTTCGCTTTGCGCCTCGAGCATCAGGGTTTTGAATTCTGCAACCGATAATTCACGGGCTTCTCGGGCTTTGAAAACTCGAGTCTCGAATAAAAAGCGGCTGTGAATGTCCACCACGACCTGTGTTTGCCCTTGGAGTTCGGTGTCTAAAATATAGAGCTTCTCGAGCGGGGTGGCTTCTTTTAAGGCAGCGTTGGAAACAATCGTTTCACAGAAAATACTGGCGGTTTCAGCGAGCGTCATCGGGGTTTGGCGTTGCAACGCGGTGCGGTCTTTGAGGCAGAGGTTGTGATAACCATGTCCCATCTCATGGGCGAGGGTGGATAAGCTATCCAAGCTCGGTTCAAAATTCATTAAAATCCGCGATTCATCGCCGCGCACACCCATACAAAAAGCACCATCGCGTTTGCCAACTCGAGGCGCTGCGTCTATCCAGTTTTGGGTCAGGCAACGCCGTGCATATGCCTCGAGTTTTGGGCTGTACGCACCAAATTGCTGAGCAATAAATTCCGAACCAGCCTCCCATTCCCATGATTGCCCAGCCTGACCAACAGGCGCGAGCATATCCCACCATGGCAAGCTGCTTTTGCCCAGCAACTTGGCTTTGGCTTTTAAGTACCGCCGAAAATCCACAAAAGACTCGGTACAGGCTTGGTGCATGGCGCTCAGCGTCTGGCGGTCAATGTTTGCCCCATGCAAACTTGGCGCGAGTGCATCCGGGAAACCACGGCGCTGATTGACCACACCAACTTCGCCTTTGATGCTGTTCAGCGCCGCCGCCAATGGCACTTCGACAGTTTGCCACGCCTCGAGTTCTGCCGCATAAGCTGCTTGGCGTTTACCCGCATCGGCGTGACGAGCAGCGGCTCGCACTGCGCTCATCGGCAGACGTTCGTTCTGCACCATCACCTCGAGCCTCGAGACAATGTTGCCGTGCAGTTTGCCCCACGCGCTTGAACTGCTAGGCGCGAGGCTGCTTTTTAAGTCCTCCTCGAGCGGACTCATCTGATGCTGCGCCGCGAACTGCATTTTCTCGAGGGCGAAGCTGTAATCTCTAGCAGTTGACGAAAACTGCAATGTTCCATCTAAGTTCAGGCACCCAACCCAAGCCGTAAAACGGGTGTAGAGCTTGGATTGCCGCACGTAAAAGAGTTGCAACTCCGAGGCTTTGGCTTGCGCCAAGTCATTCCTCGAGTCGGTGCTGGTGAAACAAGTCAGGTAGCCTTGAATTAAGCGCACTTGGTCAGCCAAGGCATTCCAAGCGATAAGAACCGCCTCGAGAGGCTGAGCTGAATCAGCTCCGTTTGGGGCTGTCTCGAGATGGGCAATTTTGTGTTCAGCAAAGAGCGCTTCGAGTGCCGTTAAATCAGTTAAGAGTTTTTGAAAAGCAGTGTTGAATTCAGCCGAATCCAAGCTGGGATAAAAAGCAGTGGTGTTCCACTCGGGTAATGTTTGGGGCATGGCTAAGAGTATAAAACTATTTTGGCTTGGTGATTTCCAGAATCACATCATCAGAAATATCCAAGGTTGAATTTGGATTGACCCAAACCACCAAGCCAGAACGAGCCGCAATGTCGCGGTCAAGCACCACACTGCATCCTTTGGCGGTGCCAACTTTGGCAACGGCAGCGTCCACATCTTTGGTGATTGGCTCGAGCAGTTTGTCAATTTGGGTTTTGAGTTGGGTTTGTCGAGCTTGACCTGTTTTAATCAGCGTCTCGAGTTGTTGGCGTTCGGCTGGGGTGGCGGTGTTGTTCGCAACTTTGGCTTGTAGGGCTTGGACTTTATCGGACAGGTCTTTGAGTTCGGCTTGAGCGCGTTGTTGTGCCTCGAGTACCTTGGGTCCTTGAGGATGCGCTGCCAAGACTTTTTGTGCGTTGATAAAACAGGTCATGGCTGGGGCTGATGGCACAGCTGGTGGTTGGGTTTGAGCCTGAGCCGCACTGAACACCAACGCCGAAGCGACCAGAAAAACCTGCAAGTGTTTTTTCATCTATTCACCATCCCACAGTGCGGTGAGCCAGCACTGAACTCGAGATGAGTTTTGGTATCTGGCATCACCCACACAAAATGTGGGGTATTGCATGGCTATTTTTTGGTCGTTTGAGTATCATTTTATAAGCCCAAAGGAGCATCATGAATCGAATTTGGATTGTTGTACTGATTGCCACGGTTTTTGGCTTGTCCTCGAGCGCCCAGAATGCGCTGAGTTTTTCTGGCACGGTCTTTGCTGCGCCTAACTCGAGTCTGCAAAACACGGTGGTATTGGCTTGCTTTTTACAAAACAATGAGTGTAGCGACAGCCGTTCTAAGTTTGTGCAAATCAGCAGCACCAAAGCCAATGCGCCATTTAACTTAAGCAACCTCGAGAAAATAAATTATTTGCTGCTGGCTTGGCGCGACCTCAACAAAGATGGCGAAGTCACCAAAGGCGATGAGTTGGCAATCTACATGGTTGCTGGTAAACCAAAGCTGATTCAGCCACCACTGGCGAAACTCGAGTTGCGTCTAAGTAGATTCAGTGGCGATGTGGACGCCATTTTGGCACAAGCCAATCAAACGCCAGTTGCCCAAACTCCAAAAGCCGCCCTGACTTTCAGTGGGCAGGTCTTACCCCAAGCTGGCTCGAGCCTTCAAAGTGCGATTGTTTTTGCTTGTTTGGTGGTGAATAGCAAATGCGACACCAGCCGCAGCAAAGGCGTACCAACCGATGCCGCAGGAAACTTTAGTATTGCCAACCTCGAGGCGTTGCCCTATGGTTTATTTGCTTGGCAGGACACCGATAACGACGGCAACATCGGAGCAGGTGATGAATTTGGCGTGTACTCGAGGGCAGGGCAAGTGGCAGCCGCCACGCCGCCTTTAACTGGTCTGACACTGCAACTGAAAGCCCCCGGTCTGACCGACTACAATGCGATGTGGGCATTGTTTGCACCTGCTGCCAGTGCGCCCAACCCACCTGCGCCCACCTCGAGCAGTGGCAGTAATCTCATTGCGTACACCATCCCAAGCACTTGGCGCAGCACAGGCAATGGCAATTTTGAAGCTGATTTTAATGGTCAAGGCTATTTGTTCGATGCCAACAATTGGGGCAAGTTGTACATGCAGATTTTCCCCAGCGAAGCCAAAAATGGTGGTTTAGCTGCCCAAACCCGCAGCATTTACCAGCGTGAAACCAAAGGCTCGCTCGATGTGCCGGGCAAGACCAATGGTGCGTTTGTACGCCGCTTAAGCAGCGGCTTAAATACGGGTGTGACCACTGGCTCGGCTGGAAAAACCACTTTCCCAGATGGCAAAGAAATTTGGGTCTACTCGGTGATGTTCTTGGTCGAGGTTGGCAACCGCGTTATTCCGATTTTCTTTAAGCTCGAGCGTGAAAAACAAGGCGTTGGGTATATTTCTAATGTCTATGAAGGCAGAGCGCCAATTCTCGAGTTTATGAAAAATGTTCGCCCCAGCCAAGCTGTGCAGGTCAGTCCGATTTACACTGAAAAAGACGTATTGGGCAAATGGAAAATTGCATCGAATTTGTACAATTCCACCGATTATGTCAATGCCAACACAGGTGCTTATATCAGTACATCGTGGACAGCTACTTCATTTTCTTCCAAGGTTAATCTACAAACAGCCGGAGTTGGTACGTACTTTGCTCAGTTGGTGACTATGACCAATGGTTCAACTCGAGTGCAAACCGAAAGTGAAAAAGCCAGATGGCGGGTGGTTGGCGATTTACTGATTATCGAGCGCCCCGCCTCCAAACGCATTGCAACCTATCAACTGTATGGCATTGGTCGGGACGACAAAAATCAACCTGTGCTGCTCAGCAAATACAGAACCAACGACAAAGCTGACGACCTTGATGGTGTCCCCGAAGACCTCTGGGTGGTGGACAAGTAACATCTGATAGACTGTACAAATGAAAATCGCTGCTCTTTTCCCCGGTCAAGGCTCGCAAACAGTTGGCATGACCAAAGACTTTTTTGAACACAACGACAGCGCCCGCGCCTTGCTCGAGCGGGCTTTTCAAGTGCTGCCCGGACTCGAGACACTGATGTTTGAAGGTCCTGAAGATGCCCTAAAACTGACCGAGAACGCCCAACCTGCTCTGGTTGCCTCGAGTATCGCTTGTTACCGCGCTTGGCGAGCTGCAACGCACCAAACCCCAGATTTCGCGGCGGGGCATAGCCTTGGTGAGTTCAGTGCTTTGGTGGCAGCCAGGGCATTGGAGTTCGATGATGCGCTGCGTTTGGTTCGCGCTCGCGGACGCTACATGCAGGCGGCTGTTCCCGTTGGACAAGGTGCGATGGCAGCTGTGCTAAAAGTCTCGCTCGAGGTGATTAGAGAAACTTTAATTGGGCTTGAAGGGGCTGAAATTGCCAACCTCAACACCTTAGAGCAAACCGTGATTTCTGGTTCGGTGGCAGGTGTGGCAGCTGCTTCCGAAGCCCTAAAACAAAAAGGCGCACGAATCATTCCGCTTCAAGTTTCAGCGCCGTTTCACTCGAGCCTGATGCAGCCTGCCCGAGAACGGCTCGAGAAGGATTTAGCTGTAACTGAATTTCATGATTTTTACTTTCCAGTGGTTGCCAATGTCACCGCCCAGCAAAACACTGACTCGAGCAGCTTATCTGATTTGTTGTCGCGCCAAGTCACAGGCAGTGTGCGTTGGGTCGAAAGTGTGCAGCAACTCTGGGAACTTGGCGCTAGAGAATTCATTGAATTTGGTCCTGGAACGGTCTTAACTGGCATGGTCAAGAAAATCCTGCCCGAAGCGCAAACTTTTAACATCTCGAGTCCCGAGGGGTTGGATGGGTACTTAAAGACAAAAATGTAAATTTAGAGCCTCCGAAAGGTCTAAAATTCTTACAGATTTATCATTAAATACGTAAATGGAAAAACAGGGCGAACACGGGGGTTCGCCCCTACCTCACGCATTTTTCATGCCTTGAATGTAGGGACAGACCCCTGTGTCTGTCCTGTAACTTACGATGAAATGGCATTCTTTCGGAGGCTCTATGTAAATTTGTCAATACTGCAATTTTTGCAATCTCCTGTTAGGATGCCAATTGTGAAGGTCTTTGCATGAATCGTTTACTTGAAGTGATGCGCCGTTTGCGTGCGCCCGACGGCTGTCCTTGGGATATTGAACAAACCCATGAATCCTTACGTCCTTATTTGCTCGAGGAAGCTGCCGAAGCAGTGGATGCGGTTTCTAACCCTGATCGGCTCGAGTTGGCGGCTGAACTTGGTGATGTGCTGCTGCAAGTGGCGTTTCATAGTGTGATTGCCGAAGAAGAAAAAACCTTTACTTATGAAACGGTGGAAAACGCAATTGTCGAAAAACTGATTCGTCGTCATCCACATGTTTTTGGCAGTGTTTCGGTGTCTGGGGCTGCCGAAGTGGTGCAGAATTGGAATCAAATCAAAGCTACTGAGCGCCTTGGCAAACCAGAAAAACACCCTGCTGAACGTGTGCCAAAAGCCCTTGGTGCTTTGGCTCGAACCCATGAAATCCATAAAGCCCTTGAAGTTGGGCAGGGTTCTAAACGCGCCGTGATTGCTGCACTTGAAAATGGTGATGATGAACCGAGCAGCATCGCAGCGGTTCTCGAGGCGGTGGTGGCTTGGGCGCGTTCGGTTGGGGTCAATTCCGAAGTGATTTTGCGTGAACGCTTAGAAGCTCAAGTGCAGCACGCAGTGGAAAAACAGAGTCATGTTTGATTTAAATCTGCTCGAGATATTTTTACAAACCCGCCAGCGACGGGTTCTCGAGTTACCAGATTTCAAAAAAGCGGCGGTTCTGGTGGCGGTGCTGCTCGAGCCAGAACCGTGTTTGATTTTAACCAAGCGCACCAATCACCTCAGTACCCATTCTGGGCAGATTGCTTTTGCTGGTGGTGGCATGGACGCTGGCGAAAGCCCTGTACAAGCGGCATTGCGCGAAGCCCATGAGGAAATCGGACTCGAGCCGAGTTTGGTGCAAGTCTTAGGGCTGCTTGATGATGTTTGGACTCCAGCTGGTTTTCATGTCACTCCTGTACTGGGTGTTGTCTCGAGCCAAGCAGTTTTAACGCCCAATCCTGCCGAGGTTGCTCAAGTGCTGTATGTACCACTAACCGACCTTAAAAACATTCAGCCGCACTTTGAACAAAAAACCCTACCAGCTTCGGCTCGAGTTCCGAGTTCTGAAGCTCGTCAGCGGGCTGTGCCGCACTTGTACTGGCAGGGTATTGATATTTGGGGCATGACTGCTTTTGTGATTCTTGGTTTGCTTGAGGCGGCAGGATTGGCTACAATCCCAGAAGAAGGGTAAAAACATGCTTGACCGGTGGCTGAAAAAACTCGAGGGCATCTTGGATGCCGCTCCAACGGTGTTTCTGACAATTGTCATCGCCATAATTCTGCTCTGGCTGATCAACCGTTTTGCAGCAGCTGTGACCACACCAAAAGAATTCTCGAGACGCAATGTTCGCACTGAAACACTGCGGGTGGTGCTGTCCTCGAGTTTACGGGTTTTGGTGCTGGTTTTAACCTTGGTGGCGGTGCTATCTGAACTTGGGGTCAATGTCACCGCGCTTTTGGCAGGGGTTTCCATACTTGGTTTAGCCGTCAGTTTCGGCGCTCAGAGCATGGTCAGGGATGTGCTGAACGGATTTTTTATTCTCTTAGAAGACCAGTACGGTGTCGGTGATGTGATCAAAGTCAATGCTGCCTCGGCGCATGTCTTGGCTGGCAGTGTTGAGAGCTTGAACTTGCGCGTAACAGTCCTGCGCGACCTTGAAGGCACAGCTCATGTGATTCCAAATGGTGAAATCAAAACCGTCAGTGTGCTTTCTAAAGACTGGGCGCGAATTGTCGCCGATGTCGAAGTCCCCAACACCATTCCCATCGAAACTGCCATGACCGAATTACAGGCTCTGGTTCAAACCTTCTCGAGTCAACCAGAACTGAGCGATAAATTCCTCGAGCCTCCAGAAGTGCTGGGCATCCAAGCCTTAGGCGCACAAACCACGATTCGGGTGTTGATGAAAGTCCAGCCCAAAGAACAATGGGCATTGTCAAGGGAGTGGCGCAAGCAACTCAGAAACCGCCTTGGTGAACTTGGTTGGCAAGCCCCACCAGCCAATCCACCTGTGACCGTGCAACTGGTCACTGAAAGCACAAATCACACTGATTCCGAGACTCGAGCCTAAAAGCCATGCGCTCAAGAAATCCCATGCTTCTTCAGTTCTTTGGCGCTGAGTCCTGTCGCAACTTGGATCTGCTCTCGGTTTAATCCGACTGCTTTCAGATTTCGGGCTATTTCGAGTTTGGCTTTAAGTACACCACGAGCCTCACCAATTGTTTCACCTTCGGCTCGGGCTTCATCCACTGCTGTTTTTAGAGTCGCATAGTTATCTCGCAGTTGCTTTAGACTTTGCTGGTAACTCTGACGTTCTTTTGGCTCGAGATTAGCCAGTTTAGCTGTTTCAAAAGCACTGGTGAAAACTTTATCTTTTAAGAGTTCTGGGATACTTTGTAAATCCTCGAGATTCTTAATAAAGTACAACCATTGATCCAGCCGTGTTGCTAGTTCCTCAAGATTTTTCTCAAAATTTGGTATCTCGAGGTAAATAAAGGTAAGTTTGTCGTAGAAGACTTGGTTGTTTTGATCTTTGAGTTCAACTTTATGCACCACTTCCTTGGCATTGGCTTTGTCATCGTCAAAAGTGAACCCGAGTATTCCAACACAGTACACAGCCTTGAGACGATAATCCCAAGTGCCTTTTTGTGCTTGTTCTTGAATTGGGAAAGTCGCGTAAAACAGTGTTCTATCCTTAAAATAATTCTGCCTTAGTTTTTGCAGTTCAACAATAAAATATTCACCATTAACACCTTGGCAGTAAATGTCATAAACGGCTTTGCGGTCATCTTCACTTTTGGGTAACTGCTCGGGATTTTTGAATGTCAAATCTTTGATCTGTGCAAAAGCTGGCAAAAGCGTGTTTAAGAAGTCAATCAGATGTGGCTTGGATGCTTCTTCGCCAAAAATTTTCTTAAATCCAAAATCAGTGAATGGATTAACAAAGGTGGTTGCCATGCCCAAAAGCGTAGCAGAGAGATAAGCATTTTCAAAGAGCAAGAATGCTCAAACTCAATCTGATTTTTGCAGTACCCAAAGTTCGCCACGAAAACCAAAATCACCTTTGCTACCTTGCAGGAATTCGTCTGCTCGAGTTGTGATGTCCTCGAGAATCCGCTCGAGGTTGCCTAAACCCTGTTCAACTTGAGCAATAATATTGCTTTGGGTGCTGATATATTGTGCCACTTCTAAGGCGCTCATTGAAAAAGTTTCTGTCCAAGTGCTTTGTCCCAGCAAAACAAAATCATGATTCACAGCTTGGGTTGGCTCGAGCCGAAGCGGATTGCGGGGTGGTTGCGGATAGGCTGTGTAAAATTCATTCATGACCGATTTGAAACTCGGATGCTCCTCGAGAGTGCTTAAAAAATAATGTTGAACAATGACCAAATATCCTTTTGCTTGAAGCACCCGAGCTGCTTCTTTGAGAAATCGCTGACCATCAAACCAATGAAACGCTAAAAATGTGCTGAGCAAATCAAAACTTGAGTCGGCAAAATCCAAAACCTCAGCTTGGGATGGCATAAACTCGGCTTGTGGAACAGTTTTTCTTGCCCACTCGAGCATTTCTGGAGCTGCGTCTATGCCAATGACTTTATCGGCGACCTCGAGCAAGGCTTTTGTTCCCATGCCTGTGCCACAAGCCACGTCTAGTACCTTGGCAAAGTGTGTTTGCTTGGTGAATTCTAGCAGCAGCTGGACTGTTTTTGGGTGAAAGTATGGACGAGCCATTGCGTAACGCTCGGCGGCTGTGGCATGAGCAAAATAATTCATGGATGGATTATGGCGGTTGTTTTGATATTTTACCCAAGCAAGCGTTTGTGCTTTTTGTTAAGCTCGAGTCATGCGTGAATACACAGTACGGGTTGGTACACCCTCGGATGCAGCAGGTCTTGCGCCTATTCTGGCGGAACTCTTAAAGCGCCCTCGGCTCGAGGAAGAAGTGCTGGCTGCTTTGAACACCAATGTACTGCGTTTGTTGCAAACGCCTGGTGCGACTTTTTTGGTGGCAGAAGCGCCGAACGGAGCGCTCTTGGGGTTTGCTTCGCTGCATGTGCGTTGGGGTTTGCTTGACCAAGCCCCAAGTGGCTTAATTGACCGTGTGGTGGTGCGCCCGAGCTTGCAGGACTCGAGTGTGGCGAGTGCGCTCTTGGAGCAGGCTTTGGGCGCGTGCCAAGGCATGGGTTGCTCGAGTGTGGATTTGGTTTTAACGCTCGAGAGTACCGTGGATAAGGGTGTTTTAGAGGGTTTTGGTTTTGCCGAACTTGGTAAGCGTTTTCACTTGGAAGTGTTGTGAGGCAAAAAGTACAGCAAAATACCGCTCAGTGTGACAAAATAGAAGTATGAACTTAGCAGCCTTCATGGGCGAATTTAAGGCAGAAGCCTACGATCACTTGGAAAAGCTCGATCAGGGTTTGTTGCAACTTGAGCGTGACCCAAGCAATAACCAACTTATTCGTGGTTTGTTTCTCAGTATGCACACGATCAAGGGCGGCGCGAGTATGCTCGAGCTTAAAGCCCTGAAAAACCTAACCCATGCCTTTGAAGATGTGCTGGCACGGCTGCGTGACCACGGCGAAGCCTGCGACTCAAATACAGCAACGCTGCTGCTGCGGGCTTTGGATATGGTGCGTGAAATCATTGACACCGATCCAAGCATGGAGCAAATGCCACCCGCCGTCGAGGACATGACCAGTAAGTTGCGTCAACGTGCCAGTGGGGTGATTGTCACCCTCGAGCCTAAGGATTCGCTTAGTGGTTTGCAGGCTTCGTTGGTGGATGCTCCAGTTATCAGCCCCACAACCAGTCCAGAAAAAACCAGTTTGGCATTGCTGCTCGAGCCATCCGATACTGCCCGTGCGGTCATAACCAAGCAACTCGAGACAGCTGGTTGGACAGTCAAAGGTTTTGCTGATGCCCAAGAAATTCAGAATTTGGTGGCTGGAGCAGGTCTTTTGGTGCTGCCTCTCGAGCCAACCGGTGGTATTGATGGCTTTGCACTGGCTCGAGACTGGCGGGCGTTTGGGATGAAAACCCCAATTGTGGTCACGGCTTTGGATCCAAGCAGCGCTCAGGAAGCCGAAGCCAAAACGCTCGAGGTGAGCTTAGCGGCTAAACCCAGTTGGCGTGATACCCACTTGACCGATTTAGCAAGGAGCTTGGCGTGAGTGAGTCAAGGCGTATTTTAATTGTCGAAGACAGCTTACTGATGCGAAATTTGTTGGTTGGTCTGCTCGATGGGGCTGGTTACGGCGATATTCGTGCGGTTGGCACACTCGAGCAGGGCTTACGGATGCTTGGCTTGCGTGGCGAACCTGGCGAGCATTTTAGTCTGATTCTGATGGATAAACTCCTGCCCGACGGTGATGGTATTGATGGTATTCGTCAAATCCGCGAAGTGCCACACCTGACCGAAAAACCAATCATCATGGTCACGGGTTTTGATGACCGTGAAACCCTGCGCGAGGCTTTTGATGCTGGGGCAACAGATTTTATCAATAAATCCTTTGATGAAACCGAACTCTTGGCTCGGGTTCGCAGTGCGCTTCGTTTGGATTCGGCGATTGAAGCCGCCAAAGAACGCGAAGCTGATTTGCGGCGTTTAACCCGTGAACTCGAGAAACTTTCGTACACCGATGGCTTAACCAAAGTCACCAATCGCCGTGGCTTTGATGCCGCACTCGAGCGGGCATGGTCTGAAAGTTTTGAGCAACGCAAGCCCCTGAGTGTGGTGATGCTCGATGTGGATCATTTCAAAAAATACAACGATTCACTCGGGCATCAGCAAGGCGACGAGTGCTTGAAAGCCGTGGCTCATGCGCTCGAGCAGCAAGTCAATGCCAGTGGCGAAGCGCACATGCTGGCTCGTTATGGTGGCGAAGAATTTGCGGCAATTCTGCGCTCCAATGCCAGCACAGCTCAGTACACCGCCGAGAAACTCCGCTCGAGGATTCAAGAACTGCAACTGGCGCACCCAAATTCAACCGTGGGCAATTTTGTCAGCATCAGTGTTGGACTGACCACGATCATTCCAGACGAACGCAGCAGCGCAACGGACTTGGTTGCCGCAGCCGATGCGGCTTTGTATCAAGCCAAAAATACAGGGCGCAACCGCGTTGTGGTGAAGTGAATCTTCTCGAGACTTGAATCCCGTAAGCGCTTTCGGTTAAACTGCGGCTTGCACCACAATTCAAGGAGGAAGAATGAAACGATCTTTAATCGCGTTATCGTTGCTGATTGCAGCCAGCAGCGCCATCGCCGCCGACCCCAAAGGCGCACCGCAACTCTCAAACATGCCGAAACTCGGCATTGTCGAAGGCAAGTACGGCGGTAGCTACACGCTGATGCTGCCCGCCGCACCCGGTAGCTTTAATTATTACGGCATCACCGATAACAATGCCTACACCGTGATTGGCAATGTCTTTGAAGGCTTGGTTGAATACAACCTCGAGACGTACAAAATGGAACCGAATCTCGCTCAGTCTTGGACGGTTTCCGACGACGGCAAGGTCTACACCTTTAAGTTGCGCCGCAATGTCAAATGGCACGATGGTCAGGATTTCAATGCCGACGACGTGGTTTTTACGTTTAACAACATGATCCTCAACCCCGAGGCTCGAGGCAACAGCGCGGCTGGTTTCCCCAAAGGCACGACATTTGAAAAAGTGGATGATTTCACGGTGCGGATGAGTATGCCCTCGCCGTCGGGTGCAATTGTGCAGCAATTGCGTACTTTTATCATGCCTAAGCACAAGCTCTTAAAATTCAGCATCGAAGGTGGTGCAAAACCAGCCGACATCAACACACCTTGGGGGACAAACACCAACTTAGCTGATATTGTCGGCACAGGACCATTTAAGTTCACCAGTTACACCCCAGATCAAAAAATTGTCTTGGGCAAAAACAGCAATTACTGGAAGTCCGATGCTTTTGGTAACAAACTACCGTACATTGATCGTCTCGAGTACCTGATTATCAAAGACAGCAACGCCCAAATTGCTCAGATCAAATCAGGTGGCATTGATGCGCTGAACATCACAGGAGCGCTGTTTCCTGAACTGAAAGCCGCCGAAGTGGCTGGGGGCGGCTTTAAGGTGATTCGTGCGGCTGCTTTGTTTGGCAGCCCGCCGCATTTGTCGTTTAACTTTGATGCCAAAGACCCAGACTTGGCTCGTTTGTTCGCCAATGATAAATTCCGTCAAGCCGTGCAACCCGCCGTCAATCGCAAGCGCATCATTGATGATATTTTCAATGGCTTAGCCGAACTGCCCGGCACACCAACTGCTCCCGTCTCGAGTTGGTACTTTGATACACGCAGCTACCTTGGCAATTATGATCTTCGGGCTGCCAATGCTGCTTTGGATGCTTTGGGCTTAAAAGACACCAACGGCGATGGTATCCGTAACTTTGCTGGCGGTAAGGAAATCGAATTTAGCCTGATTGCCCCGAACGACAATGCCTTTTTCCCCGGACACCTGATTGCCCCCGTGATTCAATCCGACCTCAAAGCCATTGGGATGAAAGCCAACTTGCAAATCCTGACCACCAGCGCGACCTTCTCCAAAGCCAACGCTGGCGATTTTGAAGCCGCGATTTACGGCTTTGGCAATCAACCAGACCCACAACTGCGTAAAGCCATTTGGCAACCCGGCGGCGACTTGTACTATTGGCACTCGAGCCTGCGCCCCAAGGCAGGTCAAGCAATCAGCAAAGCCAACATGAAAGGCTGGGAGAAACGCATCTTTGATATTTTTGAAGAAGCCTCGCGCATCACCGACCAAGGCAGGCGCGGCGCGTTATACGACGAATGGCAACTCTTAAATGCCAAGTATTTACCTGTGATTATGATTGCTAAACCAGCCAATATCGCAGCTGTCAGCAATAAAATTGGTAACTTTGTCTATAACTTAGGTCCAATTCCTGCATATGTCACCAACCATATTATTTTTAATAAATAATCTTAGTGTTTCTCGAGGAGCAGACTTCGGTCTGCTCCTTTATTGATGCTGATTTCCACAAAAAATCAGCATATATTTATATCTTTTTACTGATTTTTACTTGACAAGCAAATTAAAAATGTTTTAACGTACAAAAGATATGAATATCAAAACCGTTGAGCAAATCATTGCCGATAGCACCTCTTATAAGGGTGTCAGCCTCTACAATGCCATTGTCAAAGCCATTAAAAATGGTGCTTTGGCGGGCAAAGCCATTGCTCTAAACCGCAATGATTCCAATGCCAAGTTTAAGTTAGCCAAAGCCAATTCACGCAGCAACAAAAGCGCCATGAAAGACGTTTTGAACTACGTGATTATTGACATGGAAGGTTTTAACCTGTGGTTTGAAACTGCCAAAGGCAGCATCCGCACCATCAAAACCATCAACCGCGCTCAAATGACCATGCCTCACCTTGGCGACGTGGTCAATGGCAGCTACACCCCAGAACAACTCAAAGAATTCGCAGTTCACCTTGCCAATAAGCGGTACGGTAAAAGCGGCGCTCCTAAGAAAGCCGCCGCACCTGCAACCAGCACAGGCAAGCGTCGTGGTCGCCCAGCCAAGAAAAAAGTCTAATCCCAACGCTGGGAACTTTTTATAACAAGCAGCATCAAAAGAGCATGATCCTTTTGATGCTGCTTTTATCTTCAAGCGCCATGGCTCATGGCACAATGCCCAACGCCAATCGTCTCGAGGTCGAGCAATTGTGGTTGCTCGGAGCTGGATTTATCGGGGCGTTGATGGTTTTGATGCTGGCTCGGCGCACACCAATGCGTGGGGTGTTGTACTCACTCTCGAGTTTGGGTTTGATTGGTTTGCTGGCAGTCTCGAGTGTGTTTGATGCGCCACAAGCCTTTCAAGCTCAGGCATTGGCGCAGAGTAAAGCCGTGGTATACGCAGATGTACAACCGATTTTCCAGAAGAACTGTGTTGGTTGTCATCAGACGGGCGGGATTGCGCCATTTAGCTTGGAGCGTTTTGAAACCGCTTCGCCAAAAGCCCAAGACATTGCTGACCTGACCAACGTGGGTTATATGCCGCCATGGATGCCCTCGGCTCGCAGTCCCAAATTTGTTGGTGAGCGCCGCTTGACCAGCCAAGAAAAAACCCTGCTCGATGCGTGGGCGCGAGCTGGCGCTCCCAAAGGTGAACGCACCCCTGTTTCGGTGGTGCAGAATACCCGCCCCAAAGCTGATTTGGTGCTGACCCCAAAAAGTGCTTACACACCCAAGGCTCAGCTCAAAGATGATTACCACTGCTTTGTGCTTGACCCAAAACTCAACACTGATAGGTTCATCTCGAGTTTTTATGTGGCTCCTGGCGAAGCCAGTGTGGTGCATCATGTGATTCTCTTTCGGGTGGATCGCAGCAAGGCAGCCGAAATTCTCGAGCGTGACCGCCGCGAAGCTGGCGAGGGGTACACCTGTTTTGGTGGGGCAACAAGCGACACCTCGGGTGGCTGGATTGGTGGTTGGGTACCAGGCAGTTCGCAGCTGGGGTATCCAAGCGGCACAGGCATGAAACTCGAGGCGGGCAGTTTGATCGTGATGCAAATTCATTACAACTTAGCCAATGGGGTTAAACCAGATCGCACCAGTGTAGACGTGCGTTTTGCACCCAATGGGGTAACTGAACTTCGCACCGCGCTTCAAGTTGCACCTGTGGAAATTCCTTGCCCGTCTGATCTGATGACCACAGCCTGTCAGCGCGAAACCACACTCGAGCGCAACATCCGCGAGGACGGTGTTCGTGCCAGAACTCGGGTGCAGGGCTTGCTGAATGTGTGCGGCAAAAATGCTGCCGATTACCAAAAAAATGTTGGTGATGCCAGCAATGTGGGAACGGATTGCGAGCGGCGCATCAACCGCCCTGGCATCATTTATAATGTCATGGGGCATCTGCACACCCAAGGTACAAGCTTTAAGCTCGAGTTAAACCCCGATACACCAAACGCCAAAATCCTACTCGAGATTCCTGCTTGGAATTTTCATTGGCAAGACACATATCAACTGCAAACCCCAATTCGAGTCGAGCGCGGTGATCGTATTAGGGTCAGCTGCACCTACAACAACACCCGAGGCAACCAACCCGATGACCTCGAGCCGCGTTATGTGCTGTGGGGCGAAAGTACATCTGACGAGATGTGCTTAGGGGTGCTGACCACATCAGCCCAGTAGCTCCTAAGAATTTTCATCTTTGCGCGTAGACTGAGAGCATGAAAACCACAAAAGTTTGGCTGTTGCTGGTCTTGCTGCTTGGATGGGCGTTTGTTTCGGCACAAAATACCGAATTGCCGATTTACGCTCGAGGGGTTTACTCACCAAGTCAGGCGGTGACGCTGAATGTTTATCATGGTGCCAAAGCCAAGGTACAAGTCAATTTGACCATCCTGCGCTTTCAAAATCCGCTTGAAGTCTTAAAAAATGGTCGGTCTTGGGAAACCCCTAAAATCCCTGCTGGCGCTGCCAAAACCCCTATTTCTCGAGTCACCGTCAGCTTGGGCGAAGGTGACAGCGAAGTCAGCCTTGGCAAACTCGGGGTTGGCTTATACGAAATCCAAGGTCAATTTGGACAAAAACGCGGCTCGAGTTTGGTCTTGGTCACAGATTTAAGTGTCTTTGCTAAGCAATCACCCAGCCAATTGCGGGTTTTAACAGTCAATCGGGATTCAGGACAAAAGCGCAGCGCCAAGGTACTTGTTTTTGCGGCTCAGAACAAACGCGAACTCAGCACCGATCAAAACGGTTTGCTGAGTTTAGCCATGCCAAGCAAAGAAACGATTGTTGTTGCTCAAAGCGGACAGAGTTTTGCAGTGGTGAACTCGGCTTGGGCGTATGCACTGACACAAAAATATGTCTTCACAGGGCAGACAGACCGCACCATGTACCGCCCGGGCGACACAATTCAGTTTAGAGGAAACTTCCGAGCCGATAACACCTTAGCCCCGATCACCAAGCGCCAAATTGGTGTGGTCTTATGCGACAGCGAACGCGAGTTACAACGCAGCAAGTTTGAAACCAATGCCTTTGGTTCATTCGGTGGGCAGTTGAGTCTTCGGGCATCGGCTCGAGTTTCGACATGGGATTACCGCATTTTATTAAACCCCGAAGGTGAAGCCAGTTGCAACTTTGATGGTTCGGACTTCACCGCGATACTGGCAGATTTTTCTGTGCAGCAATATGTCAAACCCGAATTTACCATGACCCTACAAAACCCAAGCGTGGCACTACAAGGCACACGCATCCCGCTCGAGGTCAGC
>JAAFJQ010000065.1 GCA_013298185.1 Deinococcales bacterium
GCCATTACAGCGGTAGATACGCTGTCCTTACTCCCGTTCTTGACCCTAAGACGCACCTGACGGGCAGGGTCGCTTGGTCGGAAATGTTTTAGCAAAAAACGCTAAAACATTTCAGGGAGGTACTTAGTATTATGATAAGGCAATGATTGTTCTTGGCATTGACCCCGGACTTGCCAACCTTGGGATCGGCGTGGTGCGCGAGGACGGCAAAACCCCCGTGTTTCTACACAGCCAATTGGTACAAACCTCGAGCCAGCGTGATACCCCCAGCCGACTTTTATACATTTACCAAGCTGTGAAAACCCAACTGCTCGAGCATCAACCAGATGCCCTAGCCCTCGAGGGACAATTTTTTCAAGCCCAGCACGCCATGACTGCCTTTAAGGTCGGTGAGGCTGTCGGTGTGGTCTTACTGGCTTGTGCCGAGTGCAACGTCCCTGTTTTTGAGTACAGCCCAAAAGCCGTGAAGCAAGCCTTGGTAGGCACAGGCAACGCCACCAAAGACCAAGTGATTTTTATGGTACGAGCCACCTTGCAACTCCGAGAAAACCCAGACTCGAGCCACAGCGCCGATGCACTGGCATTGGCACTGACCCACCTCGCTTCGCGCCGAGTGCGACAATTCGCGGGTGTCTCGAGAATGGTGTAAATCAAGTCACTCGAGGTTGGTGTAAATCAAGTCACTCGAGGTTGGTGTAAATCAAGTCACTCGAGGTTGGTGCAACTCAGCGCCTCGAGAAACATGTCTAGTACAGATTTTCCAATAAGAAACAGCCCGAAACACGGGTTGCTCTCATTTGGGCGAGGCATGCCTCGCCCCTACGGCTTGACTACAAAAACTTTGTGCTGCACTGCTATTTCGTGCTTGAGGACGGGTGCGATTTGTGCTTCGCTGGTGGAGTTTTTCCTCTTTTCTCTTTCTTCACTACTTTCTCGGGCAGCTCTGATTGGGAAACGTCAGGGCATCATACGGCTCTGGACTGACTTCGCTGCTCGAGCGCCACACCACTTGAAACTGCCCATTGCGTTCAACCCTGCCAATGTAGACCCGTTGCTTGATTGAACCATTTGCTTCTATCCGAATCCTGCCAAGCGGTGAATCGCGGAACTCGAGTCCAACCAGTGCTTGTCGCACCAAAAGCGGGTCAAAACTCTTGGCTTTTTCGACTGCCCTTCGCCAAAAAAAGACGCTGCTGTAGGCATGTGCCATTGGGTCGCTGATCACGCTTTTATCGCCAAAACGCTGACGGTAACTTTGGATAAATAATTTATTGGCTGGGTTTTCTAAGCTCTGAAAGTAATTCCAAGCGGCATAATGGGCAAACAGTAAACTCGAGCCAATGCTCCTCAGTTCTGGTTCAGCAATTGAAAAACTGATGGTCGGAATCAATCTTGGGTCCAGACCTGCGTTGCGGTACGCCTTAAAAAACGCGATGTTGCTGTCGCCATTGATGCTGTTTAAGATCACTTGCGGTTTGAGGTTACGAATTTTGTTGACAATTGCGGCAAAATTGGTGCTGCCAAGCGGGGCGTAATCCTCTCCGACCAGAACAGCTTTCTCCGAAGCAATATGACGCTTGAGGATTTTATTGATCGTGCGAGGATACACATAATCCGAACCCACCAAGTAAATCCGCCGAAAACCCTGCTCGAGCGCCCAATCAAGCGCAGGCAGGGCTTGTTGATTTGGCTGAGCGCCGGAGTAAATGATGTTTGGGCTGCATTCATTGCCTTCAAACTGCACTGGGTAAAACAGTAAATTCTTGTTTTTTTCAATCACAGGCAATAAGGCTTTGCGGCTGGCACTGGTCCAACCGCCAAAAATAGCGGTGACTTTATCTTGTTCTATTAACTTCTGGGCTTTTTGTGCAAACCGCGCAGGGTTAGACGCACCGTCTTCTTTGACCATGCTGATTTGCTGCCCTAAAATTCCACCGCTTTGATTGACTTCATCAATCGCTAACTCGGTGGCATTGGCTACGCTGACCTCGGAAATTGCCATCGTGCCGCTTAAAGAATGCAGAATCCCAACTGTCACCAATTGGTCTTGTGCCAGACTCGAGACGCCCACCGTCAGCAAAAGCAGACCTGCTAAAAGCCGTTTCATGGTTTTAGTTTAGCCCATTTGGTCGCTGCACGCATTTTTTAGGTATGATACAAGCTAAGAGGTGTACATGGAAGCCATTTGGACTCGAGTTCGTACCGCTTTTGACAACGCACCTTTGCTGGGTAAATTGCTGATGCTCTCCGCCGTGGTGCTGCTGCCACTCTTGATTGTTTCAGTGTCTTTACTCTTTGGCGTGGTTGGTTCACAAGTTGAACGCAGCGCAGGCGCTCGAGTCAGGCAAGCGGCTTTCAATGCTGCCAATACCCTGAATCGCAACTTAAACGAACGTTACAGCGATGTACTGGCATTTTCAACTTCGCGCTTTGCTCGCAACATGGATGCTGAAGAACAAAGTGCTTGGATGAACACCTTGATTAAAAACCAAAGCCCGATTTATCGCCTGATGCTGGTGGCTGACACCAACGGCACAGTCATTGCTACCTCGAGCGTCAATGCCAAAGGAGAAGCCTTTGACACCAGTACAATTGTTGGTTCGAGCGTGGTGACTGAACAATGGTTTGTGGCTTGTCGCCAAGGGCGAGTGCCAGAGCGCACGGCGTATGCCACGCCAGCTGGAGCCGATGATTTACTTAAAAAACTCGAGCCGAACACCAACCCAATGACAGTTGGCTTTTCCGCGCCAATTCGTGGGTTTGGTGGGCAGATCATCGGGGTTTGGCATACGCTCCTGAACTGGGCTGAAATAGAAAAAATTCTGCAAGACGCCCAAACCGAAGCCAAAAACAACGGTTATGAAACCATTCGTTACTTAATAACCGATGCTGTCGGGCGCTTACTCAGTGCGCCCAATGAGGCATTGGTCTTAACCACCTCTTTGCGTGATTTCCCAGCTTATAAGGCTTCTCGAGCCACACAAGCTGGTTTTACCAGAGATCGTGATTTTGGCAACCCAGAGCTGAGTCCCAATGCTGCTGGTACAGTTGGCTGGTTTTCCAGTAACCCAGATACCAACTTCAAGGGCTTGGATTGGACGATTCTAGCCAGTCAAGCGCAAAACGAAATTGCTTCTGAGCAGAACGCGATTCTTGCACCGCTTTTATTGGTGTTGCTGCTGCTTTTACTCGGCGCATTGGTGGTCGCTTGGTTGTTATCACGCTATGTGGTTGGGCAAATCTCGAGCCTCAAAAATCACGCAGCCGCCCTAGCCCAAGGTAATTTAGGACAAGAAATCAAAACCACCAGCCAAGACGAAATTGGATCACTACAAGCCTCGTTTAAGGACATGATTGCCTACCAGCGCCAAATGGCAACCGTTGCCAGTGCGATTTCACAAGGCGATTTAACAACCAGTATCGAAGCCAAATCTGAACACGATGAACTCGGCAATGCTTTTGCAGAAATGACCCGAAAACTACGCGATATCCTCGGGCAGATTCACCACTCGAGCTTAGCCGTTTCCAGCGCCAGCCAACAAATTCTAGCGGCTTGTGTGCAACAAAGCAGTGGCGTTTCTGAACAAAGCGCTGCCATCAGCCAAACCACCGCCACCGTCGCTGAAGTCAGCCAATCATCCACCCATGCACTCGAGCTAACCCATCACATCACCAGCAGCGCCAGCAGTGTCTCGAGGGTCGCCACGGCTGGCATTGAAGCGGCTCGCACCGCCGATGATGGAATGCAGCAAATACGCGCTCGAGTAGGGGAGATCTCGGAGCAAATACTAGGTTTAAGTCAGCAAACCCAAAGCATTGGCGAAATCATCTCGAGCGTTTCAGACATTGCCGACCAAAGCAATTTGCTGGCACTCAACGCCGCCATTGAAGCCTCGAGAGCCGGCGAACACGGTCGAGGTTTTTCGGTTGTGGCAGGCGAAATTCGCCACCTTGCCGAGCGCAGCAAAGAAGCCACGGCACAAGTGAAGAATCTACTCGGACAAATTCAAAAAGCCACCAACAGCGCAGTCATGACTTCCGAACAAGGCTTTAAGGTTGCCGAAAGCGGCGCGGAGCATTTAGCACACACTTTAGAAACCATCGAAGCCTTAGGTTCAGCCATCCGCGAATCAGCCGAGCAGACCCAAATGATTCAAATTACCGTGCAGCAAAACAACATCGGTATGAATCAAATCGAAAAAGCCATGCACAGCATCTCTGAAACCACCCAAACTTCAATGTACGCGACCCAGCAAACCCAAAGCATTGCCACACAACTCGAGGGGCTTGCCAATAAATTGCGGGACATCAGCAGTGGGTTTAGAACCTAAACCATTTGTTTTTCATCTCGAGTTGTCAAACTAAGCCTATGAGATGGATTTTGGCGGTTTTAGTGGCACTTGGACTGGGCTTCTACTTAGGACGCTCGAGCATTTCGCCACCGCTCGAGAACAGCCCCGAAGCCGTGTTTGCTCGGGACATGCGAGCGCATCATATGCAGGCTGTGGACATGGCAACCCGCATCCGTGACCGCACCGAAGACCCAATGCTCAGACTGTTAGCCACCGACATGCTACTCACCCAACAAAACGAACTCGGGCAGATGCAGGCTTGGCTGAACACTTGGGGGCTGCCTTTGACCGGACGCAACCCAGTCATGAACGGCAAAGGCGAACAAATGGGCATGGCAACGGCTGGCGAAGTCTCGAGCCTAAGTGTTTTACCTGTGCGCCAAGCAGAAATCAAATTTTTGCAATGGATGATTCGCCATCATCAAGGCGGGGTGATGATGGCAGAAAACATCCTCAAAAACTCATCTCGAGAGCTGGTCACTAGCCTCGCTTCTGGCATTGTCAAAGGGCAGCAAATTGAGATTGATGCAATGCGGAGTTTCTTAAAAAAACGCGATGCGGTTGAATTACCAGCCCTTAAGCCAATAGGTATGGAAATGAATCACCGTTAATCATCATCGCCGCTCGAGGTTGCGGTGGCTCGTTGACCTGCCATCCACTCGAGACCCGCCCAAATAAATTCGTCTAAGTCGCCGTCCAGAACATTGGCGGGATTGTGCTGCATCACGCCTGTACGGTGGTCTTTGACGTATTGCTTATCCAGCACATAGCTGCGGATTTGGCTTCCCCACTCGATGCTTTTTTGTTGCCCACGGGCTTTGTCTTCGATTTCGCGTTTTTTCTTCATTTCCATTTCATAGAGTCTCGAGCGCAGCACGGTGAAGGCTTTGTCTTTGTTTTTCAGTTGGCTGCGTCCATCTTGGCAGACCACGACAATCATGTCTGGTGTGCCAGCTTTATAGGTTAAACGCACGGCGCTGTCGGTGGTGTTCACACCTTGTCCACCGTGTCCACCAGCTCGGAACACATCTATGCGAACATCGGTTGGATTGATTTCGACTTCGGAAGCATCCTCGATTTCAGGCATGATTTCAATGCTGCTAAAACTGGTTTGGCGTTTGCCTTGGGCATTAAATGGCGAGACACGTACCAAACGATGCACGCCAGCCTCGGCTCGCAGCAAACCATACGCCCGTTCGCCACGCACAATCAATTCAGCGTAGGTGATTCCAGCTTGGTCGCCAGCCGTGACATCCATCAGTTCCACAGCAAAATCATGACGCTCGGCGTAGCGGCGTACCATTCGCAGCAGCATTTCAGCCCAATCTTGGCTTTCCGTGCCACCCGCACCAGGTTTAATCACCATAATTGCAGCTGAATCGGCATGATGCACATTAAACAGCGTTTCTTTATACAGTGCTTCAACGCGGTTGGTTGCCTCGAGCAAGTCTGGCTCGAGTTCAACTCGCTCCTCGTCAGATGCCAGCTCGAGCATTTCGCCTAAGCCAAGCACATCCGATTCTAAGCGCGTGAAATCATCAACCACGCGACGCAGTGCCGTGCTTTCCTTGGTGACGCTGCGGGCATTGGCAGGGTCGTTCCAGAGGTTTGGGTCGTTCAGGGTTTGATCGAGCGTACTTAACCGCGCAGTTTTACCTGCGATGTCAAAGATACCCCCGAAGGTTCTCGAGTTTTTCTTGTAGTTCAGTCATAGAGTCCTTTTCGTGACAGCGAGCAGTCACAAGGCGGGATTGTAGCATAAGTTGTTGGCTCGAGATTTCATGGGGATTCAATGATCTACTTGACAAAACACCCCATTACCCATTAGCGTAAATCCATGCAAATCGCATACTGGTATACAAGTTAAGGCACTCGAGAGAAAAACCTCGGGATGCCTTTTTTGCTTCGGCTCGCGCCGAAGTTTTTTATTGGTGATATCTCGAGAAAGCCCTGATTTCATGGTTTTGAACCACAAAGGAAACTCTTATGACTGACCCTATTATTGCTGCACTCCGTGTTGATGTGGATGGAATCAACCTCGAGATTCTTCAAGCCCTTTCTAAACGCGCCGAGGTGGTGAAAAAAATTGGCGCACGCCAGACCGAACTGGGTATCACCCACTTTGACCCAAAACGTGAATCGGAAATGCTCGAGAAGCTCGAGAAAGCCAATTCTGGGGCATTCCCAAGCAGCACAATCAAGCAACTCTTCAAAGAGATTTTCAAGGCTTCGCTTGACCTCGAGGAACGTGAGGACAAACCCAAACTCAAATACAGCCGTAAAACCCATGCCGAGGATAGCATTGTTACCATCTCGAGGGGCGCGGTTTCGGTGCAGTTTGGTGGCGGAGCAAAAACCATGATTGCGGGTCCTTGCAGCATTGAAAGTTTGGAGCAGACGATGCAAGCAGCTGAAATCGTCAAAAAACACGGCATCACCATGTTCCGAGGTGGGGCGTACAAACCACGCACCAGTCCATATGGTTTTCAAGGCTTGGGTGTACCCGGTCTCGAGATTGGTGCAAAAGCTGCCAAAGAACACGATTTGCTCTTTGTGGCAGAAGTCATGGACACTCGAGATGTAGCAGTCTGCGCCGAGTACGCTGACATGCTCCAAGTTGGCACTCGCAACGCTCAGAACTTTGCTTTGCTGCGCGAAGTTGGAAGGAGCGGTAAGCCTGTGCTGCTGAAACGCGGTTTCTCGAGTACCATCGAAGAGTGGTTGCTGACCGCCGAGTACATTCTCTCTGAAGGCAATAATCAGATTGTGCTGTGCGAACGTGGCATTCGCACCTTTGAAAAAGCCACCCGCAATACCTTGGATATTTCAGCCGTTGCTGTTGCTAAACTCGAGACGCACCTGCCAATTATTGTGGATGTCACCCACGCGGCTGGTCGGCGCGACATTTTGATTCCGCTTGCCAAAGCCGCCCTAGCGGTTGGCGCAGATGGTGTGCATGTCGAAGTTCACCCAGACCCTGCCACAGCGCTGTCCGATAACCAACAGCAACTCGATTTTGCTGGCTTTGACACCTTTATGGCAGCTATCCGCCCAATGCTGTAAGAACTTTAGGAGGAAAGAGAAAGGAGGAGCAGTCTTCCTCTTTTCTCTTTAACCTTTCCTCTTTCCTCTGCTCTTTCTCTCGTCCCTTGCTGGCTCTCATCTTGGTTGTGTACTATCTACCCTTGCACGCTCGAGAGAACTCGGGCAGAACACAGGAGAACTATGCCGCGCAAGAAAAAAGAAGTTGAAGAAATTGAGAATTTAACCCCAGATGAAACCGATTTAGAGGACGATACCTTGTCCATGGTCGAAGCCGAAGAAGAAACCTATGAACTCGCCACGGACGAAGAAGTCGAGGGCATGAGCGAAGAAGTGGTCAGTGGTATTGAACTCCAACTTGGGGTGCTGACAGCTCGTATCGAAGAACTAACCACAATTGTGCGTAAGTTAGAAAAGAAACTCGAGAAAGCAGCCATTGGCGATACCCCAGCTCCAAAGCGCGAAGGTGGTTTTGGACGCGAGGGTGGCTTTGGTGGCGGCAGCCGCGATGGTGGTTTCAAGCCCCGCGAAGGTGGCTTCCGTCCTCGTGAAGGCGGTTTTGGTGGAGGCAACCGTGATGGTGGCTTCCGCCCGCGTGAAGGCGGTAACCGCGAAGGTGGCTTCCGTCCTCGAGAAGGCGGTTTTGGTAGCCGTGATGGTGGTTCTCGAGAAGGTGGCTTCCGTCCTCGAGAAGGCGGCGGTTTTGGTGGTGGAAGCCGTGACGGTGGCAGTAGCCGCGATGGTGGAAGTCGTGAAGGCGGTTTCCGTCCCCGTGAAGGCGGCGGCTTTGGCGGCGGCAACCGTGACGGTGGTTTCAAACCCCGCGAAGGTGGTTTCCGTCCGCGTGAAGGTGGAAGTAGCTTTGGCGGTTCAAGGGAAGGCGGCTTTAAGCCTCGTGAAGATTCGCGCCCAAGCCGTGATGATTCGCGTGGTGGTGGCAGTAGCTTTGGTGGTAAACGCCGCGACCATGGTTTTGGTAAACGCCGCGACGATTAAAGTTTTTCATGGTTATGGTCACAGGGTGAGGTCAACTCCCCTGTGATTTTTTTATTTGGGCTGGCTCTTCAGTTTGCGATTTTGCACCCTCGGCGCGTATCATAGAGCCAGTTCAAGGTTTTTCGCCCTCGAGTCAAAATTTTTTTAGGAGATGTGAAACGTATGCCATCGCAAGAAATCACCACCGATGCGGTGATTATTGGCGCGGGTATTTCTGGGTTGATTGCTGCCCATAAATTACTTGAAGCTGGTGTGGAAGTTGTGGTTCTCGAGGCTGCCCCTCGGGTGGGTGGTCGCTTACTGACCAAAGTGCTATCTGACGGTACGGCTTTTGACCTTGGTGGTCAGTGGCTTGGACCTGAGATGTGGCGTGTCACCAATCTGGTGCGCGACCTTGGCTTAGCTACTTTTGCTCAGAACGAAACAGGGCGGATGGATCTAAGCGCTCAGCCACTCTCGAGCATGGATCAACTGACCCAAGCCGAATGGGCGTGGTACACGGCTAAAATCTCTTGGTTGGTGGATCAAGTCAATGTTGAGCGCCCTGCCGAAACACCGAATGCCTCCGAGTTGGATGTGATGAGTGTCGAAGAATGGAAACGCCAAAATCTCGAGTCGGAGTATTTGCGCCATCTTTTTGACCAACTCATCCGCACTGAGTACACCATCGAACCCAAGGATTTCTCGATGCTGTTTCTGCTCTACAGTGTGCGTTCGGCAGGTGGTTTTGAAGATTTGATTGACCTTGATGGCGGCAATCACACCATGCGTTTAACCGAAGGGATGCAAACCATTTGCACCAAACTGGCTGAAAAACTAGGCGACAGGTTGCACCTCGATTCCCAAGCCTATGAACTCGAGCATTCCGAAACAGGGGTGCGGGTGATTTCCGAAGGCTTTAATGTCAATGCCAAGCACGCGATTGTGGCAATCCCACCCAACCAAGCCCAACGCATTGACTTTGACCCTGTGTTGCCACGCCGCCGTATGAAACTGATGCAGCGCCTTGAGATGGGCAGTGTGATTAAGTGCTTTGCGATTTATGACCGCCCGTTTTGGCGCACCCAGACCTTAAAGGCAGTTGACCCTGATAACCTGATTTTTGATCATGCCATGGATGCCTCGAGCTTTGATGATAAGCACCCAGCTTTGGTTGCCTTTATTGGCGGTGATGATGCAGTTTTTTGGTCTGACCGTCCGGCAGGCACACGCCGCCGCGCGGTTCTCGAGAACCTAGCCATGATTTACGGTGACGAAGCCCTGTACCCCCGCGATTACTTTGACCACGACTGGATGACCGAACCGTTTATTGGCGGTGGTTACCAATGTTACGCCCCGCCTGGAGTGATGACCAATGGCTTTGAAGAACTGCGTGAACCGATCGGCAGGATTCACTTCGCTGGCACAGAAACGGCTGTTTGGTACTACGGTTATGTTGAAGGGGCAATTGAAGCTGGTGAACGCTCTGCGCTCGAGGTGCAAAAAGCCCTTGGTAAAGAAGTCAAAGAAGAAATTTAATTCATCACCTTTGAATGGTAAAATTCTGGCATGTCGTATAGCCAGTTCTCCCTAACCGATGTTCTCGAGCGTTTTGAACTGAGCCTTGTGGACTCAAAGCCTTTGTTTGCCAAGACACCACCTCGAGCCGCTTCTCAGTTGCTTGTGGATTGGCTTGCCGAGAGTGTGCCTTTGGCGCTCGAGTTATCCACTGAAAAAGCCCGTTCAGAGGGCATCATTGCACCGATTCTGCTCGAGGTGCGGCGTACTTTGGGTCATGCGGTTTCCTTGTTTTCTGGCATTGATTTTACGGTTGACTCGAGTCTTGGCTTAAATGGCGAATGTGATTTCTTATTTTCCAAGTCTCCTGAACAACTCCTCCTCCGAGCGCCTGTGGTTAGTGTTGTGGAAGCTAAAAACGAGAATTTTAGGAACGGCATTGCACAGGCTTGCGCTGAAATGATTGCAGCGCGAATTTTCAACGAACGCAAAGGACAACCGCTTGAGAAGGTCTTTGGAGCTGTGACCACAGGCGACACATGGCGCTTTTTGATCCTCGAGCAGAATACGCTTTATGCCGACAGCCAGCGTTACGATTTGGATGATTTGGCTAAGATCATTGGCATTTTTTGTTCGATGCTCGAGTGAATCATCTGCCGTATACTGCCATCGTGAATTTTGCCGAGCGATTACATGACCGAATGCTGCACCACAACACGCGCCTCTGCCTTGGCTTAGACCCTCGTCTCGAGTGGCACAACAACATCGCTGACCTCGAGCAGCACACACTTGATGTTCTCGAGGCTTGTGCTGATTTGGTGGCTTGTGTTAAACCTCAAGTCGCTTTTTACGAAGCCATGGGCATTGCTGGTCTGCAATTGCTCGAGAGGGTTTGTGCCACGGCTCGTAGCATGGGTCTGCCGATTATTTTGGATGCCAAACGCGGGGATATTGCCAGTACCGCCGAAGCCTACGCCAAAGCGTGGTTGGCTGGTCAACATGTAGGCAGTGCTTTAACTGTGAGTCCGTATCTTGGTTTTGATTCGCTCGAGCCTTTCTTAAAAGTAGCTACAGACAATGCCGGTGCGATTTTTGTTTTGGCGCGAACCAGCAATGCAGGCTCGAGTGATTTGCAACTGCTCGAGACGAAAAACGGTTCTGTGGCTGGTGTGGTGGCTGACCACCTCGAGCTGTTATCGGGTGGAGCTTATGGCAGTATCGGCGCAGTGGTTGGCGCAACCCATGCTGCCGAACTTGGGGAATGGCGTAAACGAATGCCCAATGTGCTGCTGCTTCTGCCCGGACTTGGCGCTCAGGGCGCTCAGGCGGCTGATCTAGCCCCAGCTTTTGACCAACAAGGCTTAGGCGCAATTGCCAGTGCCTCGAGAGGGATTCAGTATGCCTCCAGAGATGGATACCAGATGACAGCGGCTCGAGCAGCAGCGCAGATGCTACGCGATCAGCTTAACTTGGCTATTCAACAATAAAAAAGACCAGAGGAAACTCTGGTCTTCTCAGCACCCGTCTGGAATTGGGGATTCTAATCCCACCACTCGGGTTTTCGCGTTCTGGATGCGCCTTTTCTCTGGCGTTCTCGGAAGGCGATTGCAAACGCTATGCGTTTACAGGGTTAGCCCCGACGGGCACCTCCACCAACTAATTTAATATGTAACAGCTGGATCACCTCCTTTTTGGTATGGACAGAGTGTATCATAAACCGTGAGCCAAATTGTGAGACAAACCGCTTACTCGAGCCTAAGCCATCCGACCTATCCAAACCTGCTTTGTGTTGGCGATTTGAACTGGGATGTGCTGGCAAAACCAGACCATATTCTCTTAAGCGGCGGCGACACCACTGGGCGGGTGCAACTGGCACACGGCGGCTCGAGTGCTAATGTGGCGGTCTGGGCGCGGCGAGTTGGGATGCCCACAGGTTTTCTGGGCAAAATCGGACGAGACCAATTTGGTGAATTCGCCCTAGCTAAACTCGAGGAAGAACAGGTTGTGCCGCATATCATTTGGTCTGAACAGCACGCCACAGGCGTGGTTTTGGTGCTGATTGACTCGAGTGGACAGCGCAGTATGCTGACCAACCAAGGCGCGGATTTTCAGCTTTTACCGCACGAACTGCCCAAGGATGTGATTGCGGCAGCCAATCACGTTCATATCACCGCTTGGAGTGTTTTTACCAACCCACCTCGAGCGGCGGCACTCGAGGCAGCCAGACTTGCCGCCGAAGCAGGGGCAACGGTCAGCTTTGACCCGGGCAGTTACCAAATGATTCGGCAGATGGGACGCGAAGAATTCAAACGCGCCACCAAAGCCATGTCCATTGACATCATGTTTCCGAATCTCGAGGAAGGACGGGCTTTAACCGGAGCGCAAAGCCCCGAGGATGTGTTGAGCATTTTGCGTGAGGAATATCCGCAAACCCTGATTTGCTTAAAGCTCGATAAAGAAGGCGCAATGTTTGCTGATCAAAGTGGTGTGTTTCAAGTCGAAGCCACCCACGATACGGTCATAGATGCGACAGGCGCGGGAGACAGTTTTTGTGGTGCGTTCCTCGGGCATTACTTGCGTTCTAAGGATGCCAGGGGAGCGTCCCAACTTGCGGCGCAAGTCGCAGGTTGGGTGGTCAGTGTCTTTGGCGCTAGACCAGAAAGTGATGCCCGTCTCGAGGAGCGGATAAAAACATATGGAGTCTCGAGTTAAACCCCTCGTCCATTTGACCGACCTCGAGCCACCGAATAACCGATTTACGGTTTAGCAGTGCATGACTAGACTCAAAGCATGATACTGATTCCTTTGGTGGTGCTGATGGGCTTCTCGAGTACCTTTGGGTTTGTGAACTCAATTGTGCGTAAATCAGGTGACAAAGCCAGTTTTGTGGAATGGTTTGTCAGTGCTGGCGTTGGTTGCTTGGTGGCAGCCGCGACGTACTCCTTACTGCATTAAACCAATCCTTGACGCACGGCAATGACGGCGGCTTGGGTGCGATCTGATACCTTGAGGCGTTTTAGAATATCTTCAATATGGGTTTTCACCGTAGATAAACTGATCTCGAGTTGGTCAGCAATTTCTTTGTTGCTGAGTCCTTTGGCGATTAACCCCAAAACCTCGAGTTCTCGAGGCGATAAGACCGAGCCTTCTGGACTTGGTAAGTTGATTTTGCCCAGCACCACATGGGCGATTTGTGGGTCGAGGTAGGCGCTGCCTAAGATTGCTGATTGAATTGCCAGTATCACGCCAGCAGGATCGGTGGATTTCAGGCAGTACCCTTCTGCGCCTGAAGCCAGCGCGGCTAAAACCTGATTCTCGAGACGATGCGCGGTCAGCATCACCACACGGGTTTCCACAAATTGTTGTTTGATGCGCCGACAAGTTTCGATGCCGTCCATACCCGGTAAGCCAATGTCCAGCACCACCACATCGGCTTTGATTTCCTCGAGCATTTCCAGCGCCTCTTCGCCACTGCGGGCTTCGCCAATCACATGTAAGCCTTGATGACGTTCAATGGCGACCCGTAAGCCATCGCGGGTGAAGGCGTGATCTTCGACCAGAAAAATGTTTGACATGATTTACCCCGTGTTTATCGGCAATTCAACCCAGAAAATCGTGGTTTGCGCCCGAGTATAACCAATTTTGCCGTGGTGCGCTTCAACGATTTGCTTGGCTAAGTACAAGCCCAGTCCACTGCCGCCACCAGCGCGTGGACTCGAGAAGCGGGTGAATAATCGGTTTTCGATTTCGGGGGGTACACCAAGTCCAGTATCGCTGATTTCAAGCCTTGCATGGTTGTCTCGCACTTTCAACGTCACACCGATGCAGCTGTGTTTGGGGCTGTGCTTCAGGGCGTTATCGAGTAAATTCTGCAATAAGCGCCGAATGTCTAAGCTGTTGCCGTGGATTTGCACTGGCTCGAGTTGCAATGTAAAAGTCACGGCTTTGGCAGCCGCAAGGCTTTCTAAGCGCGTGGTCATTTCAGTTAAAGCCTGATGCAGTAGAATCGTTTCGCTTTGCGGATTGGATTCCCCACTTTCAAATCGCGCCACCAAAAGTAATTCCTCAGCTAAATCCAGCAAATCCTGATTGGCGGTTAAGCCATTCTCGAGTGAACGCAAGTATTTGGCGGGTAACTCGCCAAACGCTCCCTCGAGAGCCAATTTCATATTCATTGCATTTGCCATTAAAGGTGTGCGGAGGTCGTGGCTGAAGGCATAAACCAAATCCCGAATCATGTTGTTGCGCCGCTCGAGCAATTGTTGCTGAACCGATAAATTCTCGAGCAGCCGCACCCGTTCCAACGTGCGGGTCAGCACGGGTTTGAGGTGGGTTAAGTCATCCTCGTGGCTTAGGTCTGGCTCGAGGAAAACCAAGACAAACGCGGGTTGCTCGAGGTGCAAAACCCAGTAGCGCCCGAATTTTTTTAGGGTTGAACTTGGTGCAAACCACGGTTTGTTCTCGAGACTTCTGGCTTCGAGGTTGATTGACTCGAGGGGTTGGATCAGTTGACCGTGCTGTTCGGCTGCCAGCAGCACGCCTTTGGCGGCAAACATCTCTTGCAGAATTGGCAGCACTTGCCCAAAGGCTTCTTGTAAATTCGGCGCACCGATGACCGTGCTGGCAACCCTTTCAATGTCGCGCTCCTGACGAATTTTATGCTCGCGCTCCTCGGCTTGCCCAAGTTGCTGCGAGAAGGTGCTGAGGTGAATCGTCATCACCCCGACCAGCACCGATGTTCCCGCCAGTAACACGCGGTTCAGTAGCGCCGTTGGGTCCAGACCACCTTGGGCGCTGGCGTTGAGGAAACTGACCACAAAACCAAGCAGCACCGAAGCAAGCACCAAACTCATGGTGAAACGCTTGGAATACACCAGTCCCGATAAGGCAATTGGCACAAACCAAACAATCGCCGCAAAAAACTGTTGCGGGGTGTAAATATCAAGGATCAACCCACCGATCATCAGTGCAATACACAAGGCAGCAATGGATCTTCTCGAGCGCATGGATTGCAGTCTACGGCGTTTTGAAACTGCTGGGGGTCGGTCAGTTGACCGAGGGTTGACCCCACTTGGCGGATAGCCCGATTTGGCACTTTGGAAGAGAATAAAAAACTGTGATTGAGGGGACAATTCACAATTAAAATCTATGCAAAAAACCTTTATTGATCGTAAGCCGCGCAGTGTTGACTCCGAAGCTCACGCCGAGCATCAATACCCGTGGTGGAAAGTTGTGTGCCTGACAGGTGTGGATTATTTTTCGACGCTGGGCTATCAACCCGGCATCGCGGCACTGGCAGCTGGGGTGCTTTCACCGATTGCCACTTTGATTCTGGTGGTCATGACCTTGTGCGCTGCGCTGCCTGTGTACTTGCGCGTGGCTCGAGAAAGTCCGCATGGCAACGGCTCGATTTCGATGCTCGAGCGGTTGCTGAGCTTCTGGGTGGGCAAGTTATTTGTCTTGGCGCTGCTTGGTTTTGCTGCCACTGATTTTGTGATTACGATTACCCTATCGGCTGCCGATGCCGCCGCACATGTGATTGAAAATCCGTATTTTGTCCAAGTCTTCTCGAGCCAAGAATCGAATGTGGCACAAATAGCCATCACACTGGGTTTGATTTCCTTGCTTGGTTTGGTGTTCTTAAAAGGCTTCAAAGAAGCCATTGGCTTAGCCGTGGTGCTGGTGGTGGTTTACCTGAGCCTGAACGCGATTGTGATTGTGCGCGGCATACTCGAGGTGATGCACACACCGCTCGAGTGGGATCAGTGGGTCACAGCGCTCAACAGCCGTAGCAGCAACCCGCTTTTGATTGTGGGCTTTGCCTTGCTGCTTTTTCCCAAGTTGGCACTGGGTTTGTCTGGCTTTGAAACAGGTGTGGCAGTCATGCCCTTAATTCAAGGAAAACCCACCGATGACCCTAAAAACCCCGTTGGACGAATTCGCAACGCCCGTAAACTCCTGACCACGGCTGCCCTGATTATGAGCGTGTTCCTGATCTCCTCGAGTTTTGTGACCACGCTGCACATCCCTGCGGCAGCTTTCCAAGAAGGCGGCGAAGCCAACGGACGCGCCTTGGCGTACCTCGCTCACGAGTTTTACGGCGATGGCTTCGGCACGATTTACGACCTCAGCACGGTACTGATTCTCTGGTTTGCAGGGGCAAGCGCCATGGCAGCCTTGCTGAACCTTGTGCCGCGCTACTTACCGCGTTACGGCATGGCACCAGAATGGACTCGAGCCAGCCGCCCACTGACATTATTGTTTACAGGCATTGCCTTCTTGGTGACGATCATCTTCCAAGCCGATGTGGATGCCCAAGGCGGCGCATACGCCACAGGGGTGCTGGTGCTGATGACCTCAGCAGCCATTGCGGTGTACTTATCGGCTCGAGCCAAAAAACAACGGCTTGCCACGATTGGATTTGCCTTTATCACCCTGATATTTTTGTACACCACCGTGGTTAATGTGATTGAACGCCCAGACGGGATTCGCATTGCCGCGATGTTCATCCTAGCGATTATTCTGGTTTCGATTCTCTCGAGAGCCATGCGTTCCACCGAGTTACGCATCACCGAAATAGGACTTGATGAAACCGCCGAGCGCTTCTTAGAAAACAACATTCATCATTGCGGCGAGTTGCACATCATTGCCAATAAACGCCAAGCAGGCGATTGGGGCGAATACCAAGACAAAGAACTCGCTGAGCGCGAAGACCATCACATCGACGCAAAAGACCCTGTGTTGTTTTTTGAAGTCACGGTTTCCGATGCCTCGGAATTCATTGGCAAAATGGAAGTGAAAGGCGTTGAAATCACCAGTCCCAACGGCGACAAATACCATGTGCTTCGTGCCACTGCTCCAGCCATTCCAAATGCCTTAGCGGTCTTTTTGCTGCATGTGCGCGACCAAAGCCATCTGATACCACACTGCTACTTCACATGGTCGGAGTACACCCCACTAGCCAATGTCAGCCGCTTCTTGTTCTTTGGCGAAGGCGATATTGCCCCGATGACCCGAGAAATCATTCGCCAGAATGAACCCAAACCACGTCGTCGTCCTCGAGTTCATGTGGGATAGCTCTAGACTAAAGCCGATCCAAAGTCAAATTAAGCTGTAAAACATTGACTTGAGCTAAACCGAACACACCAAACAGCGGCTGTTCGGTTTGTGCTTGCACCGCTTGCCGCACCAGATTTTCAGCTATCCCACGCGCTTTTGCTACTCGAGCAATTTGAATTTCGGCGGCTGCCAGACTGATGTGCGGGTCCAAACCCGAACCACTGGCAGCCACCAAATCCACTGGAATTTGCAGCGCACCCACACCTTCTCGAGCCACGATTTCCGCAGAAGTTTTTGCCGCTCGCTCGAGCAAAGCGGGGTTGCTCGGTGCGAGATTACTACCACTGGCACTGGTTGGGTCATATCCCTTACCTGCACTCGAGGGTCGTCCAATGAAATACTTCGCACCGCTAAACGACTGCCCAATCAAACTCGAGCCAATCACCGAGCCGTTCTTCTCGAGCAGCGAACCACTGGCTTGAAATGGAAACAGCGCTTGTCCAAGCAGTGTGGTCAGAACAGGGTACACCAAGCCAAAAAGCAAGGTCATCAGCACTGCAAAACTCAGCCAAGTGCCAAAATGACCGCCTCGAGTGTCCAGTGGTGGTTCAAGGGTTTTAAGGTTATTCATAAAGATTCCTTTCTTGATGGGGTTAGTTGTAGGAAAAACGCGAACTCTTACGAACTTCCCCAGCCGCGCTTGTCTTGACCACATACGCGCACCTGACGGGCGTGGTCGCTCGCTCGGCAGCCTCTTCATTGAAGGGGCTTAAACTCACGGCTCTTGACCTTGAACCCCCTCGTGGAGGGGGTCGAGCGCAGCGAGGGGGGAGTTCTAAGTATCTCCACGAAATCATTTAGATTTTAACTCCACCCACCGCAGCTAAAGCAACCAACAACGCCTGGCGCAATTCATCAACTGAATTATAACAACGTCTCGGCATCAAGAATCCCTTCACCAAG
>JAAFJQ010000066.1 GCA_013298185.1 Deinococcales bacterium
CATTTCTCGAGGGAAAAAGGCAGCAACCTTGGGCAGTTTCGCTACAACCCAGCGTTTAGAGTCACCCAAGACCTACCGATTCTCGAGCATTACCTACCAAAATTTGGCTACATCGAAACCCGCCTGAAAGCTGTGCCAGTGGTTGGGTATCATGTGGCGCTTTGGCTGATTGGTTTTGACGAACCCGACGCTGGTGAAATTCGGGTCTTTGAAATTCACGGTGGCAACATCCGTGCAGACCGCTCGAGAATTGATTATGGCATTCTGAAATGGGACGACCCAAATTTAGTCGAAGAATGCTACGAAGATGTTTTACCAATCAATGCTGCCGAGTACCATATTTACGCCATTGACTGGACACCAAATCATGTGGATTTTTATGTGGATAATCAGCACATCCGTCGTGTAGTGCAATCGCCGCAGTACCGAATGCAACTGATGCTTGGGGTGTATGAACGACCGCACGAAATTCAACCCAACGACCCTGCGCCTTTTCCTAGAATCTGTGAAATTGATTATCTGCGCGGGTATGCTCGAGCAACAGCAAATTTCACTGTTCAGTCCTTGTAAAATCTGAAATACTGTTTTCATGACTTCTGCTAAAGCCGTGCGCGTTCCGCCAATGCCTAAAGGGCTGCCTTTGGTTGGGCATGTTCTCGAGTTTGCCAAAGACCCTTCGGGGTATTTGATGCAGGTTTCTAAGTCGCATGGCGAAGTGGTGAATCTAAAGTTTGGCAATCGGAATATGACGGTGATTACTCGCCCTGATTTGATTGCTTTGGTGCTGCGTGATTACGCTAAGAAATTCAAGAAACCTTATCGTGGTTTTCCTGCGCTCAAAGCCCTGATTGGCAACGGACTTCTCTCGAGCGATGGGGATTTCTGGTTGCGTCAGCGGCGTTTGGCACAACCTGCCTTTCACCGTGAGAAAGTCAGGGCGTATGGCGAAACCATGCGCTTGTACACCTTACGCGCCCTCGAGAAGATACCGAGTAAACTCGATGTCTTTGAGTTCTGGAATGTCCTAACCCTCGAGATTGTGGCAAAGACCTTGTTTAACGCCGAGATTGACGGGCAGGGCAGTCGGGTTGGTCATGCGCTCGAGGAGGCACTGCAAGCCAACCGAGCGCAGATGGGTCAGCCGATTCCGTTACCACTGAGTATTCCACTGCCGGGGCATAAACGCCTCAAAGCCGCAATTGCTGAGCTTGATAAAATTACGCTCGAGATGATTGCCAAGGAACGTGCCAATCCTTCGGAGTACAGTTTACTTGCGATGATGGTTGCGGCAACCGACGAAGATGGCAGCCAAATGAACGATGAGCAACTGCGCGACGAAGCCCTGACGCTGCTTTTGGCGGGGCATGAAACCACGGCGAATACACTTTCATGGGCTATCAGTCTGCTGCTCGAGCATCCAAACATCATGAAGGCAGCTTGTGAAGAAGCCCGTTCGATGCTAGGCGCTGAAGGTTGTCGTCTCGAGGATATTGCCAAATTGCCGCTGACCAAGCAAATTTGGCAGGAAACCCTGCGCTTATACCCTCCAGCTTGGAGCATTGGACGCACCGCCCTCGAGGATGTACAACTTGGTGAGTACTTTATTCCCAAAGGGCAGAACCTGATGCTCTCGCAGTACGTGACGCAGCGCAGTGCCAAGTATTTTGACAACCCCGACAGCTTTAAGCCCGAGCGCTGGGTTGAAGGGTATGAAAAAAGTCTGCCCGATTATGCGTATTTTCCGTTTAGCGCGGGTCCTCGGGTCTGCATTGGCAATGTCTTTGCCGAGATGGAAGGGATGATTTTGTTGTCCACGGTTCTGTCGAGGATTGATTTTGCCAAAGCCGATGATTACACAATAGAAATTTATGCCAGCTTAACCATGCGCCCCAAGCATGGGGTGAGTGTATTGGCTGCACGGCGGGATTGATTGCATGTCAGTGCCTGATCCTTAGTGAAAATCACTTTTTGAGGACGCAAATCGCCTTTTGCATTCTGAAAAAGGCGCTGTAATATGACGCTGTAACGCTGCTATAACAGCCATATACGCTTGGATTTTTAAGCTACTCCTCAGTAACCAAACTCGAGGAGTTAAGCCATGTTAAAAAAATCTTTACTGCTCTTACTTTTAGTCTTTTTTTGGGCTTGTGCCACCCCACCAGAGGTGATTCCACCGCAAGAAGAAGTGCCAATCAAAATTGTGGGTTCGCCGATTGAAATTACCTTGTCTGGCATTGGTTCAAAGCAGCTCACGGCTGGTGTTCGCCCTCAAGCCCTTGGGGTTGAAATCAGTAACCGAATCACCTTGGGCAATGCCATTGTTCGCTCGAGTACCGATATTGTGCCACTTGGTCAGCCGCGCACAGCTGGGTATCGGTATTTGCATGTCACCTTGCCAATTTCAATTCTCGAGGGGACGTTTACCAACCTGACTTTTATGGCTATGAACGACCCTAAGAATGGGTTCTTAACGGCTGTTTCTGAATTGAGTCGTTACCCCGGTTTAGCTGCCTACACGCAAAGTGAATTTGATGCCTTAGCAGCAAGTATTCAGCCAACCAGTCCAATCACCCTCGAGCCTTTTGCACAAAGCCCTGCGCTTGTGCCGAACGAAGCAGATACGTTGCAGATTTATTTGGAAAGCGAAATCTCGAGCTTGACCAACGTCCTGCCGTATGGTTTTGTGGCGCACAAAGGCAGCAGTCGTACCATCAGCGGCACGGGTGGCACAATCACGATTGCTATGCGCGTGCCTTTGCAAGCCCTTGCTAGGGACGATCCGTACACCATTAAATTGCGCTTTGGGGTTTTTGAGGACAGCACCAAATTTATAACTGAATCCTTGGAAGCTCAGTTGCCCAATAATCAAGCGGCTTTTGAAGCCACCCGAACTCGAGTTGGCGGGAGTGTGCGGGTCATGCCGGGGACAAAGCAATCCGGAGAGGCAATTTGTCAGGTGCGAATTGCAGGTACAAGCAGCAGTCCTACGGCGTTCTTGGTCAACCGAGTGCCAGATTCCATTTCGATTCGTAATTTTGTCATGACCAAAGAACAAACCCTTGCCCTCGAGGTACTCGCCACCGATGCCAATGGTTCTTTTGTGTTACCCGCCAGTGGCACTCCAGCCAATGCAAGTATTGTTAGTATTGGACTTGGGAAAATCAGTGGTTTACAAGTTGGCACGACCAGTATTTCGGCTTCAGCGTGTGGTTTAAGTCAATCCAAAACAATTGTTGTTCGACCAATTCAACCACTTGGAGCAGGATTTTTTCATAGTCTTGCTGTGAAATCCGACAACGTACCATTGGCTTGGGGCTGGAATCAGTATGGTCAAGTCAGCACACCCGCAGGTTTAAGCCATGTGATTGCAGTTGAAGGAGGCTTAGGAAATAGCCTTGCGCTCAAACAAAACGGCTCGGTGGTTGCTTGGGGCGATGATCCCGGTAGCCCAACGAGCAGCGATATTGCCGCCATCAGTGCGGGTTATTACCATACTGTTTTTCTTAAAACGGATGGCACGGTGGTTGTCTACAGTAAACCTGTCAGTAACAATACGAAGAACATTCCAAGTGGTTTACAGGATGTGATTGCCATTTATGCAGCTCCTTATCATGTCCTTGCCTTAAAACAAGATGGAACAGTGGTTGCTTGGGGCAATAACTCTTGGGGTCAATCAACCATTCCCGATGGTTTAAGCACAGTTATTGCCATCGGTGCAGGTGAAAGGCACAGCCTTGCTCTGAAAGCCGATGGGACTGTGATTGCTTGGGGTGAGAATGCCTCAGGGAAATTAGATGTTCCTCTTGGTCTAAGTAACGTCATTGCCATCAGTGCAGGTAGGGATCATAGTTTGGCACTGAACGCAGATGGGACTGTGGTTGCTTGGGGTGATAATCCTTTTGGTCAAACCGATGTTCCCAATGGTTTAACAGGAGTGGTTGCGATTCGTGCGGGTGCGTATTTCAACCTTGCCTTAAAACAAGACGGCAGCATCATCGCGTGGGCTGGGCGAAATCGTGGTGATTTTGGTCAACTGAACGTGCCTAGCATTGCCCCACTGACATTCAAAATCCCATAACTCGAGCAGAGGAAAAAATCATGAAAAATATATTCACTCTAATACTGCTCGGTGCAGTATTCGCAGCTTGCAATCAACCAATCGCCAAGCCAGTCTCGAGCTTTAAGCCCGTCGGAACACCGTTTACCATTGTCTTTGATGGTCTTGGCACAGCCAACTTTACTGCCAGTCTCTCGAGTCAGCCAACAACTCGAGCCTTCACTGACCAACAAGCCACTGTCACACCGATTCGAGTGGTGGCTCGAGGCAGCCTGGATTTTGTACCTAACGGCGAGCCTCGCAGCAATGGGTTTCGGTATGTCTACGCGGTCTTATCGGTCAACAGCACCGATAATCTCGAGAATGTCAGTTTCCTAGGGGTTCGCAGCATCAGTTCAATTGCGGATACTGCCATCAGTGCTGCGATTCGTGCGCCGGGTGGAGTTGTTTTTACAAGATCAGAACTCGAGGCGTTGGCTTTAAGTATTAAACCAGCTCAGGCAAGCACATTTGATACAGGTAGCAACAAGGTTGTGCCTTTGCCAAACACCGAAGATACAGTGCAGTACCTCCCAGAAAGTGCCTTGGATTATGTGCCAGACGGTATGTTTGGACTGCTGCCGTATGGATTTACTGTACTCAACAGTTCTGGTGGGCGCACCCTCGAGACAACCAGCAATGCCAATCGGATGATTGTTGGTATGAAAGTGCCATTGGCATTAAATCCAATCAATGACCCGTATGCGTTTGCTTTTAGTGCTGTGCCAATCAGTGATTCGGTGACTCGAGTGACGCAGACTTTTGAAGCGCAAACCCCTGAAGGCAGTGCGGCTGTGGTGGCTCGAGCCGCCACACTAGGCAGTCAGACAAGCATCACGGTTTTACCATCGGTGCAACCAAAACCAGTTAGCTCAAACACAATCAATATGTTATGCAGTATCCGCACGGCTGGTTCTTCGAGTGGAGCATTGGCTTATTTGGTGAATACGTTTAGACTGACTGGTTTTTCACCTGCTGCCAACCTGAATTTTGTGGCTCGAGATGCAAGTCTTAGCCTTACAACGGACCAAGCCATGAGTGCGGCAACCTCGAGCAATTTCGTGGTGCGGGGCGGGTTTACTGGTACAAAGACTGGTACGTATAGCGGGGCTGGCTCGAGTTCGCTTGGTTTTGACCCAAGCACCAATTTTATGCCCGGAGAGTTGGTGACAGCTCAAACCTTGGGATTAACCAACACCACTGGCAGTGGGTCGTGTGAACCGGGAACGCGCACTTGGCAATTCCGCTCAGGTGTGGCAGCAAGGGGGGCTGAATTTGCACCTAAAATGGATTACACCACGGGAAGCGTTCCTACTTCTGTGGTGGTAGCTGATGTGAACAAGGATGCAAAACCTGATTTGATCACCTCGAATTACGCTACCGGGGACAATACTGTCAGTGTGCTGCTAGGCAATGGCAATGGGACTTTTCAAACCAGAATTGATTTTGCCACAGGCGCTACGCCTTATTCGGTGGCGGTCGCTGATGTCAACGGCGATACCAAACTCGACTTGGTGACAGCCAACACAGCTGCCAATACCACCAGTGTCTTACTTGGCAATGGCGATGGGACTTTTCAAGCCAAAGCCGATTACTCACTTGGGAGACGACCTATTTCTGTGACCATCGCTGACATCAACAGCGACTCCAAACCCGATATTGTCACGGCAAACTCTGGTGCAAGTACCTCGAGTGTACTTCTGGGTAATAATGACGGAACGTTTCAGACCAAAACCGATTTTGCCACCGACGCAGGTCCTTTTTCGGTTGTTGTTGCTGACATCAACACCGACAATCGCCCAGACATCATCACAGCCAACTACACCAACGGTTCCTCGAGTGTACTACTGAATAATGGCACTGGTGGTTTTACAAGAACCGATTATCCTGTGGGTGCAAATGCCTCGTCGGTGGTGGTGGCTGATCTCAATGGCGATACCAAACCCGATATTGTCACTGCCAATTACGATGGGGAGTCCTCGAGTGTCCTACTTGCCAACGGCACTGGTGGTTTTAATCGAACGGATTATGCCGCAGGTTCGCGTCCTCGTTCGGTGGCGGTTGCCGATACAAATGGTGATGGTAAACCCGACTTGATTCTCGCTAATTACCTTTCTAATTCCTCGAGTGTGCTTCTAGGGAACGGCGATGGGACATTCCAAGCCAAAACCGATTACGGCACATCAGATCAGCCTATTTCTGTGGCTGTTGCCGATGTCAATGCGGACACCAAACTCGATTTGGTTGTCGCTAATGCCAATGCCAATTCCGTCAGTGTGCTGCTTGGTAATGCGTATGGGAAATTCCTAACCAAAACCGATTATCCCGCAAGTACAAATCCTTTTTTTGTGACTGTGGCAGACATGAATAAAGACAATAACCTTGACATCATTACAGCAAACTCTGGGGCGAGTACCTCGAGTGTGCTGCTAAGCGATGGCACAGGTGGTTACACAAAAACCAATTACGCCACAGGTTCACAGCCATATGCTGTGGCAATTGCCGATGTGAACAACGATAGCTACCTTGACATCATCACGGCAAACTTTGCTGGGAATACCTCGAGTGTACTGCTTGCCAACGGCACAGGTGGTTACTTGACCAAAACAGATTACGCAGTCGGTACAAGTCCAACTTCGGTGGCTGTAGCAGATGTCAACGGCGACTCTAAGCTCGATATTGTGACTGCGAATCGTTTCGGCAATTCATTGAGTGTATTGCGAGGCAACGGCGATGGGACATTCCAAGCCAAGACCGATTCCACCGTAGGCACACGACCAAATTCTGTGGCAGTGGCTGACCTGAACGGCGATGCCAAACCCGACTTGGTTGCAGCCAACCTCGGCGCTGGTGTCAATACGGTCAGTGTGCTGCTCGGCAATGGTGATGGAACGTTCAAAGCCAAAACCGATTTTGGCACTGGGGCATTTCCGATTTTTGTGACCATAGCCGATCTCAACAATGACTCTAGGCTTGACCTGATCACTGCCAATAATGGCGCAGCTACCTCGAGTGTGTTGCTTGGAAATGGCGATGGAACATTCCAAACTAAAAGTGATGACAGCACAGGCTTAAGCCCAAATGCCGTGGCTGTAGCCGACATCAACGGAGATAGCCAACTCGATCTCATCACCGCTAATTTTGGCGATCATTCCTCGAGTGTGTTACTCGGCAAAGGCGATGGGACATTCCAAGCTAAAAGTGATTATCGCACAGGCATCAATCCTATTTCGGTGGTGGTTGCCGACATGAACAACGACCTGAAACTCGATCTGGTCACGGCTAATTACAACAACAGCGCCAACTCCTCGAGTCTGCTGCTCAATCGTTAATCACACCTATTGAACGAATACCCTTGGTGTAACGCCAATATACAACTGGCTTTTTATGCTACTTCAAGAGGTCATTCTCGAGGAGTGAGACAATGCAAAAAAATGCCGTGCTGTTGATGTTCCTTATCCTCTTTGGGGCTTGTACAACACCACCGATTGCCCAGCCTTCCAAAGAACCAAAACCGTTAAAACAAGTTGGCACACCAATTGAAATCACTTTAACTGGCATTGGTAGTTCAAAGTTCTCAGCTCGAGTTCGTCCAAAATCCCTCGAGACTGATGTCACAAATCAAATCAACCTCGGAGAAGCCCTGATTCGCTCGAGTACCGATATTGTGCCACTTGGTCAGCCTAGAACCAGTGGGTATCGGTATTTGCATGTCACACTACCGATTTCTACGTCTCAAGGGGTCTTTACCAACCTGACCTTCATGGCAATGAATGACCCTGACAATGGTGCTTTGACAGCTGTTTCGGGACTGAGCCGTTACCCCGGTTTACCTGCCTACACAAGAAGCGAATTTGATGCTCTGGCAGAAGGTATTCTGCCGACCAGTCCGATCATGCTCGAGCCAAAAAGTCAGGGTCCTGCGCTTGTACCTGGCGAAGAAGATGCCTTACAGATTTATTTGGAAAGTGAAGTCTCGAGTTTTCCCAATGTCCTGCCGTTTGGTTTTGTGGCTCACGACGGTGACAGCCGCCTCATTGATAGCGCTGGAACGATTACGATAGCCATGAAAGTACCATTGCAGGCTTTGGCAAAAGATGACCCGTACACCATCCAATTGCGCTTTGGGATTTTTGAGGAAACCAATACCTTCATCACTGAATCCTTAGAAGCTCAGTTGCCAATCAACCAAGCCGCATTTCAAGCGGCTCGAGTCCGCCTTGGCGGGGATTTACGGGTCATGCCCGGAACAAATCAAAAAGAAAAATTTGTACCGTTTGGTCGTAGTGCCACTTCACGGGCTTTTCCAAATCCAGACCCAAGCCTCTTGGCTATTTGTCAGGTGCGAACCGTTGGAACAGCCGCCGCACCAACGAGTTACTTGGTGAATCGCTTGCCGACTTCGGTGCAGTTACGAACTCGAGTGATCACAGTTGGGCAAACCCTGCCGCTCGAGACAAGTATTTCAGATGCAAACGGTGCGTTTTACCTGCCTGCACAAATCAGTTTGAACAGCCCCGGTCTTGGTTGTGTCAAAAATCAGCATTTGACGGCTTGTCATGCTGGAATAACCACAGTCAACACCAATGTCTGTGGGGTAACGGCGGTGAGTGACTTAAACCTTTTAAGCAATGTGGTTCCAATTGCGGCTGGGTTTGACCATTCGGCAGCGATGACTTCTGATGATACCGTTGTGGCTTGGGGTAGCAACACTTCGGGGCAAATAAACGTACCAAATCATTTAACAGGTGTCTTGGCAGTGGCTGCCAGTTCCTCGAGACACACCCTTGCTCTCAAGCAAGATGGCACAGTCGTAGCTTGGGGTAGCAATGCCAATGGACAATCGGCAATTCCCAATGCCTTAGACAATGTTGTTGCCGTAGAAACAGGTACTTTTCATAGCCTCGCCTTAAAAAGCAATGGCACAGTCGTGGCTTGGGGTAATAATAATTTTTTTCAAAGCAATGTGCCAAACGATTTAAGCAATGTCGCAGCCATAACAGGTGGTTATGGGCATAGTTTAGCCTTAAAATCCGACGCAACGCTGGTCGCTTGGGGACTCCTGAACCAATATGGGCAAACTGACATTCCAAGTGGTCTGAACGATGTCATTGCCATTGCTTCGGGAACGTATCACAACCTTGCCTTGAAACAAAACGGCACAATCGTGGCTTGGGGATGGAATGGATCTGGTCAAAGTACCGTTCCGACCAACTTAACCGATGTGATTGCGATTGGTGCCGGTTCACAACACAGTATTGCCTTAAAAAGCAATGGCACAGTCGTGGCTTGGGGACAAGATGATGTTGGTCAATCAACAGTTCCAACTGGTTTAACGGATGTTGTGGCAATTGCGGCTGGAGGCTCTCACAACCTTGCCCTCAAATCCGATGGCAGCCTTGTCGCATGGGGTGACAATGCCTCTGGTCAAAGCACCATTCCAGACATCAGCCCATTGACGTTCAAAATTCCGTAACTCGAGCAGAGGAAAACCATGAAAAAAATATTGATTGCAGTTCTCATCGGTGTGGCATTCACTGCTTGCGGGCAACCAAACACCAAGCCAAGCTCGAGCTTTAAGCCAGTTGGCACGCCCTTCACCATTGTTTTTGATGGTCTTGGCACAGCCAACTTTACTGCCAGTCTCTCGAGTACCTTAAAAACCCAAGCCTTCACTGACCAACAAGCCACTGTCACACCGATTCGAGTGGTGGCTCGAGGCAGCCTGGATTTTGTGCCTAACGGCGAGCCTCGTAGCAGTGGTTTTCGGTATGTCTACGCGGTCGTATCGGTCAACAGCACCGATAATCTCGAGAATGTCAGTTTCTTAGGGGTTCGCAGCAGCAGCTCAATCGCCGATACCGCCATCAGCGCTGCAATACGTGCGCCCGGTGGAGTTGCCTTTAGCCCATCTGAACTCGAGGCGTTGGCTTTGGGGGTCAAACCAGCTCAGCCGGTTTCGTACAATTCAGTCACAAAATCGCTTGTGCCATTGCCCAACACCGAAGACACGGTGCAGTACCTCCCAGAAAGTGCCTTGGATTATGTGCCAAATGGCATGAATGGTTTACTGCCTTATGGTTTTACAGTGCTGAACAGCACTGGTGGACGCACCCTCGAGACAACCAGCAATGCCAATCGGATGATTGTTGGCATGAAAGTACCTTTAGCCGCAAATCCAATCAATGACCCGTATGCGTTTGCTTTTAGTGCCGTGCCAATCAGTGACTCGGTGACTCGAGTGACCCAGAGTTTAGAAGCGCAAACCCCAGAAGGCAGCGCGGCTGTGGTGGCTCGAGCCGCCACACTAGGCAGTCAGACAAGCATCACGGTTTTACCTTCGGTGCAACCAAGCCTAGCCAGTGCAAACCCTGTCAATGCCCTTTGCAGTCTTCGTACCGCAGGCAGCGCCAGCCAGCCAACAGGTTATTTAATCAATCGCACCTTTCTTGCAAGTCACCTCGCAGCAAATATCACCATCATCACCAAAGGACAAAAATTAGCCTCGAGTGTCCGAGTCAACTTAAACGGCGGCTACTATGTCCCCGCTCAGATCATCGCAGCTAACCCAAATCTGCTGCACATGACCGGAGGCTTACTCGAAGCCCTCGAAGCAGGAGAAACAAGTATCACCTCCAATGCTTGCGGCTCGAGTATCACATCTTCGGTGCGAATCCAAAAAGCCACCACTTTCGATGGCGGTGATTTTCATAGCCTTGCAATCAAAAGTGATGGTCAAGTGATTGCTTGGGGAGATAATTTCTATGGTGAAGCCAGCGTCCCAAACAACCTAACAGACGTGATTTCAGTCAGCGCTGGAGGTCCTCATAGCCTCGCCCTAAAAAGCAATGGCACAGTGATTGCATGGGGTTACAACCGTTTCGGTCAGACGACCATACCAAATAATCTGAGCAACGTGGTCGCCATCAGCGCAGGCGGGTATCAAAGCCTCGCCTTAAAAAGCGATGGTACAGTGGTCGCATGGGGTAATAACAATTTTGGTCAGTCGAACGTACCACCTGATTTAACCAAGATGATTGGAGTCAGTGGCGGTGATTTCCATTCACTTGCCCTAAAAAGCGACGGCACGATGGTTGCTTGGGGCAACAATGACCAAGGTCAAACCAACATACCAAGCAGCATTACTGCCGTTCAAAGCATTCGTGCAGGACATGGCAGACACAACCTTGTACTCCAAAACGACAACACCGTCAAAGCCTGGGGAAACAATGAATTTGGACAATTAGACATTCCAAATCCCCTAGATAACGTGATTGCAATTGCCGCAGGCACAGACCACAACTTGGTCTTAAAAGCCGATGGTAGCCTGGTACTTTGGGGAGACAACACTTACGATCAATTAAACGCACCGAGTAACATCACCAATGTCGTTGCCATCGCAGCCGGAGCTTTCCATAACTTAGCCCTTCAAGCCGACGGCAAAATGCTTGTCTTTGGATCAAATCTCTTTGAGCAACTCGAGCTACCAAACATCGGATCACTGACTTTTAAGCTCCCATAGTCCATTCATAGCACTGTTCGTAAAAACTCATCAATCCAAAGCTGATGTTGGGTTTGCCCAGTCAAAGCGTACAATTCTTTGGCTTCTCGAGCAATAAATTGAATGCTGTACAAATCATTGATTCCTTTATAAAACTCAAACGTACCCTGAACGTACTTTAAGGTGTCAGCTTCATTTAACCTGATGAATAACTTACCGACTTCCCAGTACCAATCACCAAACTGATGACTGATTTCATGTTGCTGTGCAGTTCGCAAAGCCTCGAGTGCCTGATTTCTTGCCAAGTCAAGTTGGTTTGAATAATACAGCGCGTAAGCAAAAACAATTTTGGTACGAACAACATTAAAACCAATATCCAATTGTAAAAAAGCTGTTAATGCCGTTTGGCTCGCACCAAGCGCATCGCCAACCCGTCCAAGCCGAAGCAGTGTTTCAGCATACGCCAACCAAGCATACGCCCAAGTTGGATGCGTTGGTTTTAAGTTTGGCAAGACCTGCTCAAAATGCAATGCCGAAGCCTCGAGTTGATACGTGCGCTGCAAAACACAAGCCATAAAAACCTGATTTTGTTGCTGCACAGCCAAAGGCAAATCAGGATTCTGAAGGTTTAAGCGCATCAAATCAAGCGCCACCCAAAACAAACCACGAATCCGCAGAAAAACCATGTAAGCATCGGCGACTCGAGCAAAATGATGCTGCAAATCATAATGCGTAAAAACCTCTAAGCTGACTTCGACATTGGCATACTCGAGTGACAAAGCAGCAATGATCGGCACAGGATTTTGTTCAATCCCATTGACCAAGCGAATGGTTTGTTCAGTAAAAAACACCCCATGCCGCTTGATGTAATCTTGCAGCTCAAGGGGTTGAGCTTGGGTCAGAACAAATTGACGCAGCAACTCATGCAAATCAAAACGCCCAGAATTGTTTTTTTGCAATAAACCAATCTCAACCAAGTACTGCAAATCCAAAATCGTACCACCTGTCACCACTCGAGCTGCCTCGAGCGTTGCCCCACCGCGAAAAACACACATGCCTTGCAGCAGACTTTGTTGGGTTTTTGTTAAACGCTGGTAACTCTGATTAAGCATCAAATCCACTGCCCGTTGACGCTCCGGAACGGCTGTACTGTTTGTCTCGAGTTTTAAGCCAAGTTCAAGTTCACGCAGCACCTCGGCAGGCGATAACAACCTCATCCAATAAGCCGCCAATTCAATCGCTAATGGCATCCCACCAAGACGCTGCACAATGTTCCTAACACTGTTTGTGTCGTTCAATTCAAGGTTTGGATTGTGGCGCTGAGCAGTTTGCCAAAAAAGCTGCATGGCTGCGCTGTCCTCGGCTTCAAAACCCTGCAAATGAAACACCCACTCGCCATACACACCAAGCGGTACTCGAGAAGTCACCAAAATTTTTAAGTTGGCACATTTTTCCAGCAAATCATGCAAAAAACCATGAGGCACTTCAAGACTTAAATGCTCAAAATTATCCAGCAACAACAACACCCGTTTAGGCTGCAATAAACTCAGCAACTCAGATTTCACCTCGGAATACACAGGCATATTCACCGCCGTGGCAATCGCATTCGGCAACCCAGAAATATGCTGCACATCCACCAAAGGCACCAAATACACCCCATCAAAACCAGCCTCGAGCCAACCATGCGCTACTTGTAACGCCAAACGGGTTTTGCCCATACCACCCAGACCCACCACAGTGATCAAACGAGACATCGGATGTCCAATGATTTCGTGCAGCGCTCGCAATTGCACTTCACGCCCAACAAATGGCGTACTCGAGAACGGCAAATTATGCAAGGTTGAGATCAACAACGAATCATCTTGCCGTTTTTCAAATAACACAAGCGTTTTTTGACTGGGTTGCAAATCCAAATCAGTCAAAGCCCGAAGAAACTGCTGATAAACCAAGAGCGCCTCATCTCGAGAACCAGATTCTAAGTAGAGTTGCACCGCTTCTTCGCAAAGCGAATCCAATTTCAGAATTTGTTGCAAAATCACAACTGCCGAACTAGGATCGGCTTGACGCGCATAAACCAACGCCATTTTCTGCCAAGCTCCACTCAAAAAAGCCCGTTCAAGCTCGAGCCAAGACATAAAATCAGGTGCGTCTGCCAAATGTAAACCCTCGAGCAGCACACCAGAAAAACCAATTGCCCTGATGGCATCTTTGGCAGCAAGGGCTGCCCTAAATTCCAAAACATCACAAGGTAATTGCAAACGCACCCTCGAGCTTTTGGCTTCCACCTCGAGTTTTGAAGGCAAAACCAAAGCATTCAAACGGTTCAACAACTGCCTTAAGCTATTTCGCGCATCAGCTTCGGAAGAGTCAGGGTAAAACAAACCCAGCAATTCATCCCTCGAGACCCAATCGTCTCGCAGAACCAAAAAAGCCATCAAAGCCGTGAGCTTTGACAATGGCAGAACCGCATCTGACAAACGCGGAAAACCCAACAATTGCAACTCAGCTACCACCAATTTGTAATGCTCCTTTCAAAAGTTGCTTTACACCATAGTACACAAATTTCATGTAACACAACACAAAAGTAAATAACGCCAATGTAACACCCATATACAAACCCATCCATACAATCAACTCGAAATCGCCTCGAGTTCCACCACAAAACAAGCCGCCATTCTCATTAAGAAAGGAAAATCATGAAAAAAAATTTGTTCTTACTCTCTGCGTTTATCTGGGCAGCCATAACTTCCCATGTTGCGGCACAGACCTCGGAAGTACCCGCTGATGCCGTTCCTGTGAGCATCCCAGGTTTAACCTTGGGCAACGATGACAACGGCAAGATACTGGTTGTGATCAATGGAAGACTCTTTTTGGTATCCCCGGAAAACATTCCTTCTTTACAAAGAATCCGAGGTTTAAGGGGCGCAACAGGCGAAGCAGGTCCACAAGGTCCAAAAGGCGATACTGGCGCTCAAGGTCCAAAAGGCGAGACAGGCGCTCAAGGTCCAAAAGGTGATACTGGTTCTCAAGGTCCAAAAGGTGAAGCTGGTGCTACTGGCGCTCAAGGTCCAAAAGGCGAGACAGGCGCTCAAGGTCCAAAAGGTGATACTGGCGCTCAAGGGGCAAAAGGAGAAGCTGGTGCTACGGGCTTACAAGGTATACAAGGGCAAACTGGTGAGACGGGTCCGCAAGGTCCTAAAGGCGATACAGGTGCAAAAGGCGAATCAGGTGCAACAGGCTTACAGGGTATACAGGGGCAAACTGGTGAGACGGGTCCGCAGGGTCCTCAAGGTCTTCAGGGTCTTCAAGGCTTAAGAGGAGAAGCTGGTCCACAAGGTGACATTGGAAAAACAGGTCAACAAGGCATTCAGGGTCCAAAAGGCGACACTGGTCTACAAGGAGATATTGGAAATACTGGTCAACAAGGCATTCAAGGTCTAAAAGGCGACACTGGTCCACAAGGAGATATTGGTCCAAGAGGCGAAGCAGGAGCAACAGGTGCTAAAGGTGAAACTGGAGCAATCGGCGCTCAAGGTCTACAAGGTGAACCAGGCGCAAAAGGTGAGACAGGCGCAAAAGGAGATACAGGCGCACAAGGTCAAAAAGGCGACACGGGAGAAATAGGTCCAAAAGGTGAGACAGGCGCTCAAGGTCTAAAAGGCGAGACAGGCGCTACTGGCGCTCAAGGTCTAAAAGGTGAAGCTGGCACTCAAGGTTCAAAAGGCGATACTGGCGCTCAAGGGGCAAAAGGCGATACTGGCGCACAAGGTCTAAAAGGCGATACTGGCGCACAAGGTCCAAAAGGTGATACAGGCGCTCAAGGTCCAAAAGGCGATACTGGTCCTCAAGGTCCAACAGGTCCAGCAGGTCCTTCAGGGATTCCTATAGGGTATCTCCCAACCATACCAAATGAGTTTTTATATCGGCGTTTGATCCTTGGTCATTCGATTTAACAATAAAGCCAATCCCCTAGCAATCATGGCTCGAGTAATAAGAAAGGCTTCGTCGCTCGAGCCAAAAAGTCCTTCATGTTTCTTGGCGATCGCCCAACGCAACTTCAAGCAGTGTTAAAGTCAGAGCATGACGTTGAATGTCGCAATTTTAGGGGCTGGTAACATCGCTCAAACCCACCGCAATGGGTATGTCAAAGCGGGCGCAAACTTGGTTGGCTTTGTCGAAGTCAACCCCGAAACCCGAGCCAAGCGTGAACTCGAGTGGGGCGCAAAAGGTTTTGCTTCATTTGCTGAATTGCTCGAGAACACCAAACCCGATGTGGTTTCGGTCTGTAGCCCCAATGCGTTTCATTTGCCTTTGACCCTCGAGGCGATTGCTCAGGGCATCCATGTGCTGTGCGAAAAACCTTTGAGTTTATCGCTCGAGGAATGTCAGAAGATGATTGAGGCTGCCAAAAAAGCCGGTCTGGTGCTGCAAACAGGGCATCATCTGCGCTCGAATTGGTATGTGCAGCAAGCCAAGAAAATCATTGAAAGCGGTGAACTTGGGCGGATTACCTTTTTGCGTTTGCGTCAATCGCACGATTGGGGCGGCTCGGGGCGAGTGCCGGATACCTTTAGCACCTTTGCTCGAGCTGGTGGCGGTACGCTGCTGGATAACGGTTGCCATTTGATGGACTTGGTGCGTTTTTTAGGCGGCGATGTCGCTACGGTCTTTGCTCGAGTGGCGACGCTGGCGTACTCCGTCGAAGTCGAGGATTTGGCATTGGCGCACCTCGAGTTAAAATCTGGGGCGCTTGCCAGTGTCGAAAATTCTTGGTCGAGTGTGGGTTTTGAAGAAGGCTTTTGGGTCTACGGCACGGCTGGCACGCTCGAGTGCAGTTTTGCTGGCGGTCAACCCCGTGACTTAAAGCATTTTCACCGTGCCAGCCGTCCGAGTGATTGGGGCGCTCGGGACTGCACCACCTATAAAGTTGGCAATGAAGGCGGTCATCCAACCCAAATCGCGGCGTTTCTCGAGTCGGTGAAAAACAAAACAACTCCGATATGTACCGGCGAAGATGGTCGTGAGAGTGTGCGTTTGGTCTTGTCCGCCTATCAAAGCTCCAAAGAACAAAAGGTGGTGTATCTATGAAAATCTTGATTTTAGGCGGCACAGCCTTTCTTGGACGGCATTTGGTCACAGCCGCTTTAGAAAAGAACCACGAAGTCACGCTGTTTCACCGTGGCAACCGCAACCCATACCCAGATTTAGAGAACATCCTCGGCAACCGCGAAACTGACCTCGAGAAATTGGCTGGACGCACTTGGGATGCAGTGATTGACACCAGCGCTTATGTACCTCGAGTCACCGCCCTGAGCGCTCGGGCGCTGAGCCAAAGCGTTGGGCGCTACTGCTTTATCAGCACCATCAGTGTCTACAAAGATTTCACCCAAGCCCACGATGAACACACTCCAGTTGCCACGCTCGAGCAGGACACCGAAGAAGTCACGGGTGCAACCTATGGCGCACTCAAAGCCTTGTGCGAAGGCGAAGTTGCCCTTGAGTACGCCAGTCGTGCTTTGGTACTGCGTCCGGGCTTGATTGTTGGGGCATATGATCCGTCGGATCGGTTTACCTATTGGGTGGACAGGGTTGCTCAAGGCGGCAAGGTACTCGCACCGGGCGACCCAACCGCAGGCGTGCAGTTTATTGATGCGTTATCCTTGGCGCGTTTTAACATCCATGCACTCGAGCAGAACCTAAGCGGTACGTACAACATGAACGGACAGAGCATGGAAATGCTGCATGTCCTAGAAGCCATGCGCCGAGTCAGTGGCTCGGATGCCAAGTTTATTTGGGGGAGCGAGGCTTTTCTGGCAGAGCAGCAAGTCAATCCTTGGATGGGCGCAAACAGCTTACCGCTTTGGATTCCGGGCTTAGATGCAGCGGTCAGTGGCACAATCATCAAAAATGCACTCGAGGCTGGATTAACCTTTCGCCCTCTCGAGGAAACCGTGCAGGAAGTGCTGTCGTGGGTCAGAACCCGCGAGAACCACACTTGGCGCAGTGGCATTACCAAGGAACGCGAAGCCGAATTGCTGGGATTGCTGGCTTAATTCAGTGCCGAATAGGTGCTGGCTTGCTTCTCGAGCCACAGCGCCAATGCTTCGGAGGTGGCGCGGTTGGTGGACAGCGGCACATT
>JAAFJQ010000067.1 GCA_013298185.1 Deinococcales bacterium
CTCTGGTTGTAATACCAATTCCACGTTGTCGTTCCTCATATCTTGAATCGCTTAAACGGCAGGCAATGCGTTTATTAAACCAATTTGGTATAAGCCGTGTTCACGTTTCAAGAATATCGTTTTGTTCAAAATGAAAGTAAACAACACAGGCACTTGCCATACTTTCTCTTCTCGAGGCTCGAGTCTGCTTTTAAGGCTCGGTCGCACCTGCGCTGCATGGTGTGGCTCGAGGCTGTCCGCGTTGGTCGGTGCTGGCGCAGTTGCTCGAGATTGTTTTTTTGATTGGGCTGTTTGGGTTTGGCAAAATGGTTTTGGTTGGTCCGCCGTTGTTGCTTAGTGTTCCTAAGAGCGGGTCGGTGGTGCTGATGCCAGTGGTGCAGAGTGCCGATGGGTTGTCTGAGCCTCCGCCTGTGCGGTTGATTGGGAATTGGCTGTTGCCGCCGCCGTTGATAAATTTTTGCCCAGAGCAGGTGATTGGATTAAAACCATTGCCCGCGATGTTCTTTGAGAAGATACTGTTTTGTAGTGTGATGTTGCTGCCATCGCCTGCGACGGCTCCACCAAAGGCAGACGCTCCAGATGCAGCATTTTCGGCAAAAGTCGTGTGGCGAATGCTGCCTGTGACACCATCGAGGAATAACCCACCACCGAGACTCGAGACAGCTGTGTTGCTGGCGATGGTGCTGTTGTACATGTTCAGACTCGAGCCAGGTCCGATGTAAATTCCACCTGCGCCATCGGCGCTGTTGCCACTGATGGTGCTGGCGTTGATGGTCGCGGCGGTGCCTTGGAGGTATAAGCCCCCACCGAGTTTTGCGCCTGTGCTGGTGTTATCGGCAATGGTGCTTTGTTCGATGGTGGTTGTGCCTGTGAGGTTGTTGATGACTTTGAAAACCCCACCGCCAAAAGCTGCGCCTGTGTTGTTTGAAATGATCGAACCACAGATTTTTAAGGAATTGTCGTTGCCGTCCACGTAAATCCCACCGCCATTGCCGCCGTTACCCGGATTGCCGCCGTTGCCTGTGGCGGTGTTCTGGCTGATGTTGCTGTTGTAAATGTTGATTTCGGCAAATAAGCCACCGATTGCTCCACCACTGGCACAAGCATTGTTTTGAAAGCGGCTACCAACAATCGTGGTAGCGGCTGGTCCAACTGAGTAAATCGCGCCGCCAGCTTTGTCTTGGTCTACAGGAATGCAGGTGTTGTTGGTAAAGACGCTGTCTATGACTTGTAAGGTTGCGCCAAGGCGTTTGATTGCGCCACCGCCGTCATTGCTGCGATTGGCATTGGTAAAACCCATTTTTTGAATCGTGACGTTGGGAGTGTTTCGTTCAAAAGAACTGTTGATGTTGAGGATTCGGGTTTGGTTTTGTCCCGATAAGGTAATCAGATTTCTACCGTCCAGAACAACATCGGGGCTGTTCATTGGAATCACCAATTCGGAACTGATTGGAATGGTGATTGGGTTAGCACCACAGGAAAAAGTGATGATTCCACCTGCGCCAAGGGCAGTGCGAAGGGCAGCTTCGGTGCAACTTGCAGCCGTGCCATTGCCGACCACTTGATTGGAAACACTGGTGTTGACGGCTTGAATCGGTGATGTGCAAACAGTTGCTGGCACAGGCAAAGGTTGTGTGCCTGCATTTGGATTTGGTCTACCACAAGAAATCAAAACCACGAAAACCAGCCAGCTCTTTTTCATGGTTTTAACTTACACGGTTTTTGGTTTTGGTAAAGTGTGAAAGCTCATATCATCTTTGATTGGTTTTGCTCGAGAATCGTGAACTTAAAGGGTTTCTCAAGATTTTTCACGCTTTTTCTCAGGCAAATTCGCGTACAATGCCTTTTGGATGCGCCGTTTTTTTGCCATCGCCGTTGGAATTCTTGTTTTGTTGGGGCTGGTGGTCTTTTTGGCTGCGGGGTCGCAACCTGCTTTGCGTTTTGCCTTGGCGCAAGCCAAAGCTGCTGGTTTTGAAATTGATGCCAAGACCCTGCGAGGCAATTTGTTCTTTGGGGTCGAAGCCGTGGATGCCACGGTTAAAAGTGCTTTTATCAATGGCTCGAGTGCTTCGGTCAAAGCCAAGTACAACCTGCTGACGCTGCTGCAAAAAAAAGAACTTCGGCTCGAGGGGATTGTTTCAGGTGGGCGCCTGAGTTTTGATCCAAGTAAATTACCGCCTGTGGTGGCGGGCAGCGAACCACCGCCAATCAGTGTTTTTCTGGATAAAGCCGAAATTGCGGACACGCAACTCGAGTTTATTGGTAAGCATATCTTTGTGCCTGACGCCAAAGTCACGGTTCTAAGCCATAGCCCACTATCCAGCCAAGATGGAAAAATCCGAGGCAATTTGCGGGTCAAGCTCGAGTCCAAGGACGGTGGGGGTTTTGCCACGGCGCTGTACGAATTTGGTAAGGACTTCGATCCAAACTTGGTCATAGACACGCAACTGGATGCGGCTGTGGCGAATTACTGGTTGAAACCCATCCCGATGGATATTCAGGGTGGTCAGTTGCGTGGCACGGTGCGGGTGACTGCCAAAGGTGTGACTGCCGATGCGACCCTGCAAGATGGGATGATCCAAGTGCTGCCAGGTTTGGTGGCAAAAAACATTGCTGGTCTGGCTTCGTTTGATTCTTCAGGGCAAGTCAAAGCCAAATTAAACGGGCAGGGTTTAGGCGGAGCAATCCAAGCTGATTTTGTACTGGACACCACACCCAAAAAAGAACAATGGAAGGTCAGTGGCAAGCTCTATCCGCGTTTAGAAGCCATCATGAAAACCTTCGCGGCTGGCACACCAGGTAAAGGTGCGCTCGAGGTCACGGTTTCGGGTGGCGGTTGGGAGAAAATCAAATTAACTGGCACAGCCAAAGGCTTGGGTGTTCTCGAGGCGGCGGGTTTCCCTGTACAGAATTTACTCGGTTCTTGGCAGTTCACCGATCATCTCGAGGGGAATGCCACAGCCAAAACCCGTATTGGTGCTGATGAGCTGAATGTGGTTGCCGATGTTAAAACCATTGGCGACAAAATATTGATTACCCCCGAACTGACAGGAAATTTCTTAAATGCGCCGCTCGAGTTGGCAGCGAACATTAACGTGCTGGGCGGAAAAATTGGCATTGATACATCAGGCACAATCCTGCGTGGTTCAGCCAATGCCAAGATCAAACTCGAGGGTGAAAAAATCTCTGGCAATGGCACGTTCAAAGCGGTGCAACTGCCCATTCCAGAACCAGTCACCTCGAGCATCAATGCCACCGCCAAAGTGTCGGGAACCGTCAGTAACATGCTGATTGCGGGATACCTCAATCCCGCCAACATCAAAATTCCTGCGGTGAAACTGGATAACTTAGCCGGTGCGTACAAATTGCGTTTTGATGGCAAAGCACTGACTGCCGAAGCCAACCTTGCCGATGGTGCAATTGTGGCAAATGGAGCTTTGGTCAACGTGGATGGCAAACCCGCTCGAGGCAATGTGTTTTTGCGCGGTGTGCGTTTAGACGTTGGTGGACAAGCCGATTATGCGGCTCAGTACGTTCTGAACAGTGCTGGTGTGGCATTTTCGGGGATTGCCAAAGGTTATGATTTGAAATTCTCCGAAGCCCGTCTGGATGATCTCTCTGGGGTTCTGACCCTTTCAGTTGGGCAGCAAATCAAAGGGCGTTGGAATGCCAATAAGTTATTAGCGACTTTCACCGAGAAAACCATCAACCTTCGCCCTCGAGCATGGCGGGTTCAAGCGGTTGGCGAGAGTGCTTTTGTATCTGGCGACATGACCCTGACTTACGAAGGGCTACGCACCTCTGGACGACTCGAGGGCAAAACCCGTTTTGGCACCATCACCGCGCTTGGACAAGGCTCGAGCATTGGCTTATCAGGCAATGCGGGATTCAGTGGCATTCGTGCGGCGCTCAGTGGGGCATTGACCCTCGAGCCATTTGATTTGCGCCTTGCTGCCGTGCCGCAGAATAAAAACCTTGGTGGGAAGCTGCTGCTCGAGGCAAACCAAAAAGTACAAGTCAGTGGCAACCTGACGAGCAACGGACAAAATTTAGTCTTGGGTTTTGATGATGCTGGTCTGAGTGCCAAAGGTCGTTTGGATTTGGCAGCCCTCGCGCCTGTTCTGCCCAAAGATGCCCAGAATATCCTCTCGGGAATTGCTGACATTGACTTGTCTGGCTCGAGTGGCACGGCTTTGGTGCGTGGCTCGGTGGCTGGCATTCCACTCGAGGCGAACCTCAGCTCGAACAACTTAAAGGTTTCAGCCACAGCTCGAGTCACTGGTGGGCAATTTGCAGGAGCAACCCTGCGCGGTCGGGTTTTCCCAAGTCTCGCTGCCCAAGTGCAGTACGGCAACCTAACAGGGCGAGTCTCTGGGGCATACGACAACATTGGTTTTACTGGCAGTGGCAAACTGCCAGATTCGCTGCTTGAGGGAACTGGCTTATCCTTATCCTCGAGTCAATTGGCGGTGCGTGGACGAATCAGAAACGGTCTGATCTCAGCAGCAGGACAAGTTGGTGGGTTGAACATCCAAAATGCTCGGCTCGAGAATGGGCGCTTATCGGCTGGTTTCTCGGGCAGTGTGGTTGGTACGTACCAAAACGAAGCCCTGCGTTTGAATGGACTAAACGGCAAGCTCGAGCAAGTAGCGGCTGGTTTCAAAGTCAGTGTCACTGCTCGAGCAGCCTCGGCGGTCTTGGCTGGCAATCCAATCAATGCCAGTGGTGTGGTTGCCAACCTCGAGCCTCAAAGTGGCGGTGCGAATCTGATCCGCTTTGAGGTAGACAGTGCTAATGGCATATTTTCTGGGGTCAAAACCCAAGTTTCCAAAGCTCGAGGGGTGCTGAACTTACGCGGTGATCTGCTTGGACTCGAGGCACAAGCCACTCGAGCAGTCGCACAGACCGCTCAAGGCTTGGTTGTGGCATCAGGCATCCAAGCCAGCAGCAATGGCACGCTTGATCGTTTGCCCATTCGGTTCACTGCCACTCAGCTCGAGGGAACAGGTTTTGGTGCAAAAGCCGTTTTGAACCAAGTCAAAGGCACAGTAGCCCTCGCCCAAAGCCTGAGCTTTAATGCGGATTTCGCCAGTGGCAAAGTACAGCACCCAGAAGCCAATGGCAGCTTAGGCGCTGGCTCAGTATCAGGCAATTTGCGCGGCGACAACCTCGAGACTCGTTTTGACTTCAATAACATCAGCGCCACAACTCGAGGCGAAAAGATAACTGGCAATGCCAAAGGCAACTTAGGACTGAATTTAGCAAAGCCAATACAAAACTGGCGCGGCACACTCGAGGCGGCTTTGACAGGCGTGGATTGGAAACTTGGTGCAACAGGCAACTGGCAGAACTTGCGCGTCAGTGGCAACGTACCAACCCGACTCTCGAGCCTAGCTGGATTTAAGCTCCCTGATTTCGTGCAAACCAAAATAACCCTGAATGGCACACTGAGCTTACCCGATTTGCATTACGATCTTGAACTGGTCTCGAGCCTTAGAAATTTACGACTCAAAGGCAGCCTCAAAGGAAAAGAAACCAACTTTGCGGCTCGAGTAGACGCCACTGACAAGCAAAACGGACGCGGCGTGATTGAGTACAACTCGAGTGGCACGGCAGCGTTGCAGCTCGAGAATTTAGATGTATCAGCGCTGGTGCAAACTTCAGCTAAGTTATCGGGCGATTTGCGTTTGGCTTTAGGCGAATTGAATTTGGCTCGTAGGAAGAGCGTAAGCTCTTACGAACTCCCCCACGCTCGTTCCTCGCGTTTCCCCCTCAAAGAGGGGGGCTTGAAAACCAAACCCCAAGGTCTCGACCTTGCCTTTGACCTTAGCACCCCTCTTCGAGGCGCGAGTAGCCCGTCAGGTGCTATCTTACGAGCAAGAAGGGTCGAGCGAAGCGAGCGACCCAGCCCGTCAGGTGCTATCTTACGAGCAAGAAGGGTCGAGCGAAGCGAGCGACCCAGCCCGTCAGGTGCATCTTTTGGGTCAAGAGAGGGGGAGTGTTCCAATTGCGCCCCTGCAACATTAACCCTGAGTAAGCTCATGACCGCAAAGAATTCCATACGCGGAAAACTCGAGGGTGAGATTGCTGGTTTCCCAATCACTGCCTCGTGGCTCGAGAATGATGCTTTTGCTGGGCGCATTGGTGGGGTTTTGCCGATGCAGGTTCGTTCGGCTCAGTGGCTTTTTCCGCTCGAGACGATTCTCGAGGTGAAGTCTGAACAATCTGATTTGCCGATTCGTGCTTCTGCGCGTTTTAACTTGGCTAAGCTGCGCGGTGAGGGGACGCTCGAGGTTTTGGCGTACTCGCAAAAATTAGCTGATGGTCAGGTCAGTCTTGTTCCGCAGACCATGCCTTTTCAGGTGGCGTTGCAAGATGGTTTGCGTTTGCGGCTCGAGAATAAAGCTGGTGCAGTGCGCTTGAACAACGATACTTGGAGTGGTCAGCTTGGGTTGGCATACACGGCTTTTGCACAAAATGGCACAGTCATGGCTCGGGTTTCTGGGGCGCTGGCAAAACCCAATTTGAACCTGAGCAGCACTGGTTTGTTACAACTCCAAGGCTCGGGTGATTTGGAAACGGCTCGAGTTTCGGGGCGTGTATTGTTGCAGCCGCTGCTTGGTAGTTTGCCCAAGGAATTACAAACTGGTCTGAGCGCTGGTTCAGCGCAACTCGAGGCGACTTGGGCGGCTGGTACTTTGGGTTTCAAAGCTCGGCTCGAGAATACGCAACTGGATAAAGAAGTTGTGCAGCTTAGTCTGACTGGTGCGTTGAAGGACTCTAGTTGGAATGCCAAAGGCGACCTGAAGGTTGGCAGTAGCCTCTCGAGTTTTGAGGTCAGTGATGCGGGTGTTCAGGCTTCGCAGTTGAATCTGGATTTGCGTTTGGCACGTTTGTTTGGTTTGGATTTTTCGGGTCGAGTGCAAGGTCGGGCATCTTTTCCTAAGTACGATTTGGCGCAACTCGAGGCGGATTTAACGGTGCAAAATGCGCGGGGTTTTGGAGTCAGCGCCGATGGTTCATTGCAAGCTCGAGCGGGGGAAATCAGTGCGGATTTGAAAGGCAATTCACCGCTTAACCTCGAGTACAAAGTGGTTGGGGCGTTGTACCCGAATTTAGATGCGGCATTGCAGCTTGGGCAACTGAGTGGTCGGGCTTCTGGTCGTGGGTTGGATTCGGCTAAGCGCACAGCCAATTTAATTTTGAATGGTCAGTTCTTAGAAAAAACCTCGAGCCTAGGCGCTCAACTCTTGGGTGATGACTTGAGCCTCCAAGCTACTTGGGATGCTGCGAAACTCCAAGCCATCGGAAAAATCTCGGATTTCAGTGCCACAGGTGCGCTCGAGATTCCAGACCTCAAAGGCATTGCTGGCGTGGCTGGAAATGCCTCGGCTCAACTCGAGTACCGCAACAGTATCTTGAACATTTCTGAGATTGCCGCTGATGCTGCTGGCTATAAGGCTTCTGGCGCGGCGCAATTTGCGGATGGGCAGCTCCGTCTCGAGCAGTTCAATGTGCTGGGCGATGGCGTCACAGCTTCTGGCAGTGGGCAGTTGTACCCGAAACTCGAGGCAAAAGGTACTGCTAAAACAACTTTTGATTTTGCGCCGACCGATTTGACTTGGACGGCGCTTGGTTCGCTCGAAAAGCCAAAACTTGAAGTCAAAGGAATGCTGAACGAAGCCAGCCTTGGCTTGATTGCGCCAAACACCCCGCTCGAGGCGAAGTTCGATGGTGAAAAATGGCAGTTGGTGCTGTCTGGTGCGGCGGTATCGGGTCAGCTTGAGGGGAGTTTACAAGAAGTCTCGAGTGTGGATTTGCGCCTCAATGCCCCAATTGTGTACCAAGAGAATCGCTTGGCAGCTCGTGGGAATATTGGTTGGAGTAACGCGGCTGGTTTTTCTGGTGAGCTGTCTTTACTTGGTCGTTTGTTTGGTCAGACAGGCGGCTTAAACCTTGTTGGTAAGCAGCAACTCGAAGTCAGCACTTCTTGGCAAGACCTAAGACTTCGGGCGACCCTGCCAAGTCAAATCGGGGCGGAACTCCAAGCTGAACTGCAACTCGAGCGGGTGGATTTGGGTGCGTTGTATGGTCAGCCCAAAACCGTTTGGCTCGAGGGTCGCGGTACGGCATCAGGCGCTTGGACAGCGCCAGAATTGGCTTTTGATGGTTCGCTTGAGAGTAAAGATAAAGTTCTCAACTCGAGCCTGAAATTGTCTTACGCAGCTGGTGCTGCCAATGCCAAATTGGTGGGTGAGCAATTGAACGCGGCTGCCAATTGGAAGAATGGTGTCTGGTCTGCCAGTGCCAAACTCGGTAAGCTGAGTCTCGAGCCGTATTTGCCCAAAGACCTGCTGCCCAAAGAAATCAGGGCGTTGGCGTTGGCTGGTGGCTTTACGGCTTCGGGCAATGAAAAAACATGGCAAGTCAAAGCCACGAATTTGGATGCTTCTGCCCAAGCTGATTGGCTCGGCGCGGTGCGAGTTCAAGGCGATGCCAGCCTCAGCCCCGAGAACCTGAGCAGCAAACTCAAACTCGAGACACTGAACGGACAAGCCGACATCAGTGCAGAGATTCAAAACCCGCTCGAGGTTGACCAAGCCAAGCTGTCCTTCAAAGCCAATTTGCAAAAACTCGACGCGACGCAACTCGAGCAGTTGGACTGGCGCGGTTTGGTTTCGGGCGATGTGCAACTCGAGGGGAGATTGCTTGACCCAGAAGTGAAATCCAGTCTTGAGGTTGAAGAAGTTGGTTTGAAAAACGAATCTTGGCGTGTCTCGAGCAGCTTGGATGCCACGGGGCGTTTGCTCAATCCAAGTTTGAACGGTAAAGCCACACTCTCGGGTTCAGGCAAGGGCAGTTTTGCTTTTGCGGCTGCCGAGGTGCTTTCCAACAATCCAAAAGTGATGTTCAATGGTTTAGCCGAAATCCCATCCGTGCGAGTTCAGGGCTTACTCGAGGGTGCTTTGCCTGCCTTGCGTGGACAAGTGCAAGTCAAGGCTGAGCAACTGCCTGAACCAGTGCAACTCGAGGGACTGGGTGACGGACAGTACAAGGTCAGTAGCGCGGGACTTGCCAATGGCACAGTGCAACTCAGTAGCCAACAATCTTGGCTCGAGAGTGCTTTGAGTGGAAAAATTCGTGTCAGTGGCAACACCAATGCTTTTGTGGATGGCTTCTCGGCGACTGTGCTTGGTGATGTGGTTCTTTCTGGGCGACTGCAAAAACCAATGGTTCAGCTCGAGAACACCAGCCTGACCCGTGATGATGCCATGTTGCTTAGCAGTGGCAGCTTGTATCCCACTTTGGATTTGCGTGGCAGTCTGGAAAGCCGCCTCGAGTTTGCACCAGCTCGGTTGTCGTACAGCGTCACAGGGGATTTTGCCAAACCCGATGTGCGTCTTTCGGGTGTGCTTGGCACGGCTCAGGTTGGTTTGATTGCGCCTGATACCCAACTCGAGGCGCAGTTTGATGGGCAAAAATGGCGGGTTGATTTGCGTGGACAGAGCCTTTCAGGGGTTCTCGAGGGTCAGTTGATCAGTTTGTCTCGAGCTGACCTGAAACTGAATGCGCCAATTGTGTACAACAACGAGCGCTTAAATGCTGATGGCAATTTATCATGGGATGCCACGGCTGGTTTTGGTGGTAATTTGGTGTTGCTGGGCAAATTATTTGACCAAGACACCAAACTCGAGTTGGTTGGCAATGACCGTTTGGACGCGATTCTGCGTTGGAAAAATGGGTTGCTGAAAGCATCACTGCCCAGTCCTAGTGCCGAAAAACTGATGGCTTCGTGGGAACTGGAAACCTTTGACCTTGGGGCTTGGTGGCAAAAACCAGAGCAGCTATTCTTAAGTGGCAAGGGGCAGGCAACTGGCACTTGGTCAGACCCGCAACTCGAGTTTGCCGGGGCGCTGAAAAGCAGCGAAGGCTCTTTGGATGCCAAACTGACCGCCAGTTACCTCGAGGGTCTGGTTAAAGCCAAACTCGAGGGTGAGAAAACCAAATTCAGTGGTCAGTACCAAGACGGGGTTTGGCAAGCTACAGGCAGCCTAAACAAAGTCTCGCTTGGCGCGGTGCTACCAACTCTGGTCAAAAGTCTTGAAACCAGTTTTGACCTGACTGCCAAAGGTGATACCAAAGGCGTAAGTGTCAACTTAACCAAGCTCGAGACGACAGGCAAACTCGAGACTTTTGGTGCATTTGCTGGCACGGGAGCAGCTCAACTCGAGGGCGTGTACACCAATTTGGGTTTGGATGGCAAACTCAGTGTGCAGAACCTCGAGCTGAACGCCCTTGGTGGTCGGGCAAAGCTCAATGGTCAGCTCGGCACAAGTCGCAATGCCAGCATGTTCCTTGGTTTAGAAAACCTCAACCTCGAGTCCTTGGGTTGGCAGGGTGTGGTTGGCGGCAACCTTGATTTATCAGGGACATTATCTAAGCCTATGGTTTCTGGTGATTTGCGCGGCGCAGGCTTGGGTCTAAAAAACGAAACGTGGTCGGCGGATGCAAGTCTGGCTGTCAGCCGCGAAGTCTTTAATCCAGAACTCTCGGGTTATCTAGAGCTTCGTGGTTCAGGCAGTGGCAAAGTCAATATCGCCGCTTCTGAGTTGTTCTCGAGCCGTTTGAACTTAGCCATTTCTGGAGCTGCCAAATTGCCGTTCTTGGATGCCAAAGGCAGCCTTGCGGGGACGTTCCCAGATTTGCGTGGGCAACTCGAGGTCAATCTGCCCACTGCGCCAATTGCGTTGCGGCAAATTAGACTCGAGGGAGTTGGTAGCAACCGTTTGCAAGTGGCAGTGCAGGATGTTTTCCAAGGGCAACTCGAGCTTATTCCAGCCAAAACTTTGCTCGGTACGGGTCTAAAAGGCTCGTTTACGGTCAATGCCCTGCTCGAGACAGCGCTTGAAGGGCTGGTGGCTGGGGCGGATGGCAATTTGCGTGGTCAACTCGAGGTTGGCGGTTCGCTCGAGCAACCACAAGTGAATTTGCTTGGGACTCTGAAAAACGCTGGTTTGAGTGGCGTGAAACTTGGTGATGCTTCAATTAGTGCCGAGTTGCAAAATGGTTTGGCTGCACGGTTGCGATTCAAAGAGGGTGAAATCAAACTCGAGGAGAATCGCTTAAGTGCCAATGGCGTCCCGCTCGAGGTGGCTGGGGTGCGCTTGGCATTGGCTGCCACAGGACGGGTTAGCCCATTTGATCTGAATTTCTCGAGTGCCATCAGCGGAATTGCCACGGGCAACTTAGAAGGGCGTTATGTGGACGATAAGCTCGGCTTAAATCTCAAACTGTTGACCAATGGTATCGAAGCCGTTGCCAGTGCCAACGCCAATCCCAAAACGGGTTGGACTGGGCAGATTGCACTCAGCAACTTGCCGAAAGCCGCGCCAATCAGCGGTAAAGCTCTGAATGGCACAGCTCAATTTACTTTATCAGGCGATTTTGCCAATCCAAGCATCAAAGGACGTGGCGATGCCTATGGGGCAAAATTCAACCTCAGTGCCAACCTTGCGCCCCTTCGGGCGAACCTTGAACTGCTCGAGGCGGGTTCAGGGACGGTGCTGCTCGAGAACAACAGGTTATCTGGTGGACTGAAATACCAAGATGATGCGCTCAGCCTCGAGCTTGGTGTGTCGGGTTCGCTGAGCATTCCAAGCGCGAACCTGATTGCCAAAGTTGGTGCTTTAAGTGCCACTGCCAAAGCGCGACTCGAGAACAATCAAATCAGTGCCACTTTGGATCTTTCGGACGGCAAAGACAGTGGGCGTTTGATCTATGATAACTCGAGGGTCACAGGGCAAATCAAGAACTTGTCACTCGGCAGCATGGGCTTGGTGGGTTACACTGGCGAATTGAACTTAAGCACCGATTTGCGCCAAGATGCAAGCAGTGATTTTGGCTGGGCTGGTACGGGCGTGCTGGACTGGGACGGCTTAAACACCCCGTTTGAAGTGCCGAGTCTGGGTTGGAAAGTCGATGGCTCAGGGCGTGCCACGCTTGCCACAAACCCTGTGCGGGTACTGCTCGAGTACAAGGGAACACCTGGTCTTGCCGAAGGCGATTTGCGTTTTCAAAAAGGCTTATGGCAAGGCGATGTCAATTTGGATTTGCGAGGGGCTGAAGGTAAGGGCGCGGTCAAAGGAACAGTCCGAGCCGATGAAAAAGGGATTACGGGTGATTTAACCGCGCAAAATCTACCAATTTCATACTCGGGGATTCGTGCCACGGTTTCAGGCAAAGTTGACTTGGACGGTGATTCTTTTCAATTGTCTGGTTCAGGCAAAGCCCTTGGCGGTGATGTGCGCTTAGATGGCAACGGTGGCTTAGCCGATTTGATCCCACTGCTCGAGTCGTACACCAAAACCCAACCAGGCGATTTACCAATCAACCTCAATGCCAGCTTGTTCACGGTACGCTTACAAGACTTAGCTCAGATTCGTTCGTTTGCGCCGTACATCCAAGGGCGAGTCAATGGAAAACTGAACATCGTCGGTGATGTGACGGCTTTTGATATTACTCAGTCTGAACTGAACCTGCCAGACCAAAATGGCAAACGCATGAAGTTAGCAGTGCGTATTCGCGGCACATTAGCAGGCAATCAAGTCAATTACACTGGTTCAATTTCGGATTCCTTAAACCCCAACCCCAATGTTGAAGCGCCTTCACTGGCTGGCATTGGCACTTCGCGTTTCTCGGGGCGTTTCAATGGCAAAGTCGCCACGGGAACACTGGAATTAAGCCGCGCTCCACTTCACGCTTTTGCCGCCAGTGTGCTTGGTGAAATGCCTGGCACAGCCTTGGCAACAGGCTTTGCGCGTTATGAAATTCCAGTAGATAATTTTTTAGCTTCAACCATCAAAATGGATTTTGTACCACTCGAGATCACGGGTGGTGGCGATGTTTTAACTGGCAAAGGACGCTTAATTTACAGCAACGGCAATTTGCAATTTGATGATCTGATCCTGCGTGGCAAAGGCGAATGGCGCATCAATGGGCATTACGCCAAAGACAACGTGGATTTGGGTATGAGTTTTAAGAACACCGTGTTCACACCGATTCTTGATTTAATTCCACAAATCAAAGAGTACGACCCTCGAGCCACAGGCAGTTTGGACTTGAAACTCAGTGGAAAATACGGCGCACCCAACGCCAAACTCAGCCTCAAAGACCTCAAAGGTTCAATCAGTGGCATTCAACTGACCGCCAAGGAACTCTTGGGTAGCTTAAACAATGGCAACCTCGAGTTGCGCGGTATATTAACTTCGGATGACAGCCTCGGCGCAACCCTAGACACCACTGCCAAAGCCAAACTGATTTCATACACCCCCATTCAACTCGAGGATTTAGAAGGCTTAGCCACTGGTAGCCTCAACGTCAAACCGATTGGTTTAATCGGTGGCATCAAGGCTCGCCTTTTTGGTGATTCCGGTGGCTTTAAGCTTGATTTAACCGCTAAAAAAGGCGGTGACCTGAGCATCCGTGGTGACATCAGCCCACGCATTAAGCTGAAGCTCGAGGGTAAAGCACTGGTCATGCCAATTCCAGATTATTTTGTTTCAGACAGCTTACTCGATGCTTCATTGTCCTTTGAAGGCGATGGTGGGCGTTTTTACGATGTTGGTGGTCAACTGAGCATTTCCCGTTTGCAAGCCCAGTTACAACAAAATAACAGCAGCAAACCCACGCAATCAAACACACCAACAAGCAGCACGCCAAGCAAACCCAATCCATTTTTGCAACAAGTTCGTTTTCGTGGCATCGAAGTGGTTGCGCCGCAAGGGCTGCGTGTTTCTGAATCCTTTGCGACCCTCGAGGCGGGCGGTAAACTGACCGTGACTGGCACAATGGCAAACCCAGAACTGAGCGGTGCACTCGAGGCAGTGGGCGGTTCTGGAGGGCGTGGCACGGTGCGTCTGGGCATCAACAATTACACGATTCAAACGGCGGTGGCAGCCTTTAGCCCAATCGAAGGGATATTTCCAAACATTGAAATCAAATCCAAAGGCGAAGTCAAAGCCTCATGCACCACCGAAGCCGCAACGCCTGTGACCAACATTGTGCCAATTCCAATTGACCTAACCATCAAAGTGCGCTGGTTGGCGGACAGCAAAAATCCAAGCATCAAACGTATAGATGTGCAACCAACCGTGGATGGCAACTGCCCGACCAACCAAAATTACCGCCCACTCGGAGCAGCCGAACTGTACTCGTTGGTGACACTGGGCAGCAGCAACGCCAACTTAGGCGGCTTGGCACAGCAATCGCTTGATACGGTGTTATCGGTCTTTATTCTGGGCGAACTGACCAGACAAATTAAAGCTGCGACTGGTATTGATATTGATTTCAGAAGCAACTTCATCGAAGTGGTGGCTCAAAACATCAGCGACCCCAACGCCCAAGCCGTGATTAACTTCACCCTCAACTTTGGCATTGACCTGTCTCGAGCTTTGCGCCTGAATGTACAACTGAACAACAACCGCTTCGATAGCAGCAGCAAAAGCCAATTGCTTGGCGGGGCAATCAACCTCAACTGGCAATCGGACGATGGACGCTTTGGGATTCGACTCGGCACACCATTTTACTTACCCAATGCAACCTCAAGCAGCACACTTGGTGTGTTTGACATCATCCAACCCGAAGCCCAATTTAGTTTTAATATTTCAAACACCGTTGGTTTAACGCTCACCACCGCCATTCCAGCCGCCAATCAATTCCGCATCAGCTTTGGTGTCAGTTTGCGCTTCTAAAAAATTGGGATTTGTGAAGAAACCCCATCCTCGAGTTGAGTTGGCAAAGTGATGGTCATGGATTTAGTGTAGCAGATAACCCGCCAAGGCTCGAGAAGAAGCTTTCGGCGCAAGCTCGAGCAAAGTAGAGAAACCTACACGCCCGAGCTGTAGTACAATGACCAAACCGAGGAGGGCATCATGATATTACAACTCGAATTAGAACCAAACCTAGCCAATCAAATCCAGCAACTTGCCAATCAAAAACACAGCAGCCCCGAAGAATACATCCTCGAGCTTCTGCGCCGAGAAACCACACCCAAAACAAAACCAGCATGGGTAGGCATGGGAAACTCAGGACGCACAGATTTAAGCTCAAGAACCAAAGAATTGATCTTTGAAACTCTGGAACACCCAAGCAATGACCAATAAATCCATTCTGCTGGACACCAGTGCAGTTGTTGCTTTGCTCGATATTGGCGACGCATACCACAACGCTATCGAACCCTACTGGCAAGAACACCTTTTGCTTCCCATGACACTGCTGGCAGAAGTTGATTATATGGTCAGCAAATACTTAGGCGCTCATGTTGCAAGGGCTTTTTTTGCGGGAATAGAAAATGGCGACCTTGAACTGATTGGCTTTGAAGAACTCGATTTTACCAGGGCTAACGCCATCATGAAAAAATACCCAAGCGTGCCGTTAGGCATTGCTGATGCAAGTGTGATGGCATTGGCAGAACGGTATCAGATTCAAAGAATTTTAACGCTGGACAGACGACACTTTACCTTGGTGAAACCAAGCAACATGGTTTATTTTGAATTACTGCCATAAGCCTCGAGAAGAAGCCAAGGCACAAGCCTGAGCAGAACAAACTGAGCAAAGCCCATCCTCATTTAATCAATCTTGTGTATACTTTCCCTATGAAACGCAACACTCCCAAGCTAACAGCCAATGAAAAACGCCTAAAAGATGTGATGGCAGCTTTTGCTTTTGCTGATAGTCTGCCAATACCACCCAAGGCAAAAAAAGTTGATGTGGTGGCAGTAACACGACCACAACCAAGATGACTCGAGCCAAAAAAGTTCGCATTGTGGTTGATGCCAACGTAATCGGCTATGCTTTCTTGCCCATCAAGTGCATACCCATGAATATGCGAACAACTGCAACAGCCTGCCGACAATTTGTGGCGCGTTGTGTTCAAGAAAACGCGATTCTGGTCGTACCCACCGACTTTGAAATGGAAGTCCTCAATCCATTTACGGTTGCCATGTGGCACAAAACCATCAGCTTAGCCTCTGCTCAGCGCCTTGTGCGCTTGGCTTTTGGGCTTGGTTTTGAGGTTCGTTCACCAAGCCGTACCCTTGTCCTCGAGCTAACCAGTCAGATGAACCGAGCTTCGGCGGCTGACCAGACCTATGTTGCGCTCAGTCGGCGCTTGAAATGCGAATTTGTGACGGCTGATGCTCCACTGGTTAAAAATGCACAGCAAAAGCAGATGACTCGAGTGACACATGTAGATCAGCATCCTTGGAGTTTATAAACAGCTCAGCGTCAATAATTCTTGCTCGAGGCTCGAGAAGAGACCAAGGCACAAGCTCGAGCAGAGAAAAGCTAGGCAAAGCCCATCCTACACTTATCTCCGCATCTTTTTCCTTAGAAGTGTCTTAGCAGCAGTTAATGAGAAGCCCTTTGTATTTTCTATATATTGCTCCAATTCGCAAACATGATTCCAATAGCGATTATGAAATCCTTTTTTTGGTGACTGAATTAAATCTCTGACAATCAATCCAAAGTATTCATGAATTTTAATTTTTTTACATATTTCTACATAGTCTAATTGGTTTATTTCTCGAGTTAGTTCCAGATTTATATCAGTAGATTCAGAATTGAGTGCTATTTTCCACTGACCATGTGCAATTTTATTTCTTAAGGTGATAGATTTTCTTATATGTAAACGAATTAGTCCAATTATCTTTTGCTTTCTATTTAGCAGATCGATATTTTTTGAAATATCCCCAAATTCTTGGAAAGCCAAATCAATCATGTATTCCCAACCCTCTGAGATGCCACCACTATTTTTACGTGAGATGATTTTCCCTATTTCAGAAATTGAAAATCCATTTTCCGTATAAACGAGTTGAATAAACTGAGCCTCAGACCAAGTTGAGTATAAAAGCGCTAACATTTTTGTCTTCACTTCAACCTGAAAATCTTTTGAATTACGAATAGCCACCTTTATATCTCTTTGCATTTCTACAATAATTTTAGATAAGTATCTTACGTTTTCACTTTGGGCAATATAAATTTCAAGAATTTTTTCATTTGTCATAATTGCACACTAAACAAGATTGGGGGGTTTGGGAATCGAACCCAAATCTTTCCATAGTTACCACAGAATGCATTAACCATATTATGCTACCCCCATGCAAACTCTCAAAAGTATAACATCACACTGAGTAAAAGACCCTACTCAATTCTAAGTAGGGTCTTATCTTTTTGGAGCGGGAGAAGAGATTCGAACTCTCGACATCAACCTTGGCAAGGTTGCACTCTACCAGCTGAGTTACTCCCGCAAACCATATTCTTTTTGTTCTGTTCTCGAGTTCTTGGTGTTCTCGAGCTTTAATTGTACTGCTTGTGTGGTTGTTTTTCAAGTTTTGCTTTTCTTTATTCGTGTTTCTCGAGTCTCGAGGTTGTTTCTTTCCTCTTTAACCTTTTCTCTTTAACCTTTTGGGCTAAAAAAAAACCCCCGCATCGACCTACTCTTCCAAAATCGTAGACTTAAGTACCATCGGCGCTCACACGTTTAACGACCCAGTTCGGGATGGAGTGGGGTGGGACCATGTGGCTAGTAACACGGGGGAATCTCAGTT
>JAAFJQ010000068.1 GCA_013298185.1 Deinococcales bacterium
TTTGACTTTGGATAATGCCATCACCAATGCCCTCGAGAAAAACGCTGAAGTCAACAGCGCCCAAAGCGCTTTGCGCCAAGCTACGGAGACGGCTCGAGCCAGAAATGCCGATCCACTGGCGATCATCACCGATGTGTTACAAGCCGATCAAGCGGCTGAGACGGCTCGAGTCAATGTGCAACTGGCACGGCTTGATGTGGTCAATGATACAACAGGCGAATTCCTCAACTTAGCCGAATCGGTGGATACGGTTGAAGTGCTGACCAATCAAACCAAGCTGCTCGAGAAGAACCTCGAGATTGCCAAAGCGCGTTTAGCGAACCGCACGGGAACAACTTTGGATGTGCAACGCGCCGAAACTGAACTGGCGGGTTCGCGCCAACAGTTGTCCGATGCTCGGGCGCAACGCCCGATTGTGGCAGCGCGGTTGTCGCGCTTGCTTGGACTCGAGCGTGGGGTCGAACCGCAAATCGCCGATGCACCAGCTTTGAGAGTCCGCGTGCTTGATTTGCCCGCCCTCGAGCAGAAACTCGATGAGCGTTCACCAACTGTGCTTCGAGCAGCGCAAGGACTCGAGTTTGCTGAACTGATTGTCAAAATATCGGACAACGATTACACCCCAGATCAAAGCAAACGCGAAGCCCAAACCAACCTCGAGAATGCACGACGGGCATTGGGAACAGAACGCCGCAAAGCCCTGACGCAACTGCGCGATGTCCACCGCAGTGTGCTAGGAGCGCTCGAGGGCGCTGGAGTGGCACAAAAGAACGCCGAGACCGCACAGAAAACCTTGGAAAATGACCGTGTGCGTTTACGGAATGGTTTGATTTCTCGAGTTCAACTTGACTCGAGTGAACTCGCTGCCCAACGCGCCAATGCCGATGCAGCTCGAGCTGCCAATGGGTATTTGCGTGCTTTGACAGGATTATCGTTAGCAGCAGGTACGGATGTGACGGGGCTTGTTAAAGTTAGTCAGTGAAATGTTGAACAATAAGCTCCTACGTACTCCCCCACGCTCGTTCCTCGCGTTTCCCCCTCAATGAGGGGGGCTTAAAAATCAAGCCCAAGCCTTTGACCTTGCTGTTGACCTTAGCACCCCTCTTTGAGGGGTCGAGCGCAGCGAGGGGGAGTTCCTAAGCGTCGTGCCGCACAAGCGTAACGCCACCAATCCATCTGTCTTCGCAGGAGAAGCCATGAGAAACTACCTAATTCCAGCCGTGCTGGCGCTGACCCTGATTGGCTGCGCCGAGCCAGAAAGCGCTCAACCCGCCCCCGAAGCCACGCCTCGCTCTGAAGAAATCATCACATCTGTCCGTACCCTGATTGCCAAATCAGGCAATCTGCAAAGCAATAAGGTTGTCTCTGCCAACGTGGTTGCTGTGACCGATAGCGCTGTGGTTGCCGAAACCAGTGGTCGTGTCTTGCGTCAACTGCGCCAAGTCGGGCAGAGCGTGCAAAAAGGTGATGCGATTCTCGAGTTGGATGTCTCGAATCTGCGTGACCAACTGACCGAAGCTCAAATCGGTCTCGAGAATGCTAGGCTGAATTTGCAAACCGCCGAGCGTCAAAACCCCGAGGATTTGCTGCAAGCCAGAAAACGCCTGACGGCTGCTCAGAACGCTTTTGATAATGCCAATCGCCTTAAAAACGCCAATCAAGAGTTGTATGGCATGGGCGCAATCTCGCAAGCCGAATTGCAACAAAGCCGCTCGAGCGCGGCATTAGCGGCGGCGGATCTCGAGGCTGCCAATTCCAGTGTGGCACGGCTTTCTCGAGCCAGCCGCGAGGGTTTGGAGGGTTTACGCTTAGCAATTCAGCAAGCCCAAAACCGTGTGGGTCAACTTCAGCGTGAAGTCGGACGCGGACGGGTGGTTGCGCCTTTTGCGGGTGAAATCGCTGAGATTTTCGTTCAGCAAGGCGAGTTTTTAGCGGCTGGCACAAAAGCATTGCGCTTGCTCGACCCTGCTTCTAAACGGGTTGGTTTTGCCGTGCCACAAACCGATGCGGCTAAACTCGAGGTTGGGCGCGGCGCGTGGTTGCGACTTGGCGCGGAGCGTTTTGAGTTGCGGGTCTCGAGAAATGCTGGTGTGCCGTCCGAAGACCGTCTGGTGAAACTCCAAGCCCGTTTTGTTGGGCTGCCCAAGGTCAATGTTGGTGCGTCTGGTCAACTCGAGTACCGTGTAATTCACGGCTCAGGTGTGTTGTTACCAACCAATGCTTTGCGGCTCGAGGGTGAAGAAAAATTTGTGTTTGTGGTGCAGAACAGCAGCGCCGTCAAACGCGCCGTGCAGATTCGCGCTGAGGCGCTTGGACAAGTGGCGGTGTCTGGTCTGCAAGCTGGTGAGCGCGTGGTGTATCCAATTCCGAGCAGCCTTGCAGTGGACAACAAAGTGCAGGTGGTCAACCCATGAGTCAGCCACGTCATAATCCCGCGATTCAGTTTGTTGTCTCGAGGTTTGTGCTGACAATGGGCGTGTTCATCGCCATTGTGCTGATTGGTTTTGCGGCGACCTTTGGCTTGGGTGTGAATTTGCTGCCAACCCTGTCCATTCCAATTGTTTCGGTGACAACGACGTATCCGGGCGGTACACCATCGGATGTGGATCGCCAAGTTACACGCCCGATTGAAGAAAGCCTTGCCACGATTCCGGGTATTGCCAGTCTGCAAAGTACTTCTGGGATTGGTTTCTCGAGCGTGGTGATCAATTTTCGCCCGGGCAGCAATCAAGACAGCGCCCTCGCCGAAGTCAATCAACGCCTTGCCGATGTGCGCGGCGATTTACCCAATGGGGTCAATGCTCCTGTGGCACAGAAATTCGACCCCAACTCGAGTGTGGTTTTGAGCGTTGCCATCACCGCCACAGGCGATTTGCAGGAAGCTCGAGCTTGGGCGCAGCGAGTGGCTAAACCTGCCCTCGAGCAGGTCACGGGCGTGGCTGCGGTGACGTTGAGCGGCACACCTGAACGACGCATCGAAGTGCAACTCTCGCCGAGCCAATTGGCTGCGAATAACCTCAGTGCGGCGCAAGTGGCGCAAATCATTCAGAGCAACAACCTTGATTTACCAGCAGGTGAACTCGAGCAGGGCGGTAAGCGCGTGACTTTTGCGACGCGCAGCACACCCAAAACCTTGTCTGAACTCTCGGATGTGCGTCTGACCAATGGGCTGCGTTTAGCCGATGTCGCCACCATCCGCGACACCCAAGCCACCGCCACGGCATTGCGGCGCTTAAATGGGCAACCTGTGCTGACACTCGATGTTCGTAAGCTTCCGAGTGCCAATACAGTCAGTGTTTCTGAGGCAACTCGAGCCAGTGTTGCTACCCTCGAGTTGCCGAGTGGGTACAAGGCAACGGTGATTAACGACAACGGTCCTTATATCTCGCACAGCGTTTCTGACACGATCAAAGAAGGATTTTTAGTTGCAGTTGCGGTGGCGATTATTTGCTTGCTGGCACTTGGAAAAATCAACACCAGCATCGCGGTGATTCTGGCGATTCCTATTAGTCTGTCTGCCGCGCCGATTGTGCTGCAAGCCATCGGGGGTAGTTTTAACATTATTTCCTTAATTGCCCTGATTGTGGCGATGGGGATTGTTGTGGACGACAGCATTGTCGTGGCTGAAAATGTTGATCGCTACCGTCAAATGGGTTATTCACCCGTTGAGAGCGTGCTGCGCGGTGCATCAGAGATTTTCTCGGCGGTCAGTGCTGCCACTTGGTCACTCCTCGCAGTGTTATTGCCGATTAGTTTTTTGCCCGGCATCATCGGGCAAGTCTTCCGAGAATTTGGTTTAACGCTGGCTGCGGCGATTTTCTTCTCGTGGCTCGAGGCGATTTTCTTTTTAACCGTGCGAATGGCGTATACCCCAGACCCGAAAAGCCCAACGTGGCTCGAGGCGGGTAAGCAGCTTGTCAATGTGCGTGGTAGTGCTGTTTGGACGCTCGAGTTGCTCAAAAAACCACTTGGTTGGGTGGCACTGCTTGGCGTGGCGGCACTTGGTTGGCAGCTTGTGGGTGATTGGGGTTTATTGGCGATTCTGGCTGCACCTGTATTGTTTTTTGTGCTGCATTTTATTTTGTCGGGATTGCTCTCAGTTTTGGGAGCGCTGGTGCAGAGCTTGCACGTTGGTACACTCAACATGCTCGAGTGGCTGCAAACCCGTTATCAGAACAGTCTACGGGTTGCCTTGAAATTCGCGCCGTTTGTTTTGGTCGGCGCAGTCTTGTTCTTAGGCAGCGTAATCTTTACTCGAGTCGGTTTTGAATTTAATCCTCGTACCGATGATGGTGTTTCGCAAACCGAATTGATTTTGCCGACTGGCACAACCTTGAACGAAGCCAGCCAACTGGCACGACGACTCGAGCAGTTTTTCCAGAAGAGCGCTGCCGTTAAAACCCAGAGCGCCAGCATCCGCCCAGAAAGCATAGTCGTCTCGCTCGAGTTGGTCCCGCGCAGCACCCGCCCAACGGTCTTTGCCTTGACTGAACAGTGGCAAGCCGAAGTGCCGAAACTCTTTGTTGACCGCCCAGAAATCGAGGTGCGGGTTGGGGCTGGTGGCAACGCTGGCACACCGCTTTCGCTGAGTGCCGCTTCGCGTCAATCGCTCGAGAAAGCCCACCCCGCGATTGTGCGCTATATTCGCCAACAGCCCGAAGTCCTCAGTGTCAAAAGCACCCTGACCGCCACCAGTCCCGAACAGATTTTTGTGCCGAATTCAAATCAACTCGAGCGCACGGGCTTAACGGCGGCTGACCTCGCTCAGACGCTCCGCAACGCCCTCGAGGGTTCAAGAGCTGGTGATTTCCGCGATGCTGACCGCACTGTACCTGTTTTTGTGCGCCTCGAGCCAAGCCGTGACAGCCAAGCGCTGCTGGCATTGCCTGTGTTTTCGCCGACGCTTGGCAGTAACTTGCCACTGGGCGAACTTGGCGCGTTTGAATTGACCCAAAGCCCCGCCACCCTCACCCGCCAAGACCGCCGTTATGCTGCCACACTGACCCTAACCTTGCGCCGTGATGCCAATGCGCTCGAGTTCACTGATAGACTCAGCACCCAATTGCGCGAGCAAAAACTCTTAGGCGAAGATGTGCGCCTTGGCTCGAGCGACCCCAACTCGGATGCAGCGTTGGCTGGCGATTTAACCCGTCTTGCACCGATTGCACTTTTGATGGCATTGGCGCTGAATTATCTGGTTTTAGGGGCGCAGTTCAACAGTTTTCGCTACCCAATTTACTTGCTTGCGCCTGTGCCACTGGCAATTGTCGGAGCGCTTTGGACACTGACCCTGTTTGGTGCTGGTCTGGATGTGATTAGCGTCTTGGGCATGATTATCTTGGTTGGCTTGGTCACCAAAAACGCGATTTTGCTGCTCGAGTTTGTGGTTGAAAGCCTGCGCCGTAACACGCTGCTCGAGGCATTGGTTGAATCGGGGGGTTTGCGATTGCGCCCAATCATCATGACCACACTGACCGTGCTGGTCATCAGCATTCCCTTGGTGATTGGCTTGGGCGAAGGCGCAGAGCTACGGCGTGGCTTAGGGATTATCATTCTGGGTGGCTTGGTCAGTTCGACGATTCTAACGCTGTATATTGTCCCTGCGATGTTTTATTTGTTTGAAGGGAAACGTATTCAAGCAGCCAAGGCACAACAACTTGCTACTGTATAGAAAAAGGAAAAGTTGCACTCGAGGGTCGAATTTTGGCGCTCGAGTGCTTAGGATTTAAGCAAACCCTCGAGTAATTCTTGGGGTAGCATTTGTTGTAGCATTTGCCCGATTTGATGGGCTTCAGGGATTCGCATTTCTTTTGCAGCTTGAAATGCTTCTAAAAGTAATTGTCTTGCTTCTGGTATATCTGATTTGTGACCTCGAACCATGAGCATTTGTGCCAAATTGAATTGACCGACAAGCAATGATTGCTTCCTACTTAAACGAGTATAGACAGGCAGCACGTCTCGACGATAAATCTCAATACTTTTGTCTTTTTGACTTTTATTCCATAAAATATCAGCAATCTTTCCTCGAATCACTGCAACAGAGTAAATATCACCTAGTTTTTCATAGACTGGTAATTCATGTTTTTCTCGAATTTCAAGTGCTTCGTCAAGTTGTCCTTTAGTCGTTAAAATATCAGCAATTCTTCCTCGAGTCACCGCAATTAATCGAACATCACCCAGCTTCACAAAGATTGGTAATTCGTGTTTTTCTCGAATTTCAAGTGCTTCATCCAGTTGTCCTTTAGTCACTAAAATATCAGCAATTTTTCCTCGAGTCACCGCAATGTCTTCAAGATAACCAAGTTGTTCAAAGATCGGTAACTGTTTTTCTCGGATTTCAAGTGCTTCATTAAATTGTCCTCTAGTTTCTAAAATATCAGCAATTTTTCCTCGAGTCACCGCTATTTCTCGAATGTCACCTAGTTTCTCAAAGATTGGTAATTCGTGTTTTTCTCGGATTTCAAGTGCTTCATCAAGTTGACCTCGAGCCTGTAAAACATCAGCAATTCGTCCTTCAGTCACCGCCGTTAATCGAATATCACCTAGTTCCTTAAAGATTGGTAGTTGTTGTCGTTCTCGAATTTCAAGTGCTTCATTAAGTTGACCTCGAGCCTGTAAAACATCAGCAATTCGTCCTTGAGTTACTGCAACAGAACGAATATCACCTAGTTTTTCATAGACTGGTAACTCGTGTTTTTCTCGAATTTCAAGTGCTTCATCAAGTTGTCCTCGAGCTTCTAAAATGGTGGCGATTTTTCCTCGAGTAATTGCAACAGAACGAATATCACCTAGTTTTTCATAGACTGGTAACTCGTGTTTTTCTCGAATTTCAAGTGCTTCGTCAAGTTGACCTCGAGACTGTAAAACATCAGCAATTCGTCCTTCAGTCACCGCCGTTAATCGAATATCACCTAGTTCCTTAAAGATTGGTAGTTGTTGTTTTTCTCGAATTTCAAGTGCTTCATTAAGTTGACCTCGAGCCTGTAAAACATCAGCAATTTTTCCTTGAGCAATCGCTGCTTCTCGAATACTTCCTGGTTTTCTCGAAGTGTTAGCAATCTCAGTAAAAAGATTAAATGCTTCATCTGGTTTTCCTAAATCTTGTAGCAATTCAGCAAATGCAAATTTTGCATTATGAATACCTCGCTGATCTTCTAGTTCGCTAAAAAGTGTGCTGGCTTTTTCGTACCAGTTTTGGGCTTCAGAAAAATCATTAAGAAGGTGCGAAAGTCTGCCAATCCTCAGAGCGTTGTCAGCATGAGCGGTTTTGGAAGTGGTTTGCCGCATAATGGCTTCTAACCACTGCTTTTCTTGAAACATTTTTTCGCGGTCTTCTTCTCTGGCTACCCGCATCCAAGAAGGAGTTTTTCCTATTTCAGAAATTGGTGTTGGCATTTGCTCGGCTTCAAAAGCAAAAAACGCCACAGTCACATCAAAAAAGTCATGTGCAAGATTAGACAGTTGCTGTATAGCTTCTTCTGGCAACCACAACACCAAACGCACAGGCAAACGTACAGGCAAGGTGTCTCGAGCCGAGTTCAACCCTTGGATGCTTGGAGCAACCGCGCCTGTAAAATCGGATAAAAACCGCTCTAACCCAAGGACAAACAGCGTTTGGGTTTGCTCTTGGTGCTGTATTTCTACAAAAATATCAGTCAAAAAAGCATCTGTAGGGGTGTCACGCAAATGAATCGTGGAAATTGGGCAGCCGTGTTGCTCAGCTTCTAGCTCAAGCATTTGTACCAGCCCATCGCGCACACGAACATCTTTGTACTTGGCAATTGCCAAAGCAAACCGAGGCTCGGTTTTCAAAACGAATTTCAGTAGACGTTGGTAATCGTCCTGATTTTGAGCAGCATCGGTTAAGGCTGGGGCTGACTCTGGGTTTTCCATGCTTGCCTAAATCTCGGGTCAGCTTCAAGCAATGGATGAATGTCAAACCACTGCTCACCATTGTAATTCAACACCAAGGAATGCAGCAACAAATACGCATCGTCTTTTTGATTGCTGATTTGCTTATCGCGGTGAATTTCTGCCAGTCTCTTCCATTGCTCTGGTTGCACAGCAGTAATTCGTTGGCTTCGCACACTGCGAATCGCAAAATCCACATCGTGTTGTGTCACCAAGTTACCAGTGGCGTTCTCGCAGGCTTGCTTAGCAAGAATCATCAGGTCACGCAACCGACCACCACTCATGGCAGCAAATTGCTCAACCGCCTTTTGAGGGTCAGCAAAAACATGTTCTAAGTCAACCCGCTTATCCAAAACATCAAAAACGGCTTTGATGGCTTCGGGTCTGACAAAATCAAGTGTGTCGGTTCTGTCGCGGATTCGTAAATTTGGCACATTGACAATATCAAAGGCTTGGCTGGCTTGTACGGTCACGGGGGCGTATTGGTCGGCTGGGTCAAGCAAAAAAACAATGTGGCAACGCAAGCGGCGTAATTCTTCGGCTCGGCGCAGCACGGCGGCATCCACCAGAGCGCGATTGGTTATTTTCTCGAGGTCATCAAAAACCACCAAAAAAGTTTGTCCTAACCCTGCTGCATTCAGTTCTTGGGTGGCTGCATCTATGAATAAATTGGCATTGCGAATCAGCTCAACGCTGTCGCGCTCTGCTCGTTCTCGAATTTCGGTACGGTACTCGCTTTTACTCCGAATTGTGGCAGTCAATTTGGCTATAAAAGCCGCAACAAATGGTAGTTTTACACCTGCTTCAGCTTGAGTTGTCAGATCACCAAAAATTTCCTTGCTGCGGTTGGTGGTGACAAGTTCTTCAGTGAACCATTTCAGTACCAATTGATACTGCGGTTGTGGCAGTTGAATCTTTCGTTCCTCGAGATAATCAGCAATGGCTTTGACAATCACCAAAACCACGTCCGAAAAAGTTAAATCGCTTTGGTCAAAAACACTTAAAGACTGAACAAACGTGGTGACAATATCGGGTTGTAAATCTTGGGTTGCTTGCCGAATCAGGGTGCTTTTCCCAGTTCCTTTATGCCCCACCAAGCCAAGATGGACAAAACGGCTTAGCCGCATCGAAGCAGGAGGCTTAAAAAATTTATCCAAACGGCGCAACACAGGGTAATGCTGAGCATCAAAATACTGGCTGAGGTCGCAGTACCAAGGTTCATTTGGGTTCACCAGAAGAAAAGGGTCGAGTGTATAAAACCCTTCGGCTGGTGTTTGGGCGCGGATCTGTTGCATCTGGTTTAGTTTAACACAAGCATAAGTGAACAAAAATTGGACATTGAAAGTCTTGCTACTGCATCCAACAAAAGCTCTCATCTGACTCGAGGTACACTGTTCGCGTGAGTTTACGAGTCACCGCCGTTACCGACCCACTCGAGTGGGATGCCTTGGTCAAGAGCTTTTCTTTTCATAGTGCGCTGCAAGGCTGGGGCTTTGGCGAAGCACGTCGTGTTACAGCGTGGACACCGCACCGCCTGAAACTCGAGCGGGATGGCGTGGTCTTTGCGGCTGCACAAGTGCTGCGCCGTTCGCAGTATGGCTTGGGGTATTTGTACTGCCCAAGGGGACCCGCCCTGAATGCTCTCGAGGACTTGGATGATGTGGCTAGTGCCTTAAAATCTTGGTCAAAAATCACTGATGTCAGTTTGAAAATCGAGCCTTGTGTGCCAATTGCCTCCGCAGGCGACCCAAGCATCATGCCCGAAAAAATTGGGGTTTGGAGTCTGGCTGAAACCATTCAACCAGCCCATACGGTCTTAATCAGTCTCGAGGAATCCGAAGAAGTGCGCCTGAGCGCCATGCACCAAATGGCAAAACGCAACACCAAACAAAGTCTCAAAGAAGGTGTGACCGCCGAACCAGACGATGATTTCGAGGCGTTCTGGGCATTGTTTTCCGAGACCAACTCGAGGTCAAAGTTATTGCAGCGATCAAAAACATATTACGAAGCCATGTTCCGCGAATGCGGCAAGTACGGTGGCGAAGCCCGAATCATCAATGCCCGTTGGAATGGTAAGGCATTGGCAACGTGTTTTGTGATTGGGCTTGGTAACGAACTCTGCTATTTGTACGGCGGTAGCATCCGAGCTGAACGCGAAGAAGGACAACGCGACCCCAAAGCCCCCAATGGTGCGTACTGGGGCATGATTCGCTATGGTTTATCTCGAGCCTATAAAACTTTGGATTTGTATGGTATCCCCAAGCGCATAGATGAAAGCACTGCTGAAAAAATCAGCAATGGGGTCTATGAATTTAAGATGCGCCTTGGTGGGCAGATGGCGTATTTTCCAGCCTATGAAATTGCCTTAAATCCACTCTCGAGTGCTGTGAATACCGCCTTGCGCTGGCGGCGAAAAGCCATGAACCGCAAAGCTCGAGGGACAGAAGATGATGTGTTGTAAAGTGTTGAACTACAAAAAAATCTTGTAAGGAACTTGAAAAAAGACACTCAGGTTTTTGGCTAATTCCTTAGAGATTTGTCGTTCACCACTTAGCACTCGAGAAATCACAGATTGTTTTGCCACTTCTGCTTTTTGCAACTGATACTGGGTTGTGCTGTGTTCAGTCATCAAAGCCCTCAGATGCTCGAGCGGTGTGCTGTCAGCAATACTTGGTTCATGAGTTGTGACTGACTCGAGCCGCTTTTTGATCAAACATCTTTAAGAACACCAAGCCCAGCACCATACATCCAATTTGCGTTAAGCCACCCAAATACAAGCCAAGCGGAATGGTTGCCAGCACCACAACACCCGCTAACAACCTCGAGAGGCTGTGCTTGATGCCTACAATCTGACGAAACCAAGCCTGACCACATAAGTACAATGCCACACCCACACCCACGCTCCAAGCCGCAGCAGCAGCTTGGGCTGGTTGATTGAATTGGGCAATCATTTGTTTGATTCCGGCGGCTGAAATCACAATTCCTAAAATCAGAATCAAATGGGCATAGCCATAGCCAAAGGTGGCAATCTTCATTTGATGTTCACCAGAAGCGCTTGCCAAAGCATGTTCAGCAAGCTGGTCGTCTTGGTTGAAATAGACCCACCATAAACTGACACACAGCGCCAAGCCTAGCAAGCACGCCAGAATCAAGGGTACGCCAAAGGGTTCGGCTTTGGCACCCACACCAATCCCGACCACCGATTCACCTAAGGCAATCAGGATCACCAAGCCATGGCGTTCGGCAAAGTGACCTGCTTCTAAAACAAAACTGCGTTCTCGGCGCACAAAACTCGAGGAGAGCAAGACCACAAAAGCCAATATCCAAAGATAAGTTCTAAGCGGGTTCTCGAGCCAACCCGCCAACAACAAGCACAAACAAGCTCCAAAGTTATAGGGTGCCATTCGCCAAATGGCTGCCACCGAGGGTTTATTTTCGGTGCGGTTAAACAGCAAAAAATGTATCAGCACAATAACAAAATAAGCCGCTGCAAAGGCAAGACCACCTTGTTCAAAGGCAGTGGGTATGGCTAGTGCCATCACCAGAAAAGCGCCCATTGCCACCAACAACAAGGCTCGAGTGGCGGTTTGTTGTAGGTTGGAATTGTTGGTCATCCAAACATAACCAGCGTACATCCACCAAATGATTGCTAAGAGCGCCACAATTCGCACCCAATCAAAAAGGGTCTGGGCTTCGATCACCAATTCAGTAAGCTGGGTGATGGTGAAGACAAAAATCAAGTCAAAAAACAATTCCAAGGTACTGACTTTGATGGGTTGACTCGAGGTTGGGCTGTGCATCAATTGATTCTAAACCTCTTGAGTCAATTCTCGCCCTGTGCTTTGGTAGCCTAGACCCATGCCTTGGATTTCTTTTGATTTGGACGGAACACTGCTCGATTCACCGATGGGTAAAACCGTGTTTAAGCGCCTGCGCCAAGAGTTCTCCAGCCCGCAACTGTCCGAGGCGTTCAGGCTCGAGTATCGCAAACGCTTTGCTTCGAGTCAGCCTGTGACCGCCTTTGATTGGGATGACATCCATGACCAAATCTGCGATTCCATGTCTGTGCCACGTTTGCCTCGGGTTCTCGAGGTGGCTGCCGAAGCACATTGGGATGAAAACTTGCTGTATCCCGATACACAACGAGCGCTCGAGAAACTGGATGCTCGAGGTTGGTTATTGGCACTTGGTACAAATGGTTTTGCTAAATATCAGAACTTTGTTCTCGAGCAGTACGGCTTGGTATTTGGGGTGGCACTTGCACCTGATACCACTGGGTTTGTTAAGCCTCAAGCTGAATTTCTGCACGCTCTGCCGAGCCTATCCGAGGATGAAACCGCTCTGGAGGGTTTGGTGCATGTCGGTGATCTGCTGACCCACGATATTGCTTGTGCCAACAACGCCAAGGTGCGCGGCGCATGGGTTTGGCGTTGGATGCCGCCCGAACTGCAAGCCATTCCGATTTTCGAGCGCCCAGACCACCCAGCATTTCAGGCTGCGATTCACCGCGAATGGTTAGCCGAACTCGAGCAGCACGGTGCATTCTCAAAAGCAGAAATTCAGCCTCAACCCGATTTGATTGTGGCGGATTTACTCGAGTTGGTGACAGCTTTGGAAATCCCAGAATCCATTCAAGCCTGAGGAAATGCTTTAGACTACTCCCATGACCATTCCAGAAATCATTGAAGTCAAACGCGAAGGCGGCATTCATACCAAAGCGCAACTCGAGAGCTTGGTGCTTGGCTTTGTACAAGGCGTTGTGCCAGATTACCAAGTCGCAGCATGGCTAATGGCGGTGTACTTAAAAGGCATGAATGCCGAAGAAACCACCATCCTGACCCAAGTCATGGCTGCCAGTGGCGAGCAACTGGATTTAAGCTCACTCGAGCGCACCACCGATAAGCACAGCACAGGCGGCGTGGGTGACAAAACCAGTTTGGTCTTAACCCCAATGCTCGCAGCCTGTGGTGTGACTGTCGCCAAAATGAGTGGGCGTGGCTTAGCGCACACGGGCGGCACAATTGATAAACTCGAGAGTATCCCCGGTTGGTCGCCAAGTCTCGAGGATGGGGCGTTCTTAAAACAAGCCAAAGAAATCGGTCTAGTGCTGGTTGGACAGAGCAAAAACCTCGCGCCTGCCGATGGTCTGCTCTATGCCCTGCGCGATGTCACGGCGACTGTCCCGAGCATTCCACTGATTGCCAGCAGCATCATGAGTAAAAAACTGGCGAGTGGCGCAAAAACCATTGTGCTGGATGTCAAAGTCGGCGCTGGGGCATTTATGAAAACTTTGGATGATGCCAAAGAACTTGCCAAAGCCATGCTCGAGATTGGGCGCTTGGCTGGACGCAACACCCGAGCAGTACTGACTGACATGGAAACCCCTTTGGGGCGGATGATGGGCAATGCGCTCGAAGTCCAAGAAGCGATTGCCACCCTGTCTGGGCAAGGCGCAACTGATTTGCGAGAACTCTGCTTGGCGCTGGCAGAAGAAACGCTACTCGCGGAGGGTTTCTCGAGTCAGGATGCTCTCGAGTTACCCAAAAAAGCCCTTGATTCTGGCGCAGCACTCGAGAAATTCAAGGCGTTTATTGCGGCTCAAGGTGGTGATGCCAGTTACATCATTCAACCCGAGAAATTCGTTATCGCCTCTGGGCGCTCAGAAATTCGGGCTAAAAGTAGCGGCTACCTCGAGCGCTTAGATGCCTTAGCCGTCGGCAAAGCTGTGCTGGCACTGGGCGGTGGGCGCGAGCAGAAAGGCGAAGCGATTGACCACAGCGTTGGTGTGGAAATCTGCGCTAAACCCGCCGATGCCATTCAAGCTGGCGATGTTCTTGCTGTGATTTACCACAATCAACGTGGACTCGAGACGGCTCAGCACTTGCTCGAGGCGGCGTTTATGATTGGGCAGCAGCCAGTTAGCGCTCCACCCTTGATTCTTGAGCGTTTGGCTTAGCACCACATGATTGACGCACAATCAATTTGGTTTCGCAATCAATGCTTTTTTGCGCCAGTTCCTCGCCGCGCATCAGTTTCTCGAGAATGCCAATGGCTTTCTGCCCATGCTCGAGGGCTGAGACCCGCACCGTGGTCAGGGGTGGGGTTAGGTACGGCGCAGTCGGAATGTCGTCGTATCCAACCACAGCAATGTCTTGGGGGATGCGTAAGCCCGCTTGGTGAATGGCTGCCATTGCACCAATCGCAATTGTGTCGTTGCCAGCAAAAACAGCCGTTGGTTTATGTTTTAAGACTTTTTGCATGGCGATAAAGCCACTTTCAGCACTGTAATTGCCGTAGGCAACTAAGTTCTTGCGGTACTCGAGGTTGGCTTCTTCGAGGGCTTGGCGGTACCCTTGGTGGCGGTCTTCGGTGGCGTAATAAACCTCGGGCGAAAAAGTAATGTGGGCAATGCGCTTGTGTCCTAAATCAATTAAGTGCCGCATAATTTCCTTGGTCGCCCTGACAGTATCGGTTGCCACATAATGCAGTTCGTCTTGCAGGGCAGTCCAACGCGGGAAACCAAGTACCACCACAGGGAATTTTCTGCGAACCAGTTCTGGTAGTTGAGAATCGTCCGAGCGGGTGTTGACCACCACCAAACCATCAATATGATGCCCTTGTACCAATTCAAGGTAAGCATCTGGCTGAGAGACATCCAGCACCGTCTCGAGCAGGAGGTTATAACCGGCTTCTTGGCTGTGCTGACTGAGGCTGTACAAGAGTTGCGGAATGAAGGCATCCACTGCCAAATGCTGAGCGTGCGACACGACAATACCAATCGTTTGGGTTTTGCCACTGACCAGCATTTTAGCTGCTGCATTGGGAACATAACCAAGTTCCTCGGCGGCTCTTAAAACCTTGGCTCGAGTAATTTCTGGGATGTTGCTGTTTTGAATGTTATTCAGAACAAAAGAAACCGTGGTTCTGGAAACCCCAGCGCGTAGTGCCACTTGCTGACTGGTGACGCGCATTTTCATTCACTCAGTCTACCTTGTGGCTTCAAGGACTCGAGTCTCGAGCCGCATTGACTCTGGAATCATCGTATCGTGTGCCTCGAGTAAATCATCCACCAAGTTCTTAATCTGGTCTAAGTCCAGCTCAGCCGCCGTGTGCGGGTCGAGCATGGCGGCATGGTAAATATGTTGGCGGTTGCCTGTTAAAACCGCTTCGGCGGTCAGTTCTTGCACATTGATGTTGGTTCGCATCATCGCCGCAAGCTGCATTGGTATTTCGCCAATTTTGGTGGGTTGAATCCCGTTTTTATCCACCAAGCACGGCACTTCAACACAGCAACCATTGGGCAGGTTATCTATCAAGCCCGTATTCGGAACATTGCCATAAATCACCCGAGGCTGCCCTGTTTCGCAACTATGAATAATCAGGCTGCCGTACTCAACACTGCGTTTGACCTCGAGTGTTTCATCTTTGTTCTCGAGCCGTACTTGCAAATCTTGCCATTTGGCAGTATTCAGTTCACAACGACGAATGTACTCATCTATGGGGATACTAAACCGCTCGAGCAAATCTGGGCGGTGCTGCTTAATGAACCACGGCACGTACTCGCTGAAATGCTCGCTGGATTCAGTCACGCTATAACCAAAATGCTTAAAGACTTCGTAACGCACATGGTCGGTCAAGCCCCAGGGCATATCTGCCGAAACACGACGGGTAAATTTTCCGTTCTGCACAAAGTCGCGCACTTTAGGGTACAGATTCTCGATGCGCCCATCTTTATGATGCTGCTCGAGTTTCAAGTAAAACGCCATGTGGTTAATTCCAGCCACCAAATACTGAACTTCTTCGGGTGGCACGCCAAGGTCTTGCGCCAGTTCTTTGGCGGTGTGCGGCACGCTATGGCATAAGCCAACCAGTTTGATTGGGCTGGCTTTGGCTAGGGCAATACAGTTGATCGCCATTGGATTGACGTAATTGAGGTGCAGCACGTTCGGGCAGACTTCTTCCATGATGCGTGTGTACTCGAGCAGCACTGGAATGGTTCGTAAGCCGCGCATAATCCCACCAATGCCCAGCGTATCGGCAATGGTTTGTTGCAATCCGTATTTCTTGGGAATCTCGAAGTCTATGACGGTGCTTGGTTTATACCCACCAACTTGAATCATGCTGATCGCATAACCCGCCCCCTCGAGGGCTTTCCTAGGGTCGGTGGTGGTGACAATTTTGGGCTTGACCCCAAGGGCTTGAGCCACTTTTTGCGCCACGATTTCCGAGGTGTGAAGCCGCTCGGGGTTGATGTCGTATAACCAAATCTCGGACTTTTCAAGTTCGGGGTAACTGAGAATATCGCCCAGTAAATTCTTAGCAAAAACTGTGCTGCCAGCGCCGATGAGGGTGATTTTTGGATTCATGGTTTACTCCTGATGGTTTTATGTGATGAGCCGTTTTGAGTCTATGGGGTTTGGGCTTTTTATAGAATGAATTGACTTACGTTTGAATCATCTAAGCAAGTAAATTGTGGAATGGATTTTCTGAACGGTTTTACCAAAAAGTAATCTCTCAGGCACTCCCCTTGCTTCTCGTGACCCCTCAAAGATGGGTGCAAAATCAAGAGCAAGGGCTTGGGTTTTTAAGCCCCCCTCTTTGAGGGGGAAACGCGAGGAACGAGCGTGGGGGAGGCTTTTTTGTGGCAGACACGTTTTTGTGGTTTGGATTAAATGCCTTTTTTGACCATCTTGGGCAGCGCCTCTCGAGCCGCTAAAAGCAGCAGCAGCATTTCGCCTACGTTCCAATAAAAATGCACTGCCACTCGAGGTAGGGTGCTTAGACCGGGGATGTTGCGACAAAATGCTAAGTTATTGGCAAGCCAACCATCGCGCCCTAGGATACCGGGTAGGACTTGAGCTGAGCCAAATTGTGGCAGGTTCAGTTGCCCAAGCTCTGCCGAGACATGGAGGTAATTGAGCAGCATGTAGGTGTGTTCTAAGCTGTGCATCGTCATCCAGACAAAGAATGGAATGGTGAAAATGCTTTTCATGCCGTTTCGCATTAAGTACACCACCATGCCCCAAACTGTCCAATTCCAAATGAAATGCACCCATTCAACATTCAGGCTCGAGATTAAGCCTTGGCTGAGGACTGGTGGGCGGTTGAGGAGGTAAAACTGAATGATTTGCACAATATGCTCGATGGTGTGAAAACCTTGGAGCAGCAATAAGCCACCTAGCACACAAGCGGCTGTTCCCCAAAGCACCAAGTCATCGCGGAATTTCAGGGCAACAGGTACGGCGATTGCACCAAGGAACATGGTTGTGCCGCCCCAAACAGGCAGGTTGGCTTGGGTCATGGCGAGTCCAGCCAGCAATAACCCAATGCTCGAGCCAATTGCCAGTGGTATGGTACGTCCACGAAAACGCAGTAAGTTCAGCATGGTTGGCGTGGTACTGGTCATGGTTTCCTCCGAATTATCATTTGTGTGTTGGTTTTGAGGTTATTCACCACACTGCTGGTCCCATCCGTCCAAATCACCTCGAGTTGCTCGAGGGTGGCGTTGCTTGGGAAACCAAAGTGTAGTTTTGTGTCATTGCCGCTTAAA
>JAAFJQ010000069.1 GCA_013298185.1 Deinococcales bacterium
TTGGGTTCATACCGCTTCTGAGAGTTTTAAGTTCAGCACCAAAGGCGTGCAACGCACCAATCCAGCTTTTCGTGATTGGTTTGTTTTTCTTGCCGAGCATCACCGCCCAGATTGGTTGGATGACCGTGTGTTTTATCAGATTTTCCCAGATCGGTTTTATAATGGAAACCCAGACAACGATGTCAAAGACGGCGAGTACATCTACATGGGCAAACCCGTGCAGAAAATGGAATGGGATGCCCTGCCCGATCAAAAACTTGGACCGCTACAGCATTGGGGTGGTGATCTCGAGGGGATTCGGCAAAAACTGTCGTACCTAGCCGATTTGGGTGTCAATGGTTTGTACCTCAATCCGATTTTCACCAGCCCAAGCAACCACAAGTACGACATCAGCAATTATCTCGAGGTGGACCCGCATTTTGGTGGTCAAGCTGCTTTTGATGCGCTGATCAAAGACAGCCAAGCCCAAGGTTTCAAAATCATTTTAGATGGTGTCTTTAACCACACCGGCAACCAAGGCATTGAATTTCAAAAAGCGCTCGAGAACCGCATGGAACGCCAAATGTACACCTTTCGCGCCGATGGGACTTACGAGGCGTTCTTTGGTGTGAAAACCCTGCCTAAGCTGGACTTTGACGCGCCGATGGCGTTTCATCATTTCCTCGAGAATCAGCATTCCCCTGTGCGTCACTGGATTCGGGCTGGCGCGGATGGTTGGCGCTTGGATGTGGCGCACATGATGGGCAAATCAGGCACGGAACGCGGCAACCTCGAGATTCATCATCGGTTGCGTCAAGCGGCGAGGCTCGAGAACCCTGAAAGCTGGATTTTTGGCGAGCGATTTCTTGATGCCGAAGGCGCACTGCAAGGCGTTTCAGAAGTGTACGAACACACAGGCGGCGGTGAGGACGGCGCAATGAACTACCAAGGCTTTGGGCTGCCGATTCTTGCTTGGTTGGGCGGCAAAGATCATTACGGTTATCAAGTCAACTTGCCAACCAATGAACTGGTGGCGGTTCTCGAGGAGAGTTACCGCGTCATACCCGCGCCAATGCGCTTCTCGCATTATAATCTGTTCGGCTCACACGATATTCCCCGTCCGCTCGAGGTGATGAACGGCGAAGTTGAAAAACTCAAAAGTGCCTTTGCGATGCTGCTGTGCTACCCCGGCATCCCCGGCATTTACTACGGCGACGAGATAGGCTTGCGTGGCGGCGGCGACCCTCACTGTCGCGCACCTTTTCCTTGGGATGAGAAAAAATGGAATCTGGGCTTACGAGAATTTGTGAAAACCCTGATTCGGGTTCGCAAACAAAGCAAAGCCCTACAAGGTGGTGATTTGAAATTCCTCGAGCATCGTTATGATGCCATGACCTTTGCACGAACCTACACCCATGCCGATGGGCGCATTGAAACGGCGCTGATTGGCATCAACCGAGGCACAGCCCAAACCATGAATTTCAACACGGCACTGACAGGGGTTTTTGAAGGCTCTTGGCAAGATGCCATCACAAGCGAGGTTTTCCATGCAAGGGATGGAATCTTGAAAGCCACGGTGTTCAGACCTCGAGTGCTATTGCCGATGGGGTGAGAGAAATAGTAAAAACGTAAGCTCTTACGAACTTCCCCAGCCTCGCTACGCTAGGCAGCCCCTTCATTGAAGAGGCTTAACAACCACAGCCTTTGCCCTTGAACCCCCTCTTTTTCGAGGGGGTCGAGCGAAGCGAGGGGGGAGTTCGACCCGCGTCTTTTTTACATCCCCTTTTTCCCGTAAACTAGCCTTATGCTCCTCCGTTCGCTGTCCACCCTGAATTTCCGTAACCTCGAGCCAAACAAACTCGAGTTCAGGTCGGGTGTGACCGCCATCATCGGTGGTAATGGCATGGGCAAATCCAATGTTCTCGAGGCGATTTTCTTAGCCCTAACAGGGGTTCTGGATGTCTCTAAGTTAGAAACGGTGGTGCTGCTCGGACAAAAAGAAGCCTTTGTGGGTGTGGAAATCGAGCGCGAGGACGGCATTTCTAAGCTCGAGGTTGGTCTTGCCCCGAGTAAAAAACGTGCCAAAGTGGATGGTGTGACGGTGCGCGTGGCAGAGTTGGCGCGTCATGCCAGTGCGGTGCTGATTCGCCCCGAGGATGCTGATTTGGTACATGGCAGCCCAAGCCTGCGCCGTGGTTTTTTGGATGCACTGGTCTCCAAAGTCTCGCCGCGTTACGGGCAGTTGGTGCAGCAGTACGAGCGCGTGGTGCAGCAACGCAATGTGATTTTGAAACTCGAGCGCTTTGAAGACACCATGCTCGAGGTTTGGGATGAAAAACTGCTCGAGTATGCTTCGGAAATCATGCGGCTTCGGAGGCGTGCCATGAACCGCTTGACTGATTTGGCGCGAGAAGCCCACACGCAGCTGGCGGGTAATCAAAAAGTGCTGGATTTGAAGCTCCTCGAGACGGCGCGGCTGGATGATTTAGCGGTTCATCTGCGCGAAAAACGCCGTGAAGAACTGGCTCGAGGTAGCACAGCTATTGGACCGCACCGCGATGATTTAGAGGTCTTGTTGTCTGGGTCAAAAGCCGCTGATTATGCCTCGAGGGGCGAGGCTCGCACGATTGCCCTTGCGATGCGCCAAGCCGAATATATTTTGCTATCCGAAAAATTCAAAGAACCACCCGTGCTGCTGATTGATGATTTCACCGCTGAACTTGACTCGAGCCGCCGTGATTACTTGCTGAACATGGCTGCCAATGCACCTCAAGCCATTGTAACCGGCACCGAAAGCCCGCCTCGAGCAGGGGTGTCCTATAAAATTGAACACGGTAAACTCGAGGCAATATGATGCGCTCCACACGTCCGCAACGCTCGAGGGTTGGGGGTATCCGACCTGTGGCGGGGATTCTCGAGCGGGTTGTAGAACGCAAAGGCTGGAAGCGCAGTTTTGAAAAAGCGCGGTTGTTGGCGGCGTGGGATGATGCGGTTGGACATCAGTTGGCGCGTACCACCAAGGCGATTGAATTTCGTAAAGACCGTGAATCCAAGGAAACAATCATGGTGATTCGGGTACAGGACAACACGGCTGCTAATTTTTTTAGTTTGAACACGCCGCTTTACCTTGCTAAGCTCCGAGATTTACTTGGCAATGCTGCGCCCATGCGCTTGCAATTCACGGTTGGTAAGCTCGAGAAAAGCAAAACCAGCACCGTCTCTCGAGCGGTGAAGTTACCTGCTGCCGAGCAAAAACGCATTGCCCAGAGTCTCGAGTCAACTCCAGAAAGCATTCGTGGCACGATTCAAAGCGCCGCCGAAGCCTTTGCCAAAGCTCGGCTTGATCGTATCAAACATGGTTTTGTGCCTTGCCCGATTTGTGGCACGCTGACCGAAACCCCAGAACCTTGCGCTCATTGCCGAATTACGTTGCGACAGCCTTTAACCCAAGTCTGGCGTTCAAAAATCATTCGTAACCCAGACCTGATGCTCGAGCTAGGCGAGGGGGACGACCTGATGCAATGCGCTCAGTTTCTCGCCCTCGAGTATTTATCGGGGCAACTCGAGTCTTTGGCATTGCAAATCCTAGCCAATAACGCGCCTGAAATGCGGCTTTACCTCGAGCTGACTGCCAAGGCGTACTTGGCTTTGCAGTTGCACCAACCTTTAAGCAGCATCACCCAAAGAGACTGGCGGCATTTGCCTGAACGGGTGCGCGGGGTTCTTGAAGGTTGAACTGAACGTGAAAAATCATTCGTTCTTGGCTAAAAAAGCGCTGTAGGCTGCCTTGAATGAAACGTTTCTTACCTTTGGTCATTTTGCCTTTTCTTGCTTGTTCGCCTTTGGGGAGCAGTGGTTCAGAAAGCACCAGCACCAACACCACTCCGAGCATCAGCATCAATATCAGTAAGCTCGAGGTGGCTCAAACCCATGTGATTCCAGCCACAGGTAAAACTTGGGCAGGCACGAAAATGCAGAACACCAAACTGCATTTGGTTGGGCAGCGCGAAGCCTTGGTTCTGATGGATTTGACCAGTTCAGGTACGATTCAAACCCCGATGCTCGAGGCTTGGAAAGGCAATCAAAAACTTGGTGAGGTTGGGTTAAACCCACCAGCCAGCCTGCCCAAAACCGAGGTGGGTGGTGCGCCTTACAGCACCACAGCTTACTTTGCCAAACTCGAGGCAGCTTGGGTTGTGGCGGGTCTTGAAGTATCGGTTCGTATGGGTGGTCAATCCAGCGCTAAGGTCGCGGTCAAAGTCGGAGCGCCGACTGAAATGAACATTTACACATTACCGTTTTATTTGTTTGGTACAAAGGAAACCGATGTGCCGCTTTCCAAGAGTGCCTTAATTCCACAAGCCAACCGCGATGAGTATTTTGCCAAGCATCCAATTTCTAAGCTGAACATCCAGAACCACAACTTAGAAAAAATTATTTGGTCAGAAATTATTGTCGGTCCGCGCCAAGGGCGGGCAGCTCAAAAAGTCAGTTATTCCGAACAACAAGGCGATGGTTTTGCGGTGATGAGTGCTGTACTGAACATCCTTCGGGGTATCCGCAGTGCCAACGGCGAGGAGAACACCAACAATCAAATCTACGCACCACTACTGATGGCAAATCAAGCTGGAAAATATGTCTATCCCGGCGGTGGCTTGGGTGGTGGCAGTGTGACCACAGGCGACCATGATTACAGTGGTATTTTTATCCACGAACTTGGACATGGGTACGGAATGCCTCACGCCGAAGATGGATTTAACAACAGCGAATACCCATACGCGGCTGGCAGCTTAAAAGGCTCGAGTTGGGGCTTTGATTTGCAGGGCAATTTGTTCCTCAGTCCGTTCATTCCTCAAACCGCATCGTCTTTTAAGAATTGCCAAAGTCAACGGCAATTGAGTGCAAGTGGTCAGTGCATCAAACAAGACCCCATGCAAAGCGGCGCAGGCGACCAAGCCAAGGGGGATGTCTACGCCATGTTCTCTGATTTTAACGCTGGAGTGGTACAACAATATCTCGAGGGAACAACCACAATCAAAGATGGAAAACGCAGTTTCCAAAATGGCAAAATTATCCCAGATACCAAATCCAGCACAGGCTACAGCCGTTGGGATTCGCTTGACTCGGCGTTTGTGCCAGTAGAAACCAAAACCGTCAGTAATGGCATCTTTGGTTTGGATAATAATTTACCGACTCAGCGCAATGTGGATGTGCAAACCATTTTGGTCAGTGTGAGCCTGAGCAGCATCACCGAAAAAGTGGACAACACCAGCCTCGATTACCGCGATACCCTCGAGTACAACCCAAGCACCACCTACATCTATTCGCCACTGGCGTACAAAGGCAATTTACGCCGCACCATTGACCCAAGTAATGCAGCAGAATTAGCCAGTATTGTGCCGAACACCAGCCAGAACTCTTGGTATTGCCTCAACTCAGGTTGCGATTACACCTTGCGCGTCACGTTTGCTGACAGCAGCCAGCAATTGATTGCAGTACAAGGTGGTTTTAGAACATGGTTTGGTACAAACCTCGACCCCAAAGCTGGCAACCCAACCGACGGCACAAGTTACCGTCTTTTTGCGGTCAATGTGTCTGGGGCAAAGAAAATTGGGCAAATCGAACTGCTCGAGACACCAGAAGTGTGGAAAGGATTACCTAACAACCCCACGGTGGTTGTGTCCAGAAGTTTTAACTAAACCCCAATTGCCCGTTGCAGCGCCTCGAGCGTGGCTAGTACAGGAGTCTCGAGGCTGGCGAGTTTACTGGCGGTGGTTGGGTCTTTTAAGCCGTGACCAGTTAAAGTACAAACAATCCTCGAGCCATCTGGGATGCGGTTTTCTTTGATCATTCGCCATGCCCCAGCAAAACTGGCGGCGCTGGCGGGTTCGCAGAACATGCCTTCTTTGGCAAGAAACTGATACGCGGTTAAAATTTCTTCATCGGTTACGGCTTCAATCACACCGCCAGATTCGTCCCTCGCACCCAGCGCATAGCACCAACTGGCAGGGTTGCCAATGCGAATCGCGGTGGCAATCGTTTCGGGTTTCTCGACCGCATGACCAAGCACAATTGGGGCTGCACCTGCGGCTTGAAAACCAAGCATGATCGGTTTTCTCGAGGTGGTTTTATCCTCAAATAACTCGGTGTAGCCTTTCCAGTGTGCGGTAATGTTACCAGCGTTACCCACGGGCAAGGCGTGGTACTCGGGGACATCCCAGTCAAAACTTTCTGCCACCTCAAAGGCAATGCTTTTTTGCCCTTCGATGCGGTACGGGTTGACACTGTTCACCAAAGCAATTGGTGTGACTTCGCAGAGTTCGCGCACCAAGCGCAGCGCATCATCGAAATTTCCTTCGATTTGCACAATTTTAGCACCCATCAGAATCGTTTGTGCAATTTTCCCAGCCGCCACATAGCCAGCAGGCAGCACAATAATGCAGTCCACACCGGCTCTCGAGGCATATGCCGCCGCCGCCGCGCTGGTATTGCCTGTACTGGCACAAGCAATGGCTTTTGCTCCATCCTCAAGCGCTTTAGAAACCGCCATGGTCATGCCACGGTCTTTGAAGCTGCCCGTGGGGTTTGCTCCATCGAATTTGGCAAAGAGGCGAATACCACGTTCTCGAGCCTCGAGCGGTCCACGAAGTTCGACCAATGGCGTGTCGCCTTCACCGAGCGAAATGACGGGGGTTTTGGCACTGACGGGCAGCCTCGAGCGCCAACGTTCAATTAAACCTCTGGCTTTGAAAGGAGAAGCAATCATCAAATGTAGTGTAACACCCAAGGGAACTCTAAACCAGATGAACTGGACATCTGGTAAACTGCTAGGCACAACAATGCCCAAATTCATAGCCAATGCCCAGAGCCAGCCCTTATCTATCAGTTGGTCTATGGTTTTTTTGGCAGCCACTCAACCAAAACTCGAGTATTAAGCGCCAAGAGGTGAACATGAAAATCACAAAGCTGCATGTCAAAGACATTCGTTTCCCAACCTCGAAACACTTGGACGGTTCAGATGCCATGAATCCAGACCCTGATTACAGTGCGGCTTATGTGATTCTCGAGACAGACTCCAGCCTCAGTGGACATGGTCTGACCTTCACGATTGGACGAGGCAATGAAGTCGTGGTGGCGGCTGTTCATGCCCTCGAGCCACTGATTGTTGGGCGGGACCTCGAGGAGTTCACCGCCGATATGGGCATGTTTTATCGTCATATCACCTCGGATTCGCAATTGCGTTGGGTTGGTCCGGAAAAAGGTGTGATCCACCTTGCGACAGCAGCCGTGATTAACGCGGTTTGGGATTTATGGGCAAAACAAATCGGTAAACCCCTGTGGCGTTTACTTGCCGACATGACCCCAAGTGAATTGGTGCGCTGCATTGATTTTCGTTACATCACCGATGCCCTCTCCCCTACCGAAGCCCTCGAGATTCTCACCCGTCTTGAACCGAGCAAAGCCACTCGCACCGCTCAAATACTCGAGCAAGGTTATCCCGCTTATACCACCAGTGCAGGCTGGCTTGGCTACCCCGATGATAAAATCAGGCGCTTATGCCAAGAAGCCTTGGCGCAGGGTTTTAAGCACATTAAAATTAAAGTCGGACGCAATTTAGAAGATGACCTGCGGCGAGCCGCCATCATCCGCGAGGAAATCGGTTGGGATAATTACTTAATGGTGGATGCCAACCAAGTCTGGGATGTCGGGCAAGCCATTGATTGGATGCAGCACCTTGTACAATTTAAGCCGCTCTGGATTGAAGAACCCACCAGTCCCGACGATATTCTTGGTCACGCTACCATTGCGGCTGCCATGCGCCCACACGGCATTGGGGTTGCCACAGGCGAAATGGGTCAGAACCGCGTGCTGTTTAAGCAACTGCTGCAAGCCAAGGCGATTTCGTTTTGTCAAATAGATGCAGCCCGAATGGGCGGGGTCAATGAAAATTTGGCGGTGCTGTTGATGTGCGCTAAATTTGGTGTTCCTGTCTGCCCTCACGCTGGCGGGGTTGGACTGTGCGAGTACGTGCAGCACCTGAGTATTTTTGATTATATTGCCGTGTCTGGTTCACTCGAGAACCGCGTGACTGAATTTGTGGATCATCTGCATGAACATTTTCTTGAGCCGTGCGAAATTCAAAACGGGCATTACCTTGCGCCAAAAGCTCCCGGTTACAGCATCGAAATGAAAGCCGATTCACTCGAGCAGTACGAATTCCCGAGTGGTGAAGTCTGGAAGAACACCCATGTATAAAGTCACAGATATAACCCATGTTGGCAATCAAGTCCCGATCACCCGACTTGGTTTTGGCGTGGCAACCCAAGGTGGGTTGTTTCATGCGGTTTCTGAACTCGAGGCTCGAGAAGTTTTTCAAGCCGCTTGGGAAGCTGGTATTCGTTATTTTGACACCGCTCCGTGGTACGGCTTTGGCTCGAGCGAACAACGGATTGGGGCTTTTTTACAAGGCAAAGATGGTTTTCGTCTCTCGAGCAAAGTCGGACGGTTGCTGAGTGCCAATTACCCAGTGCATCCGACGCAGCTTCAGCCTGACGGTAAAAAATGGTTTGATTCGCCATCACAAATGAATGTTGCATACGACTTTACTTATGATGGCACAATGCGCTCACTCGAGGCGACCTTGGCTCGCACCAAACTATCCAAACTGGATATTGCCCTGATTCACGACCCTGATGCGGTGGATGCCACAGTGCAAGATGTGCTGTCTGGCAGTGCCAAAGCCTTGTTTGAATTGCGCGACCAAGGCGTAATTGGCGCGGTTGGGGCTGGCATGAACCAATGGCAAATGCCACTCGAGTTTGCCCAAGCTGCGCCATTTGATGTGTTCCTGCTGGCGGGGCGTTATACCCTACTCGAGCAGGAGTCGCTACCTTTTATGAACTATTGCGCTCAGCACAGCATTGGCGTTGTGATTGGCGGTGTCTACAACAGTGGCTTGTTGGCAAATCCAAGCCCAAACGCGATGTACAACTATGTACCAGTCCCCAAAGCCCTCTTAACTCGAGCCTTGGCACTCAAAAGCATTTGCGAACGTCATGGTGTGCCGCTGAAAGCCGCCGCCTTGCAATTCCCATATCGGCACGCCGCCGTGGCAAGCGTGCTGATAGCAGCGCGGAACTTAGGGCAACTCGAGGACAGTCTAAAGAACTTTGAGACAAGCATTCCGCCCGAGCTGTGGCAGGATTTCATTCAAGCGGGACTACTCGAGGAGAACCCATGAATCGTTTGACAGGTAAAACCGTTTTGATAACCGCCGCTGGGCAAGGCATCGGACGTGCCATTGCCGAAATAATGATTCTCGAGGGTGCTGTTGTGGTTGCCACCGATGTCAAACCCGATTTGCTCGAAGGGTTAAATTGCCAAACCCAAGCGCTGAATGTTCTCGAGAAAACCCAGATTCTCGAGTTGATGGCATCACTTCCCAAATTGGATATTTTGGTCAACTGCGCTGGTTTTGTGCATCATGGAACGATTCTCGAGTGTGGCGATTCAGATTGGGATTTTTCAATCAACCTCAATGCCAAAAGCATGTTCTGGATGATGCAAGCCGCACTTCCCAAAATGCTCGAGCAAGGTGGTGGGAGCATCATCAACATTGCCTCAGTCGCCTCGAGCATCAAAGGCGCACCGAACCGGTTTGTCTACGGCGCAAGCAAAGCTGCAATCATCGGCATGACCAAAGCCGTAGCCGCTGATTTTGTGACCCGAGGGATTCGCTGCAACGCAATTTGCCCCGGAACGGTTGAATCGCCATCTTGGAAAGCTCGAGTTTCAAACCAAGCTCAGAATTCTGGAGCATCAGAAGAAGCTGTGCGTCAAGCCTTTATTGCGCGTCAGCCGATGGGTCGGGTTGGTACACCAGCTGAAATTGCTGCCTTAGCGGTTTACCTCGGCAGCGATGAAAGCAGCTTCACCACAGGACAGACCCACATTATAGACGGAGGTTGGAGCTTATGAAATTCTTACGTGTAGGCGAAATTGGATTCGAGAAACCAGCTGTGCTGGACAACCAAAACAACATCCGTGATCTCTCGAGCATCATCTCGGACATCAATCCACAGACCATACCCAACCTCGAGCAAATAGGAAACCTCGAGGCACTACCAATTCTTCCTTCTGACTCGAGAATCGGAGCTTGCGTCAGCGGGGTTGGCAAGTTCATTTGCATTGGCTTAAATTACCGCCAGCACGCACTCGAGACAGGTGCAGCCATTCCCACCGAACCCGTGGTTTTTATGAAAGCCACCTCGAGCATCATTGGTTCAAACGACGCCGTACGTATTCCTCGAGGCTCGGTCAAAACCGATTGGGAAGTTGAACTGGGTGTGATTATTGGCAAACCAGCCAAGTATGTTTCCAAAGAATCTGCCCTCGAGTATGTGGCGGGATACTGCGTGATCAATGACCTGTCAGAGCGCGAATACCAACTCGAGCGTGGCGGGCAATGGGACAAAGGCAAAGGTTGCGATACCTTTGGTCCAATTGGTCCTTATTTGGTCACCAAAGATGAAATCCCAGACCCGCAGAACCTGCGCTTGTGGCTCGAGGTGGACGGACACAAATACCAAGACTCGAGTACCGCCGATATGATTTTTGGTGTAGCCGAAGTGGTCAGCTACCTCAGTCAGTTTTTTACCTTGCACCCCGGCGATGTGATCAGCACAGGTACACCGCAAGGCGTTGGTTTGGGCATCAAACCCACACCGATTTACCTCAAAGCTGGGCAGACCATGCACCTTGGCATTGAAGGACTCGGCACACAAACCCAAATCACGGAGCTTGACCGATGATAGACGCGCATCAACACTTTATTTTTCCAAGTCGAATTCATTACCCTTGGCTCGAGGGATTAAAGCCCTTGCAACGCGATTTTAGCCCTGATGATCTTCGTCCTGAACTCGAGAAAAATGGTGTGACCAAAACCATTTTGGTACAAACCCGACACAGTTTAGACGAAACCCTAGAATACCTGCAAATCGCAGCTGACACGGATTTTGTGGCGGGTGTGGTCGGCTGGGTAGACTTAACCAACCCGAACCTCGAGAAAACTGTAAAAAACCTGCTCGAGTCAGACAATGGGCAGTGGCTCAGAGGCATTCGGCATCAAATCCAAGAAGAACCAGACCCCAATTGGCTACTGCGCCCCGACGTACAAAACGGCTTAAGCCTTCTCGAGCAGGTTGGCTTGGTCTATGATTTTGTCTGCTCCAAACGCGAATACGCCGCTTGTCTCGAGACAGCTTCAAAGCATCCAAAATTGCAATTTGTACTTGATCACGCTGGAAAACCAAACATCAAAAACAACGAATTTGCCTCTTGGCAACAATCCATGCAGCAATTTGCGGCGCTCGAGAATGTCGTGGTGAAAATCTCTGGGCTGACCACCGAAGCCAATTGGGGGTCTTGGACAACAACCGACCTAGAACCGTACATCCAAGAACTTCTGAAGACTTTCGGCTCGAGTCGCTGCATGTTTGGCAGTGACCATCCTGTTTGCTTATTGGCTGGTTCTTATAACGACCTGCTCGAGCTTATCAAGCAAAATTTCAGTCAAGCCGAATTGCAAGATGTACTCGAGACAACCGCAACCAGAATTTACAAACTCAAAAAATAGATTTTTCACCAGTCTCGAGCGTGGTCTTGCCTTGTTCATCGCCAAGGCTGTTATACTGTTCCTATCCGGAGGTACAACATGGCAATCCGCACTTTAGGCATGATTCTAGCTGGTGGTCAAGGCTCGAGGCTCGCACCTCTCACTTCAAAACGTTCCAAACCGGCAGTGCCATTTGGTGCGAAGTACCGCATCATTGACTTTGCGATTAACAACTTTATCAACTCCGAGATTTACGGAATTTACGTTCTGACCCAGTACAAAGCCCAATCCCTGACCGAACACATTCAACGCGGATGGCGCTTTGGGTCGTTTTTGTCGGATTACTTTATTACCCTCGTACCAGCCCAGCAGTACCGTTTTGAAGAACTCGGCGCGGTTTGGTATCGCGGCACAGCCGATGCGATTTGGCAAAACATGCACCTGATCGAAAACCACAAAGCCGATTGCATTGCGATTTTCAGCGGCGATCACATCTACAAAATGAACGTAGACCACATGATCCAAGAACACATGGACACCCGCGCCGATGTCAGTATTGCGGCTTTTCCAGTGCCACTCGAGGAAGCCAGCCGCTTTGGCGTGCTGGGTGTGGACGACCGCAACCGAATCACCGAATTTCAAGAAAAACCAAAAACCCCATTTCCCATGCCTGGAAAGCCCGACATGGCACTTGCCAGCATGGGGAACTATATTTTTAGCCGCAAAGCCCTCGAGGATTTACTGGACTTGGATGCCCGAGACGACAACTCGAGCAAAGACTTTGGTAAGGACGTGTTACCTCGAGCCTTGCGTGACGGGTATCACCTGCATGCCTATGATTTTTTCAAAAATCCAATACCGGGTTCAGAACGCCCGAACACCTACTGGAAAGATGTCGGGACTTTGGATGCCTACCACGAAGCCAGCATGGAACTGATTTCAGTCAATCCAGAATTTGATTTGTACAACCCCGAGTGGCCCCTCAGAACCGTCAACGCCGACAGCCCACCCGCTAAGTTTGTTCATGAAACCGGCGACCGCACTGGTCGAGCGCTGAACTCCCTTGTAGCTGGTGGTGTGATTATCTCAGGTGGCACAGTGCGCGATTCGGTGTTATTCCGTCGCGCTCGAGTCAATTCGTATGCCTTGGTGCAGCGCAGTGTCTTGTTCGATGAAGTTGAAATTGGACGCAACAGTATTGTCCAAAACGCGATTCTTGACAAAGACGTGATTGTTCCACCCGGCACGAAAATCGGTGTCAACCTCGAGGAAGACCGCGCCAGAGGCTTCAAAGTTACAGAAAAAGGCGTGGTGGTCGTACCCAAAGGCTACCGTTTTGAATAAATAGCAGCAAACCGTAGGGGCGAAGCACGCTTCGCCCAACCTGCAAATGCCCTATGCTCGAGCCAGAAATTCTCGAGAGGAAATTGCAGATTATGCTGTCCTACAGGGCGTCCCCTCTGTCACTTCGTGACATCTCCCCTACGAAAATTTGACTGATGAAATTTTCTACACCCATCACTATTCGTTTTGCTGACCTTGACATGCTTGGGCATGTGAACAACGCCGTGTTTTTTTCATACATCGAATTCGCTCGGCTCGAGTTTTTTGCGGCACTTGGGATTACCGATAAAGCCTTCCCTAGTTGCTTGTTGGCTCGAGTGGTGGCGAATCATCTACGCCCTGTGCATTATGGCGATGAAGTGCAAATCACGACTTGGGTGAATAAAATCGGTACAAAGAGTTTTCATGTGCATCACGAAGTGATTGCCAACGGGCAAGGCTGCGCCACGCTCGAGACGGTGCTGGTCTGGTACGACCATCATCAAAAAATCAGTTTGCCCGTGCCGGACTTGGCTCGAGCTAAACTACTCGAGTATCAAAATTGACTTTAAGAAGCCAGCAACTCGAGGACTTCTTTATGCAGCGCGTCGTTTGTTCCCACGGCATCCGAGCCATGAATGGTTGGAACGCCAGCCCACGTTGTAAAATGCCCACCAGCCTCCTCGAGAATCGGCTTCAAAGGCGCACAATCCCAGACGTTCATACCCGCATCGAGCATGATTTCAGCTCTGCCCGTTGCCAGCAGCACATAGCCGTAGCAATCGCCCCAACCGCGCACGAGTTGCACCCGAGAAGCCAGTGCATCGTACTGCGAGCCACGCTTGCGGCAAGATTCGGCGCTGGTGGTCAGTAACGTTGCTTCCTCGAGCCGCTTTGTGTTGGAGACTCGAGCCACGCGCCCATTCAAAAACGCCCCCATGCCCTTAGCGGCATAAAGCATTTCGTTCTGCACAGGCAAGTACACCGCGCCAACACTGGCAACCCCAGCTATCTCGAGGGCGACCAAAGTGCCGTAGAGTGGCACACCACGAATAAAGGATTTTGTACCATCGAGCGGATCAATGATCCATTTCATCTCAGCATCGCCCGATTCTATGCCGCCTTCTTCGCCGATGATGCTATGACCAGTGTAATCGCGCTTAATTCGCTCCCGAATGACCAACTCGGCTTCGCGGTCAGCGATGGTTACAGGCGTATCATTGCTTTTGGTTTCCACACTCACACCTGTATTGAAATACGCCAAAGTGCGTTTCCCACCAAGGTAAGCAGCGTCTATGCAAGTCTCGAGATAATCACGGAGCGAAGGCATAGACCGAGTTTAACACCCCACAAGCAAGTCAAAAAAGACAAGCCCATGCCATAATGCCAACTATGGCAAAACGCCTCGAGCCAATGTTAGGAGCATGGGCAGAACAAATGGCAGCTCAATACCTCGAGCAGGCAGGGTTGCGGATTGTTGAACGCAACTACCGCATACGCGGTGGGGAAATAGACCTGATTGCCCAAGACCAAGCGGGATACACGATTTTTATTGAAGTCAAGCAACGTGCCTCGAGCAGCCACGGCACAGCAGGGGAAACAATTCATGCCAGAAAAGCTGCTTTGATAAGGCGAGCTGCCTTGTTTTATTTGGGGCGAGATGACTTGCCTTGTCGGTTTGATGCGGTGTTGATTGAAGGCGCAACTCGAGAGCGGGCCAAAATCAGTTGGTTGCAGGATGCGTTTTAGGCTATGAGCTGTGGCTATGAGCTTTGAGGGTGAAACATAGAAAAGATGCAATGCCTTACAACTCCCCCCTCGCTTCGCTCGACCCCCTCGAAAAAGAGGGGGTTCAAGAGCAAGGGCTAAGAACAAAGCCCCTTCAATGAAGGGGCTGTCGAGCGGAGCGCGACTGGGGAAGTCCGTGAGAGGTTGCGCTCTTCGGACTGAACCAATCAGATCAGCCTAGGCTTTTAATATCCTCGGGGCTGATTTGATATTTCGTGCCGCACCAATGACAAACCACTTCCTGCCCACCTGCCTCAATCATCTCGAGACGTTCAGCTTGACTAAAATAAACCAGACTGGCGAGGCTGCGCTCAATGCTGCAACGGCATTTCCACTCGAGGGCTTGGCTGTCTGGTTGCAGAATCAGGTCTAAACCGCTTAGCGCTTGCTCCACCGCGCCGAGCAAACCCATATTTCGCATGGCGTTGGTCAGTTGCCCAAGGCTGGCAATATTCTGCTCGAGTTTAGCAAGGGTGCTGTCCAACACACCCGGCATGGCTTGCACCAGCAAACCACCCGCATGGGTCACACCGCTCGAGTCCAGATGCACCCCGAGCAGCACCGCACTGGGGATTTGCTCGGATTGCCAGAGGTAGGTTGCCATGTCATCCGCGATTTCCCCCGAGACAAGCGGTACGCTGCCTGTGTACGGTTCGGTGTTCTCGAGGAGGCGCATCACGGCGAATTCACCTGTTTTACCGACCAAGCCTCCAACATCGAGTTTGCCATCCAAGGCTCGAGGTGGGAGGTCAGCCTCGGGGTATTTGACATAGCCTCGAGCTGCGCCATCGCGCCCGCCTTCGGCGACGATGTAACCAAGTGCGCCGTCGCCTTGGATTCGTAGGGTCACGCGGTCTTGGTCGCGTTTAGACAGCACTTGTGCCAGCAGCAGCGAACCCGTCAGCGAACGCCCAAGGGCAGCCGTAGCGGTTGGGCTGAGTTCATGGTGTTCTCGAGCAGTCGCAACAAGTGCCGTGGTGTCAGCCGCGAATACACGCAGGGTTAAATCAGCTGCATGACCTGCAATCAAGTAACTCACAGCAGAGCCTCGAGTTGGGTTTTCAGAGCAAGAAAATCAGCATCGGGTAAGGCTGGCTTTGGCTCGAGCATCGGCACATCTTGGGCTAAGTCAACCCAAGAGACACAACCTGCGTACTCGGGAGTCTCGAGCAGGGAAACAGGTTGACAAGTGTAGACTCTCAGCAACAGCGCATGCACATAAGGCTTGTTGCGATAATGAAACTTGCGCTCGAGGGCATCAGCGGTCAGGGCATTGAACGGCTCGAGGGCGCGAATTTGGGCTAAATCCTCGAGTTTGGCAACTTTTTCGACCACCGCAAAACTTTGCAAGTGAACCGTTCCAGCGCTGAGATTTTCGCGCAGCAAATCATGGAAACCTGTCTGGAGTTCACCTGTGTTCTGATGCAAAAAGGTTGGGTAAAACCAAAATTGCCCATGCTCGAGGCTAAATTCTCCGCGTTGCTCGACAATGCCGCCTTTGCGAAAAAGCAAGGCGGTTTTTCCTTGCTCGAGCGCTCGGGTTTGCACATCCCATTCTTTAAGGGCTACGTTCATGCTTCAAAATAACATGTTGAGTGGTGCTGCTTAGGTTTTTAGACCCACCAAGTCAGCCGAGACTTGCCACAGGCGCTCAGCGTTGGCAGGGTCTTTGACGTAAGGCAGAAAACCCGAATAAGGCAGAGCGGGGTCAAATGGCAGTGCTTCACGGCAATCCTCGAGGTACAAACCACCAATCCCCTCGAGTTCTGGCGCTACGGCTGCCCAAATGCTGGTGGCTGCGCCTTGCTCAACCGTCTTAAAAAGCGGATTGACCACGCCTTGCTCGTCTATCCAACCCATGGCGCGTTGCTCCTCGAGTGGTAAGAACTTTTGCAAACCCGTGACAATTCCACCCGGATGAAGGGCATTGGCAGTGATGCCTGCTGCACCATAATGCTGATTCCATGCCACGGCAAACAGCACATTGGCGGTTTTGGATTGTCCGTAAGCCTCCCATTTTTCATAGGGACGCGATTGATAATTCAAATCATCGAAGTGAACATCCGAGCGCCGATGTCCAATTGAACTGACCGCAACCACTCGAGCAGGAGCGGCGGCGAGAAGCGCTGGATGCAGCAACCTCGAGAAGAGGTAATGCCCTAAGTGATTGGTGCCGAACTGCATTTCAAAACCGTCTAAAGTGTGTGAAAATGGGGTTGCCATCACACCAGCATTGTTAATCAGGATATGTAGCTTCGACCAACCCGCCAAGGCTTCTTCAGCAGCCAAGCGTACCGAAGCCAAGGAAGATAAATCCAACTCGAGCAGATGCACCGCAGGGTTTTTGGTTTCTTGACGCAATTGGGTTGCAACCGCTTCGCCTTTTGCCACATCACGCACTGCCATGATGACTTCTGCCCCTGCTTGCAGTAAGGCTCTACAGGTTTCCACACCAAGACCAGAACTTGCACCTGTCACCATAGCAGTTTTACCATGCAGGTTATGACCCGCGATGACTCCGAGGGCGGTTGAACGATAACCAAATTTAGATTCGATAGGCATAAGAACTCCTTGCTGAGGGTGTGTCTACGCAGTTGGTTTGATGATGTGTTGCTCGTGTAAAGCAATTTTTTGTTGAATGGCTTTTAAATTAAATTGTAACCCAGTAATTTGCTGTTTGATGAGTCTAGAATGGGTTTTGAGCATCGCAATTTGTTTGGGGATGGTCTGATCGCCTTGGAGGTGCAAAT